>KB900402.1 GCA_000378865.1 actinobacterium SCGC AAA278-I18 | reverse complement strand
ATCTTCCTATGCTGCTTTAATACCTCAATCTGGTCACTTGAAATTGCAAGTGCTGCAACTTTTTGCTCCCGGCTCTTAACTAGCCTGGCTTTAGTTGAAATCATCTGATCAATTACTAACTTTTCATCCCTGTCAAAGTAGAGCCTAATTGGCAGATCTGTATTAACTCCATCAACTTTAAGCAGCTTAAATAGACAACTAAAACCATCATTGAGTTTACGAGAGCCAACTACTCTGCCTGTTTTTAGGATTGGGTCACTTTTTATAACACCTTCAATAAGCACCTGCTCGTTTAACTTATTTAGTAGCAAGTCACTACTTAAAGCGGCCTGCCTTATGCCAATTGCGCCACTTCCAGCAATCACCGCTATCAGCAGGATTGAAACGGATTTATTTCGATAAATTACTGCAAGTGTAAATAAAGTAAGGATTAAAGTTATTTTTATGTTAGGTAGAAACCCAGTTAATGCTGCGCCTAGCCATAAGGCAGTACCGATTGAAAGAAGTCGGTAATCTACAAAACGCGCAGTAAGTTTTTGATCTCTTCGAATTTTGCCCCGCCTAGGCCAGATATCTTCTTTAACTCATCTACTGTATTAATTCGGCCAACCTTTGTTCGATAATCAATAATCCGTTGAGCTGTTACTGGGCCAATACCTGGCAATGTATCTAGTTGAGCAATGCTGGCACGGTTAATATCCAATGGGTTATCTTCGGTTATCTTTTTAGGGGCAGCTTTGCCAGATGCAACCCTGCTACCGCCGACTAGTATCTGTTCTCCATCAACTAATATCCTGGCTAAATTTATATCACTAATATCAACACCTTTTAATTGCTTGCCGGCAGCTTCAATGGCATCAACAACTCTTGATCCTTGCGGTAATTGGTAGACACCAGGATTTTTTACCTTACCAGCAACATTAATGATTAACCGGGCAGTAGCACTCTCCGTTATTGCTGGTGCTATCTCTTGAATTACTACTGGCTCGGCCTGTGGGCGGGAGTTTAAGAAATAAAACCCACCTAAACCTATGGTTAGAGCAAAGAGGATAGTTAATCCGCGCTTTTGCTCAGGATTTATATTTAATTCAAACACTGGCTAATCAAATAATATTTTTACCTATTTTTGGTAATTAAATCAAATATGTGGAAAACTTATACCTCCCCCTGTAGATCAACTGGATACTCGATCTCTTTAAGATGCTTTTTAAAGCTACGAGCAATTATAAAATCCTTTGCTGGTTGGGGAATGTGATAGAACTTAATGGGCTTTGCCTTCACAAATAACAGAATGAAGATCGCCCAAAACCCAATGAAGTAAGTAATGACGCTCCAACTGATTAGCCCGCGCCCTTTTGCCCAAGCGAAAAAGAGCACAAAAGGAATTGCGATTAAATTTATTATCTCCATACCAGCCCTTCAATTAGTGAGGTTACCCACTGCTTATAGTGAAACAAGGGGTACTGACAGTAGATTTACCACATGAAAAACCCAGATGCCATTGTGATAGGCGCAGGCGTAGTTGGTGCCTGTTGTGCCCTTGCATTGACCAATGCTGGGCTTAAAGTTCTAATTATTGATCGCGGACCAGTTGCCAGTGGCACTACGGGAGCTGGTGAGGGAAATATCTTGGTCTCAGATAAAGAGCCAAGTGCTGAGTTAACCCTTGCAATTAGATCTAGAGATCTCTGGTTTGAAATTGATACAGATATTGGTGGCGGCTTTGAACTTGAAGCAAAAGGTGGCGTAGTTGTATCAAGGAGTGCGAAAGGTATTTCAGATTTAAAGAGGTTGTCTGCACTACAAAAAGTAAATGGTGTTGAGGTAATTGAATTAGATGGCGCAGGATTACGAAAAATAGAGCCACACCTTTCTGAATCTGTTGATTATGGAGTTTTATACCCAGGTGATGCACAGTGCCAACCAATGCTTGCAGCAGCTCAAATAATCAGAGCGGTAAAGAAACGAGGCGGCTCTTTTATACAAGGTGAAAATGTAGTAAAAATAAACGCTAACGCTGGATCAATTACGGGAGTTACTACCGATAAAAATCAATACGCAAGCCCGATTATTATTAATGCAACTGGAACTTGGGCAGGTGAAATTGCAAAGCTGGCTGGCTCATATCTTCCAATCATGCCACGACGTGGTTTTATTTTAGTTACCTCACCAGCACCAAAGATTGTCCACCATAAAGTTTATGATGCAGATTATGTAGCAAATGTGGCAAGTTCAGATGCTGACCTGCAATCCGCTGCAGTAGTTGAGGGAACTGCAAGTGGCACAATATTGATTGGGGCATCTAGGGAGCGAGTTGGTTTTAAAGGTGATATGGATATTTCAATTCTTCGTCAATTAGCAAGGCAGGCAATATCTCTCTTTCCGGTACTAGCTGATATTCAATTACTTCGCGCCTATCGTGGGTTTCGTCCATATGCGCCAGATCATTTGCCAGTAATTGGGCCAGATAAAAATATTGCCGGACTTTGGCATGCGGCCGGACATGAGGGTGCTGGTATTGGTTTAGCACCTGCAACCGGTGATTTAATTGCTGCTCAAATCACTGGGCGCACTCCTTTTATGGATCCATCTGCATTTTCACCAGTCCGCTTTAAAGGTGGTGAGTATGTCGCAGTTTGATATTGAATTTACTTTTGATGACAACACTATTACTGCATCCCCTGGTCAATCTGTGGGTGCAGCATTGCTAGCAGCAAACCTGCGTTCACTAGGGCAAACTCGATTTAACAAAAATAAGCGTGGAGTTTTTTGTGGCATTGGGGTTTGCTTTGATTGCTTGGTAGTAGTTGATGGCATTGCAAATCAAAGAGCATGCATTGTTGAAGCAAAATCTGGAATGAAGGTCCAAACACAGGTGGGCTCTAATGCATAATGTTGTAATCATCGGTGCTGGGCCAGCAGGATTAAGTGCATCTCTTGCTGCTGCAGCTGCAGGTGCGCCCGTGCTATTAATTGATAGCAATCCAAGATTAGGTGGGCAGTACTGGCGAATGTCTGCAGATGATTTTCAAGACCAACATAATCAGCATTTTGATTTAGATACTGGCCTACTTTTAATTAATGCGGTCAAGGCAAGAAAAGAGATAGAGGTTTGGTCTGGTGCACAAATTTGGAGTGCAACTAATAAAGATGGCAAAAATACTCTTAGGATCATCTACCAAGGTAAAGAGCGGATTGTTAATACTGAAAATTTGATTCTTTGTACTGGGGCATACGACCGAACACTTCCATTTCCTGGTTGGGATATTCCAGGAGTGATGACACCTGGTGGAGTTCAATCACTTTTAAAAGGACATGGCGTGCTTGCTGGTAGGCGAGTTGTTGTTGCCGGGAGTGGTCCATTTTTATTACCGGTGGCAGCTGGAGTTATTAAAGCAGGTGGTTCAGTAGTTGCACTCCTTGAGGCAAGTAAATCAAGAAGGTGGCTTACATCTTTTTTTGTACTGCTTGAGAATATAAGTAAGATAAAAGAGGCTTTTTACTATATAAAAACTATTAGTGAAGCAAAAGTAAGAGCACGATTTGGGCAAGCAGTAATTGCCGCACATGCGGCAAGTAATGGTGAACTTGAGTCTGTTGATATTGCCAAAATTGATCGCAACTTTAGGATCAAGAAAGTACAAAATATTAAATGTGATGTTGCGGCAATTGGCTGGGGCTTTACAGCAGATACCTCATTGGCAGGCTCACTAGGATGCAATCAGTTAGTTGCAAAAGATGACGGAGTTGTTGTCTGGGTAGACGGTGAGCAACAAACATCTATCCCTGGCGTATTTGCAGCTGGTGAAATAACTGGAATTGGTGGCTCTGATCTTTCGATGGCAGAGGGTGTAATTGCTGGAATATCAGCAGCTAAATTTGTTGGTTGTAATGTTGAAGTTTTAAAGGCTCATCGCAAACGTCGAGCAAAAAGACAACGCTTTGCTAATGCATTAATAAGGGCATATCCAATTAAACCTGGCTGGAAATCCTGGCTTAAAGATGAAACTATTATTTGTAGATGTGAGGAGGTTTGCCTTTCTGATTTAAAGCATTCAATCAATGAGTTGGGAGCAACAGATTCACGAACTGCAAAGCTATTAACTAGGTGTGGCATGGGTCTATGTCAAGGGCGAATTTGTGGCCGTTTTGTTGTTGATTTAGTTGCTAATGAATTAAATCTCTCACCAACTGATACCGACCGAATCTCTGCGGTTAATCGGCCAATAATCACTCCGATCCCACTTGGCGTTTTGGCGTTAGGTGAATAAGGTTTATCCATGACAAATTCCAAACCATGGCATGGCATATTAACTGCCACCGCACTCCCCTTTAAAGCAGATCTATCAATTGATTATGATAAATATGCTGGGCATATTAAGTGGCAGGCAGCTAATGGTGTACACGGTGCGATCCCAAATGGTTCACTTGGCGAATATCAAGTTTTAACTCCAGAAGAGCGAACTAAAGTATTAAAGACAGCACTTGATGCTGCCCCTACTGGTTTTAATGTTGTGCCAGGTGTTGCAGCATATGGTGCGGCTGAGTCTTGTAGATGGACAGAGCAAGCAGCTCAGATGGGCGCAAAGTGCGTAATGTTATTGCCACCTACTGCATACCGTGCAAATGATGATGAGATTGTTGCGCACTATAAAGAGGTAAGTAAGGTTGGCCTTCCAATCATTGCTTATAACAATCCCTTTGATACTAAGGTTGATCTAACCCCGCAATTAGTTGCTCGAATTGCAGATGCGGCAGAGAATGTTGTAGCAATTAAAGAATTTTCAGGTGATGTCCGCAGAGTCTGGCAATTACACCACTATGCACCTCGGATTGAAGTGCTAGTTGGCGCAGATGATGTATTACTTGAATTATCTACTGGTGGCGTAGTTGGTTGGATTGCAGGATTTCCAAATGCCCTGCCTAAAGAGTCTGTTGAGTTATATAACCTCTGTCTTGCTGGAAAATATGAAGAGGCAAAGCCAATTTATGCAGCAGTTCATAATCTATTTCACTGGGATAGTCGCAAAGAGTTTATTGTTGCAATTAAGATAGCAATGGATGCGGTTGGCCGATATGGCGGTCCAACCAGACTTCCTCGCCTGCCACTTCCAGCTGCAGATCTTGCTCAGTTAAATAAAGATATTCAACAAACGCTTAATTTCTATAAAAATAGAAAATAAAGATTAAATGAAAAACAGTTTGCGTACCGTAACAACGGTTGAATCGCATACTGAAGGAATGCCCACCCGAGTTGTAACTAGTGGAATCGATGAGATTCCTGGAAAAACTATGTTTGAAAAGCGGCTCTACTTTATGGAGCATATGGATCATATTCGCCAATGGTTGATGTTTGAACCACGTGGACATCCTGCAATGAGTGGTGCAATACTGCAAAAACCAACTAGAGCAGATGCTGACTGGGGTGTTATCTTTATTGAAGTATCTGGCTGTCTGCCAATGTGTGGTCATGGCACGATTGGTGTTGCAACAGTTTTAATAGAAAAGGGTCTAGTACCAGTTGTTGAACCAATTACTACTGTTCGCCTTGATACGCCAGCTGGATTAGTTGTTGTTGATGTGCAGGTTAAAAATGGTAAAGCTGAGAAAGTAACTCTTACTAATGTTCCATCTTTCTCCTACCAATTAGATCAAATTGTTGATGTTCCTGGATATGGCAAAATTAAATACGACATGGCATTTGGTGGTAATTTCTATGCAATTATTCCTGTTGATCGTATTGGGATTGAGTTTAAGCATGAGAATGGACAGAAGTTTTTGACAGCCGGGCTTGCAATAAGTGATGCAATAAATCAGCAAAATAAACCGGTGCATCCTGAGAATCCAGATATTGCGATCTGCCACCACATTGATTTCATCTCTGCCGGTAAGAACTCAATGCACTGGAAAAATGCGATGGCAATTTATCCAGGTTGGTTTGATCGCTCACCATGTGGAACTGGAACTAGTGCACGACTTGCACAACTGGTTGCTAGAGGTGAATTTAAAGATGATGATGTATTAATAAATGAATCGTGGATCGGCTCCCAGTTTGAGGGAAGAATTAAAGAACATACAACGGTTGCTAATCTGCCAGCAATAATCCCTACCGTAACCGGTCGAGCATGGATTATGGGTGAGGCAACCTGGGTATTAGATCCAGCAGATCCCTTTCCAAATGGATTTATTGCTTAAAGAATTAAAGTTAATAAAACCATAATTGAAGAGGTAATTGGAAGTGCCTGCATTAAAGCGTGTAATGTAGAAATTAAGTATTTTGAACCATTGCGCCGGTGACTAAATGCACCTAGTACAGTAATTATTATTGGATAGGTAGATAAAGATCCTGAGACTTTAGACCCTAAAATATTTGCAGTTTCACTCAAAAGTAATATTAATATAACGGTTAATACTAGCCGAACTGGTAACTCCCACTTAGGAATAACTATCTTATCCTGAGGCTTTTCGTGTTTAGGAAATAAGCCTATCGAAATAGCCCAAAGGAAGAACAGGGTCAATACAATTCCAAGATTTGAAAATTTAATCAAATTAAATACATACCCACTTAGCCAAACTGCAATAGTTGCAATTCCGATTGAGCTTTGCCATCCTAATTTTCCAGCAGCTAGCGCATAAATAAAGCAAAATATAATCAACGACAACTGACCAACTAAGACACCGTGTGCAGCAGTTTTTGCAAAAGATCTACCCTCCTGGATTCCAATTATTAATAAAAACGGGCCAGTAGTAAGGGGTAGGCTAATAAATAAGCCACTAAGGCGTGTGCCATATTTTCCTTGTAAAATTGAGGTAATCCAAACAAAAAGTGGTGCAAGAAATAATTTAAGTCCAATCAGTACTGTCATAACATCTCAATTTTTCGAGCAAGTGCCCCACCAACCATTGCATGCAACTTGGTTCCTTCAGGTAAGTACTCTTCAGAAATAATCTCACCCTGCTCATGAATTGCACTAACTAAATCACCTCGGTTAAATGGAATTACCGCTCTAATCTCAACCTTTGGCTTAGGCAATGCTGCTTCAACTGCCTTAACCAATGTTTCTACTCCATAACCAGTTCGAGCAGAGATTGCATATGCATTACTTTCTTTTCGAAGTAACTCCATTAAGACCTCTGGCGCAGCCACATCAGCTTTATTAATTGCAATGATCTCCATAATCTCACCGCCGCCAATTTCATTTATTACCTGCCTAACCGCTCGCAGTTGTTCAAATGGATCTGGATGAGCACCATCAACCACATGGACAATCAGATCAGACTCAGAAACCTCTTCCAGGGTTGATTTAAATGCTTCAACTAATTGATGTGGCAGGTGTCTAACAAAGCCAACAGTGTCAACTAATGTGTAGATTCGACCATCACTACTCTCGGTCTTGCGAACAGTTGGATCTAAGGTTGCAAATAATGCGTTCTCAACTAAAACATCAGCTCCAGTTAATCGATTTAATAAAGATGATTTCCCAGCATTTGTGTAGCCAGTAATTGCAACAGATGGGATGTTGTTTCTTCTTCTCTCACTACGCTTAGTATCTCTAGAGATTTTCATCTCCTTAATCTCCCGGCGCAGCTTTGACATTTTGTCATTAATTCTGCGTCGATCTGTCTCTATCTTTGTTTCACCAGGACCACGGCCACCAATACCACCAGCTTGGCGAGAGAGTGATTCACCCCAACCGCGAAGACGCGGCAACATATATGACATCTGCGCTAACTCAACCTGCGCCTTACCCTCTCTACTCTTTGCATGTTGGGCAAAAATATCTAATATCAAAGCGGTTCGATCAATTACTTTTACCTTAACCTTTTGTTCTAAAGTTCTAAGTTGAGCAGGAGATAACTCACCATCACAAACCACAGTGTCAGCCCCAGTTGCCACCACCGCTTCCCTGACTTCTTTAACCTTTCCAGAACCAATAAATGTGGCGGAGTCTGGTTTGTCACGGCGCTGAATTAGCGCCTCCATTACTTGTGATCCAGCAGTTTGGGCAAGGGCTGCTAACTCCTTAATTGAGTTATCAGCATCTTTAGCACTTCCTTCAATCCAAACTCCAACTAAGACAACCTTTTCAAGACGCAATTGCCGATACTCAGCATCGGAGACATCTTGTAACTCAGTTGATAGGCCACTAACTCGGCGAAGTGCTTGCCGGTCCTGTAGATCTTGATTATCACTGGCAGGATTTTCAGTTAATTCATAATCTGCGACTGCTTGAGCGTTCTCTCTAATTAAGGTATCGATATCAATCTCAAGGCCATCATCCTTGCCAAATTTTGCATCACTCACAGATATTGATCCAACTCAATATCTTTAATTAACTCAGCTGCTCCAGTTAAAGTCGCATTACTATGGCCATCAATTTCAACTACTAATTTTCCACCAGGTGGATTGATAACCCATTTAACCGGAAGAGATTTTTTCTTTTCGATTGTGGCAGCAAGTGCAACGGCACAGATTCCAGTTCCGCAAGATTGTGTTTCGCCAACTCCGCGCTCATAAACTCTCATATTTATCTCACCATTTGCTAAAAGCTGTGCAAACTCGACATTAACGCCATCTGGATACTCACCCGCTGGTGAAACCTGTGGTGCAATTTTTAAATCTCCAATTTTTACTAAATCATCGACAAAGACAACTGCATGTGGGTTTCCAACATCAATATTAAAGCCGCGATAGGAATTACTGTTTGACTTTGCTGCAATCTCACCTGGAACTTGGGATACTTGTCCCATATTTACCGAAATATCCCCAACCTCTGGAACTGCTAAAAACTTTTTACCCGCTCTAGTATTTATTGCGTAAATACCACTTGGTTGATATCCGCGATCGGTTAAATACCTAGCCATTACTCTAATTCCATTGCCACACATCTCAGCTAATGAGCCATCAGCATTTGAATAATCCATAAACCAGGTACCATCTTTTTTAATTATCTTAATGAACCCATCACTTCCAACACCGCTTTTGCGATCACAGATTCTTTTTATTTGCTCAGGCGTAAATTTAATCTTGTCATCTTCATCAAATACCAGCACAAAATCATTGTGTGTGCCGTGACCGTAGGTAGCTTGAACCATTAATTAATACTAGCCAAGAGCTTTTCAAGACGGGCAGTCATTGACTCTGGGGCTAGCCACTTAATTCGCTCATCTTTAGAGAACCAGGTCTCCTGCCTTCTAGCATAAGCACGAGAAACCCGCTTAGTCTCCTCCTTCGCAAATGCCTCATCTGATTGATCATTTAAGTAATTCATTATCTGGCTGTAACCAAGTGCCATTTTCGCAGTGCTTGCTTGAGCAAGCCCATCACGCATTAAATGCTTAACCTCATTAACAAAACCTTTTGCCCACATATCCTCTACTCGCTTATCAATTTTTTGATCAAGATTTTGCCTATCTAATACCAAGCCAAACTGTTTTGCATCTGGATACTTACTACTTTCCTGCCTTGGCAGATTTGCAGTAAATGGTTTGCCAGTTAACTCAATAACCTCAAGTGCTCTAATTACCCGCCGAATATTCTCCTTTGGAATTGCCATCGCTGCTGCCGGATCTGCCTTAGCTAATCTCTCATGCATTAAATCATTACCAAGCCGCTCTGCCTCATCAGTAATTCTTTGGCGAACTACCGCATCTGTATCTGGAAAATTTAAATCATCTAAAATTGCCTTAATATAAAGGCCAGTACCGCCAACAACAATTACTGATTTACCCTCGGCTAATAGCTGATCAATCTTGCCTCTAGCAAAGCCCTGATACCAAGAAACATTTGCATCATCTTTAATATTTAAAATATCAATTAGATGATGGGCTACTCCTTGGCGTTCCTCAGTTGTTAATTTTGCTGTACCGATATCCATACCCTTATATAGCTGCATTGAGTCAGCATTAATAACCTGTGCATCTATCTCTTTAGCTAGAGCAACCGCCAAATCACTTTTACCAGTTGCAGTAGCACCACATATAAAAATTAAACTCATTTAAAATTACAACGACTTAAGTGAGGCCAAAGTTGGAATGCCTAATAAAATCTTCCTATCTTGGTTATCTTCAACCCAAGTGGCGTGTGCATCCCCGCCCTTGGTTTTCTTAACATTAATTGGCGCACCTGCCACAATATGATTTGCAAATGCTTCAACTACTTTAACCTCAACTAAATCACCAGGGCGAGCACTCTTTGCAGTATTATCAAAGTGGGTAAGCCGAAAATCAGCACTTCGCCCATTCATACGATTTTGATCAAGATCATGTCTACCTTCATGGCCTGAGACAAGTAACTCAACAGTTTTACCAATTAGCTTTTCATTCTCAACTCTAGAGATCTCCTGCTGAATCTTATGTAATTGGCTATAGCGATCTGCCATTACATCATCTGGTATTTGATCAGCCATTGTCGCTGCTGGTGTGCCAGGTCGTTTTGAGTATTGGAATGTATAGGCGGCTGAGAATCTTGCCTGCTTGACCAAATCAATTGTGTCGGCAAAATCAGCATCACACTCACCTGGGAAACCAACAATAATGTCGGTAGTAATAGCGGCAGCTGGCATTGCCCGCCTTACCTTTTCCAGAATTCCCAGATATCGATCGGCCCGATATGACCTGCGCATTGCTTGTAATATTTTATTGCTACCTGACTGCAGCGGCATATGTAGATGAGGCATAACATTTTTCGTCTCTGCCATCGCCTCAATTACATCATCGGTAAAATCTCTTGGATGTGGTGACATAAACCGTACTCTTTCAAGCCCATCAACCTTTCCACACTCCTTAAGTAATTTGGCAAAAGCAGTGCGGTCACCAAAATCAACACCATAAGCATTAACATTTTGGCCAAGTAAGGTTATTTCAATAACCCCTTGATCAACTAGGGCTCTGACCTCACTCATAATTTCAATAGCTGGTCGATCTTTTTCAATTCCTCGCAGCTGTGGCACTATGCAAAATGTGCAGGTGTTATTACAACCAACTGATACTGAAACCCAGGCCGAAAATGCTGAATCTCTTTTAACTGGCAGAGTTGATGGAAAATGTTCTAGTGATTCTTTTATTTCAACCTGGGATGCCTCTTCAACTCTGGCTCGCTCAAGCAGAATTGGCAATGAGCCGATGTTGTGGGTACCAAATACCACATCAACATAAGGAGCGCGCTTGATAATTGCATCCTGATCTTTTTGTGCCATGCAACCGCCTACTGCAATTTGAAAGTTGGGATCACTCTTCTTGCGAGGTGCTAAAAATGAAAGATTTCCATAAAGTTTATTATCGGCATTCTCTCTAACTGCGCAGGTATTAAATACCACTAAATCAGGTTGAGAATCTGCTAATGCTTGGGTATAGCCGGCATCAAGTAGCAACCCGGCGATTCGCTCAGAGTCATGGACATTCATCTGACATCCATAGGTTTCAACTACAAAGGTAGGCATAAGGTAATTCTACTTGCTAATTAACGCTAGTTAACTCCCGCATAATTCTTGCGCAAATACCATGACCATAACCTTTACGGGCTAATAAACCTGAGATCCTTCGATATACGACCTCAGGATCTAAGTGAGATATTGAGTTGTACTTTCGCTGTGCTAATAAAAATGCTTGGCCATACTCAGCCTCATCATCAATCTCTTCAATAACCTCATTGATTATGTCTTGGGAGACTCCCTTAGTGCGAAGCTCACCAGCTATTACCCGCTTACTTAATTTCTTTGCCCGCTGCCTAGACTCTGACCATAATTTAGCAAACTCAAGATCATTTAATAAACCTTGTAATTCAAGTGAATCTAAAACAGCGTTGGCAGTCTCTGACTCAACCCCACGCTTTAGTAATTGTTTATAAAGCTCATCCCTACTCTTAGCGCGAGGGGCGAGAGCGTATAACGCAATCGACATCGCCTCTGAGTAGGGATCAGCTACTACCTCTTGAGATTTCTTCAAGGTATTTTTAAATGAGTTAGAGATTAGAACTCAACATCCGCGGTTGCTTCATCAACAGCTGCTGCTAAGGCAGGATCTACCTCAGTTGGCACATATGAAGCACGGATTTTGGTTTCAATATCATTTGCTAGATCTGGATTATCAATTAAGAAGGCACGAGCATTCTCTTTGCCCTGTCCTAGTTGATCACCCTCATAGGTGAACCAGGCACCAGATTTCTTAACGATGCCAATCTCAACACCCATATCAATTAATGATCCCTCACGGCTAATTCCAACACCGTAGATGATGTCAAACTCAGCTTGTTTAAATGGTGGCGCAACCTTATTTTTTACGATCTTCACACGGGTTCTATTACCAACCGCATCCTGACCATCCTTTAAGGTTTCAATTCTGCGTACATCCAAACGAATAGATGCATAGAACTTAAGTGCTTTACCACCAGTTGTAGTCTCAGGGGAGCCAAAGAAGACACCGATCTTATCGCGCAGCTGATTGATAAAGATTGCAGTGGTATTTGATTGATGTAGCGCACCAGTCATTTTGCGAAGTGCTTGCGACATAAGACGAGCTTGTAGACCCATATGTGAGTCACCCATCTCGCCCTCAATTTCAGCTCTTGGAACTAGAGCTGCAACTGAGTCAACAACTACAATATCAATTGCACCTGATCTAACTAACATATCCATGATCTCAAGTGCTTGCTCACCAGTATCTGGTTGTGAAACTAATAGCGCATCAATATCAACGCCAAGTTTCTTTGCATACTCTGGATCTAATGCATGTTCAGCATCGATAAATGCGGCAATACCACCAGCTTTTTGGGCATTTGCAATTGCATGTAATGCAACTGTGGTTTTACCTGATGATTCTGGGCCATAGATCTCAACAACGCGGCCACGTGGTAGGCCACCAACGCCGAGTGCGATATCTAATGCAACTGAGCCGGTTGGAATTACCTCCATAGCAACAGCTTTGCGATCTCCCATCTTCATAACCGCTCCTTTACCGAACTGACGCTCGATTTGGGCAAGGGCGGTATCTAGGGATTTAGAACGATCACTAGATCGTTTATCTTCTTTCTTTTCATCTTGTGGTTCTCTATTTGCAGAGGCCATTAAGATTTTTCCTTTCTTCTCCTTGACCAGCTCTAGGGCTTTCAACTCCTATAGCGAGGTCATATTGTTCGGTCCAGAAGGTACGGAATATCACTGACGGCTGGCACAAGGTGCCAGCGGAACTGTGGAACCGCTCTGGTTGGGCACGATAAGTGTATCGAACAACTGTTCGAAAGGGTAAAAGAGGGCTAGGACACGCCGTTATCTGTATTTAGGTGGCATCGCAGGGTTATGGCGCACCACCGCCTTCCAAATCTCATCTGGCTCCATACCAATCTCAATTGCTGCATTTACCGTAGTTCCGCCCAACTCACTATGGATGATGTCGCGAGCATAGGTGTCTGGATCTGGAAAGTAATCTGCGAGGCGAGCACGCAACTCTGAGATTCTCATTTCTTAATTAAAGAGAGTATTAGCCAATCGTTTTGATTGCGCTAACGACTCCTCTTTAGTAATTGGAGAGGGGATCTGGCCAATTAGCCAGCGTAAAATCAAACCACAAATAGCAGCATCTGCGCCAAATACCTTAGCGATTCCTTGATGAGCAAGCACCCAAGTTGGATGATTTGAGATTGTCACAAGCTTTGCAATATCTGTTGGATCACTCTCAACTAACTTACGCAGCGCCTGATCTTGCGAGATAGCAATTGAAAGTAGGTTTAACGCTTCTTGCCGAGATGATGCAGCGAGCGCTAAATCTGTCAACCTAATTACTTCAGATTCAACTAGGTACTCAGTCATCTCAGCTTTATCTGCAAATTGATTGTAGATAGTTGCTTTTGAAACTTGAGCGCGCAGTGCAATATCTGCAATATTTGATTGGTAATTTCCGACCTCAGCAATTACTGCTTTAGCGCCAGCAAAGATTGCAGCTCGAGATTTATTACTGGTAGCACTTTGGCGGGCATAGGTAGCCAGCGCCGGCTGGGCGGACAACTTAAGCGGCGGTCTCTACCACTTGCAAAGTCGAGATTGTTAATACTGGGGATTCGTGGCTTTTAACCACAGTGGCAACATCAACTAAGATTGTGGAGAGAGATAGATCAAGAGCTGAACAAATTGCGTTTAATAACTCACTTGATGCCTCTTTATGCCCGCGCTCTACCTCAGAGAGATAACCGAGTGAGACCCGAGCACACTTTGCAACATCTCTTAAAGTGCGGCCCTGCTCAATTCGAGTAGCACGCAAGGTGCTACCAATGTGGGTGCGTAGAAGGATCACGACTTAAGGATACGCTCAAGTGAAGATAATGCGCTGGTAATTGTGGCGTGGCGAATAGATTCTCGATCACCTGTGAGGGCAAGGGCGATCGCAACCGCCTCTTTTTTGCTAGCAATGCAGATCCAGGCAGTTCCCGCCTTTTGCCCATATGCCGCACCAGGGCCAGCTACACCTGTAGTTGCAATTACATAATCAGTTTTAAATTTATGTAGTGCCCCCTCTGCCATCTGCCGGACAATCTCCTCCGATACTGGGCCATACTTTTTCAAATCAGATTTACTTACCCCCAACTCAATTACTTTAATCTCATCATTATATGCAACTACTCCGCCCACAAATGCTTGAGAGGCACCAGCAATATCAGTTAGTGCAGCAGCTAAGCCACCACCAGTTATTGATTCAGCCACGCTAATACTTTTTTTGGCTTTGATCAACGCCTTAATAACTGATTTAGCAATAATTAAATTACTCATTTTCTAAGTACCTTTTTAAAGTAATCAATCCCAGTTGTAATAGTTAAAAGTATCGCTGCTGCCATGAAGATATCCCGTGGGATATGTAAGATGGATGGTAGTGGCAGGATATAAAAACCAACCCCAAAGTTTTGCAAGAAGGTTTTTAACTTAGCCCCTTTACTAGCTGGGATCACACCTTGCTTAATTACGGAAAAACGTAGCATCGTTACCACTGCCTCACGGATTAGAAATATCGCAGTAACCCACCAGGATAGAAGTCCTAGCATTGAGGTGCCAATAGCTGCAGTTGCTAGCATCGCTTTATCGGCAATTGGATCTAATAACTTACCAAACTCAGTAATCTGATTGCGAGATCTGGCTAACTTGCCATCTAATACATCACTTAAACCGACAATAAAGAAAAGTATAAAAGCGATTATCCGCCAATTATTATCATTACCGCCATTTTTAAAGAGAGCGTATGCGCAAAATGGTAGAGCGATAATGCGAAAGATAGTTAATGAGTTTGGCAGATTTGGCCTACTTATTTTTTTCATATTACCTGCGCAATTAAATCAACACCTGCCACATCACTTACCACCGCATCAACATACTCGCCCACCCGGTACTTATTTCGAGATTTAACAAATGTTGAGCCATCCACATCAGGTCCTTGATGCTCTGCTCGCCCCTCCTGCTCTGCTTCATCCTCAATTAAAACTGATATTTTCTCACCAATTCTAGATTCAGCGCGTTGGGTAATTAACTCATCAACTAATGTGGAGAGCTCATTTACTCGCTCGGTAATTAACTCTGGCGCCACCTTATTACTTAAACTCTTACCCTCAGTTTTATCCTCATCTGAGTAGCCAAAGATGCCAATTGCATCTAACTGAGCCTGGCTTAAAAATTCAATCAAATCCATAAACTGCCCATCAGTCTCACCTGGGAAGCCAACTATGAAGTTTGATCTAATTCCTGATTGCGGATTAAGCGCTCTAATCTGGGTAATTAGATGCAAGAACTTCTCGCCATCTCCAAATCTGCGCATGTTGCGTAGCAGATCACCATTTGCATGTTGGAATGAGAGATCAAAGTATGGAACCACCTTATCCACCGAAACCATCGCCTGCAGCAACGAAGGACGTACCTCAGCTGGTTGCAGATAAGAAAGTCTTATCCGTTTAATGCCATCAATCTTAGAAAGATCTGGCAAAAGCTTCTCCATTAACTTTAAATCCCCAAAATCTTTGCCATATGAGGTGGTGTTCTCACTGACTAAATAGAGCTCACTTACCCCACTATCGGCTAACCACTTTGCCTCATCAATAATCTCAGTTGGCCGGCGTGAGATAAATGAGCCACGAAAATATGGAATTGCGCAGAAGGAGCATCTGCGATCACAGCCGCTAGCAATCTTAAGTGGAGCGATCGGGGCATTATCTAGCCGCTTGCGAAGTACGGTGCCAATGGGTGAAATATCTTTACTCTTATCAGAGTCTCGTTTATCTGCCCGATCACTAGGTGCAATTGGCAGTAATGCCCGGCGATCCTTTGGTGTATGAGCGGTGATCTTTCCGCCATCAATAATTGTTGAAAGTCTGGTTGAAATATCTTGGTAATCATCAAATCCTAAGATTGCATCTGCCTCAGGCAAGGCTCTTGCCAACTCATTTCCATACCGCTCTGCCATGCAACCAACTGCAACCACCGCTTTAGTTACGCCATTACCCTTTAGTGAGTGAGCCTGCAATAGCGCATCTACTGAATCTTTTTTAGCACTTTCGATGAAGCCGCAGGTATTAATTACAGCTATCTCAGCCTTAGCTGGATCTGCTATCAAAATCCAACCATCGGCGGCTAATCTGGCAGCCAACTCCTCTGAGTCGGTCTCATTTCGGGCGCACCCTAAAGTCACCAACGCAACGGTGCGAGGTGGTAATTTAGTTTTAATTTCAGTAGCCACTATGCACTAAGGATAGCGGGTAAAAATTTAATTAATTCTTATTGCCCTTAAAGCAGTTTATTTGCATCAAAATCTAGGCGAACAACCTGCCCATCACTACCTACAACACCTAAATCCTTGCCATTAACTTTTATGCTAACTGCGCCAGCATTGCCAATTATCGCCTTTAATACCTGTGGATCACTAAAACTTTGGATCTGACCAGCCATAATCTGACCATCAAAAACTTGCTCGCCATTAGCATTTGTTAATCCGACCCAACTACGACCGTTGACTCCAGTTAATACCAAGTTAACACCATCTGGCAAAGTAACTGTTGTGGTGTTTGCTTCTACTGCTGGTGCTTTAACCGCTACTGGCTTTGGTGTGACTACCGTATTTGTTGCTGAAACATTATTAATAGCAATCTGAGCTACAAAGCCAATGCTTAATATAGAGATAGATGCAGTGGCAAGTGTTGAGAACTTAATTCGCACTCTCTCTTTTGGTACCTCTAAAACATTGTTTTCAGCCAGTTGTTGCATCATTGTTCGGTTATCTAAATTTTGTACAGCTTCAATCTCTTTGACTAAAAGGTCGGCATCAATTATTACAGCTTTGCCAGTTTTAGCATTTAATACTCTAGCTATTGTGCGAATGTGACCGCGGGCGTATGCAATACCGCCAGATAAATTAACTGAATTAAACTCTAAATCTTTAATAACTGCGGTTCGAATACTTGTCAGGGATGAAATCTGTTCTACAGATAATCCGGCAGCCTCGCGGGCTTGCTGTAGTGAGGATACTTCGCTCATTATTATTACCTGTCTTACTTGGGGAGTGCTAATACTAAAACACTTTAACAATTTAGACAATAATTTTTAAAATAGATTGAGCAGAAAAGGCAATGATGGGGCACCCCCCCCCACTAGAGTTGAATTTCCTTAATTACTACCCCGAATAGACTCCAAGACATCTGGCATTTGCTCAGCGTTAATCAAAACCACCCTAGCCTTTGACCCCTCGGTAGGACCGACAATTCCCCGACTCTCCATTAGATCCATTAATCTGCCAGCTTTTGCAAAACCAACTCGAAGTTTGCGTTGCAACATTGAGGTTGAACCAAATTGAGTTGACACAACTAATTGCACTGCTTGTAGTAATAAATCAAGATCATCACCGACATCATCACTTACTAAATTAGATTTTACTGGTGCGTTTAAATCAATTCGATAAACCGGTTGTAATTGTCCTTTAACATGATTTACTACCGCTTCAATCTCCCGCTCTGAAACATATGCTCCTTGAATACGGACCGCTTTACTTGCACCCATTGGCAGGAATAGGCCATCACCTTGGCCAACTAATTTCTCAGCACCTGGGGTATCTAAAATAACTCTTGAATCAGCCAAACTGCTGGTGGCAAAAGATAATCTAGATGGCACATTTGCCTTAATTAACCCAGTAACAATATCAACACTTGGGCGCTGTGTTGCAAGCACTAGGTGAATACCAGCAGCCCTTGCTAACTGAGTAATTCGAACAATAGATTCTTCAACCTCACGTGCTGCCACCATCATTAAATCTGCTAACTCATCAACAATTACTAATAAATATGGATACGGCTCAAGAGTTCGCTCACTGCCAGCAGGTGGTGTTACCTTGCCAGCTTTAACCGCCTTATTAAAATCATCAATATGCCTAAAACCAAAGACAGCCAGATCGTCATAACGCATCTCCATCTCACGCACTACCCAAGCTAGGACATCTGCTGCCTTTTTAGGATTAGTAATAATTGGCGCTATTAAATGTGGAACACCCTCATAATTTGTTAACTCAACCCGCTTAGGATCAATCATTACCAAGCGAACCTCATCTGGAGTTGCCCTCATTAGAATTGAGACAACTAGTGAGTTAATCATTGAGGATTTACCAGCACCGGTAGCACCTGCAACAAGTAGGTGTGGCATCTTGGCTAAGTTGGCACAAAGAAATAAGCCCTCTACATCTTTGCCCAAAGCAATCAACATTGGATGGGTATCATTTCCAGATACTGGTGAGCGCAGCACATCACCTAATGCCACAATCTCGCGATCAGTATTTGGTATCTCAATACCAACCGCTGATTTACCTGGGATTGGTGAGAGAATTCTGATATCACCACTGGCAACTGCATAGGCAATATTTTTTGATAAGGCTGCAATCGCCTCTACCTTCACGCCATTACCTAGCTCAACCTCATACCTAGTCACAGTTGGCCCACGCATAAATCCAGTCACCTGCGCATCAACATCAAATTGTTCAAATACCTGCTTAAGGGCGGTAACTACCGTCTCATTAACCTTTGACTTTCCCTTTGCAGCAGGTCCTGATCTAAGTAGATCCATCGGTGGTAACTCATACTTACTATCTGAAGATAGGAGTAATTGCTGAGGGCGCGCACTCTCAGATTTCACCGGCTTACTCATTCTAGGTAATGGCTGTGTTACCGAATCAAAATCATCTAACTCAACCTCATAATCTAATTGCTGTGGTTCAAACTCCTGCACTAAATCTTTAACTAATGGAGTTTCAAATGGTGGATTCTCACTTATTTCAAAATCCTCAGCCACTAATCGCTTGGCTCGGCGCGCTTTAACATTGCTAATACCAGTTGTACCTAACTTAAAAAACTTACCGATTTGGGAAAATACCTTTGAGAATGGAGTTTTGGTAGTAACTAATAAGCCAAAGATAAGAAAAATAACCAGAATTGGGGTTGCTAGTACTTCAGTAACTAATGCAGCTAATGAGGTTGAGACTACATAACCGATCCAACCCCCGCCTTGGCGAATCGCGGTTGCCCCAGTACCAACTGAGCCATTAATAATATGAGTAAGTGAGGTAGTGCTAATTAATAGCATAAATGTGCCAATTGTTATTCGCCCAGTTGCACCAGCCTCATCAGGTGCCTTAAATAACCGATAAGCAAAGTAGATAAAGATAAATGGAATTAAATAAGCAAGCCGACCAACTGCGCCAAGTAAGAATGAGTAAGTGGCTCTGCTTAGTAAATTCTCAAAGCGAAACCAAATTCCAGCTGCGCTGATTAATGCCAAAATAAATAAAAAAAATGCAACTCCATCTCGCTGGTGTGCTGGGTCTAACTCCCTAGATGAACGAAAAACAAAACGAGTTGTACTACCTAATATCTTTGCAAAAAATCGCCATATCTTGCTAACTAATGAAAATATCATCATTAGAAATCGGGATCTTTTTGCAGTATTTTTTTTCTTTGCCATAAGAAGACAAGCCTAAAGAATAAGTTAATTACTTGGCGATATCGGCACGCACTTTGTCTTAAAACTTAACTAAAAAGGTGTAACTAAACCTCAACTACTAATGGAATGATCATCGGCTTGCGACGATGCTCCTCCCCGACCCAGCTGCCGATTGTGCGACGAACAACTTGGGATAGTTGATGCGTGCCATTAAAACCACCAGCAACTGCTTTGCTAAGCGCCTTTTCAATATCACCTTTAACATCATCAAATAAAGTTTTATCTTCGGTAAATCCTCTAGCATGAATATCAGGGCCAGCTACTATCTTTCCACTCTGTGAATCAATCACTACCACTACCGAGATAAAGCCTTCATCACCTAAAATTCTTCGATCCTTAAGTGAGCTTTCAGTTATCTCACCAACACTTTGACCATCTACATAAACATAACCACATGGAATAGAGCCAGATATATCGGCGTGACCATCTGCCACATCGATGGTAATTCCATTCTCAGCAATTACTACATTGTGCTCGGCAAGGCCAGATTGCATAGCTAGATCAGCATTTGCTCTCATATGTCGCCACTCGCCATGGACTGGCAAAACATTTTTTGGTTTCACAATCTGGTAACAATGTAATAACTCACCAGCGGAGGCGTGGCCAGAAACATGGACCATCGCATTTCCCTTATGAACAACATGTGCGCCAAACCTAGTTAGCTCATTAATTACTCGGTAGACCGACTTTTCATTTCCGGGGATCAATGATGATGCCAAAACAACGGTATCACCCTTACCAACTTGAATCTCATGATCACCATTTGCAATTCGAGAGAGTGCTGCCAGCGGCTCTCCTTGTGAGCCGGTGCAGATTAAAACAATCTTGTCGCCATAGCTATCAATATCTTTGTAATCTACAACCAAACCATTTGGTACCTTTAAATATCCAAGATCTTGAGCTAACTTCATATTTCTAATCATCGATCTGCCAACATATGCCACCTTACGATTTGCTTCATTTGCAGCAGTTAACACCTGTTGAATTCGGTGCACATGAGAAGCAAATGAGGTAACAACTACTCGCCGGGGAGTTTTAGCAATCGCCTCTTTAAGCGCTGGATAAATATCTTTCTCTGCCACCGTAAGTCCTGCCACATCAGCATTTGTGGAGTCAACCAAAAATAGATCAACCCCCTCTTTACCTAATCTTTCAAAGGTCTCTAGATCAGTTACCTTTCCATCTAATGGCATCTTGTCCATCTTAAAATCACCAGTATGTAAAATAACTCCGGCTGGTGTTTTAATAGCAACTGCAAGTGAATCTGGAATCGAATGATTAACTGTTACAAACTCAAGTGTGAATGGGCCAACCTTTTCTATTTGACCAGCCTTAACCTGAGTCATTGGCGCAGTAATTCTGCGTTCTTTTAATTTTGGTGCAACAAATGCCAGGGTCAATTGGGATCCAATAATTCGAATATCACTTCGTTCGCGAAGAAGGTAAGGAACTGCGCCAATATGATCCTCATGTCCATGAGTTAAAAAGATCGCCTCAATATCATCCATACGATCTCTTAAATATGAGAAATCTGGCAGGATTAAATCAATACCTGGTTGATCATCACCTGGAAATAAAACACCACAATCAACAATTAATAATCTGCCCTCATACTCAAAGACGGTCATATTCCGACCAATCTCACCTAGGCCACCGAGTGCGACAATGCGCAGAGTTTTTTTAGCTAACTTAGCAGGGTATGGCAGGCCAGGATGGGGATGATTCATCTATTTATTTTAATTTAACGCCGCCTGCTTGTAGATCAACCTTTAATTGCGCAATCTGCGCATCAGTTGCATCAACAAGTGGCAATCTAGTAAATCCGCCAGGTAGGCCCATTAAATTTAATGCTGCCTTAGTAAGAATCGCACCTTGTGTGCGGAATGTTCCAGTAAATACCGGTAATAATTTTTGATGAATCTCCAGTGCTTTATTTGAATCTCCAGCAAACCATGCATCTAGCATCGCCTTAAGATCAGCGCCAACTGTGTGGCCGCAGACTGAAACAAAACCAACTGCGCCAACAGATAACAAGGGAAGATTTAAAATATCATCCCCTGAATAAACAGGAATTGCACACCTTTTAATTACCCATGATGTAGCGGCTGGGTTTCCTTTGGCATCCTTAAGGGCAGCAATATTTTTATGCTCAGCTAACTTAACAATCGTATCTGACTCAATCTCAACCCCAGTTCTGCCTGGAATGTCATAGATCATTACTGGTAAATCTGTGGCATCTGCCATTGCCCGAAAATGGGCTTCAATTCCAGCTTGTGGAGGTTTGTTGTAATAAGGAGTAACAACTAATAAACCATCTGCTCCTGCTTTTGCAGCACGCTGTGCTTGCTCTACTGAGTGTGAGGTTTCATTATTGCCAGCCCCTGCCACAATTTTTATCTTATCGCCAACAACTTTTCTAACCGCTTTAACAATTTGATCCTTCTCATCATCAGATGTTGTTGGTGCCTCACCAGTTGTGCCATTTACAGCAATTCCATCATGACCAGTTGCAACCAGGTGGGCAGCAATCTTTTCTACCCCAGCCCAATCAATCTCACCTGATTTAGTAAAGGGTGTGACCATGGCGGTAAGTAATCGACCAAATGGTGGGGTGATTTGCATGGCTTAAGGCTACCTCTTATTTATGGCGCTATGCGGCCAGATTTTTCAAATGCTCCGTAGGTAATTGGCATTAATTTGGCAAACTCGGCTTCCATCTTCTCTGCCACCATCTCAATCTCTCGTTGTGGGTAGGAGGGAAAGTGTGAACCTTCACGTGCTGTTCTAAGTGATAAAAAGTTCATTAATGCCCGAGCGTTCATAGTTACATACATTGATGAGTACAAGGTAACTGGTAATACCGCCCGAGCTACCTCACGTGCTACCCCGGCCGCTAACATTTTTTGGTAATTATCATATGCCAAGATACAAGTTTCTTTAATTGCCGCTACCGTAATTTCATACTGCTCAGCTGTGCCATCAACAAATGTGTATGAACCAGCTTTACCAATCTGCACTAACTTTCGTTCCTTGCTTGGCACATAAAAAACTGCTTTTAATTCCCGGTAGCGACCACTCTCCTCGTTATAAGAAGCAATTCGGTGACGCATAAACTCTCTAAAAACAAATATGGGTGCGGAGATAAAAAATGTCATTGAGGTATGTTCAAATGGTGAACCATGTCGCTCTCTTGCTAAGTAATTAATAAGCCCTTCAGATTTAGAGGCATCTGCTCCCACATCCTCAAGTGATTTATCACCAGCGGTTGATACCCGAGCCGCCCAAACAACATCTGCATCACTGGCACTGGATTTAACCAACTCCACCGAAACATCATCACGAAAAATGATCTCATCACTCATGTCCGCGACCCTATCTTTGGTGATTGGTGATTGGCTGGATTAAGGTGTCGGCGTGTCAATTAATCCTAAGACAAGTGCAGTAGATCGCACCGCTCTCAGCGTTGCCTTTACCGTCGGCCTATATGGCGCTGCCTTTGGTGCGGCTGGGATAACCGCTAACTTCTCAATTTTGCAAACCTGCCTACTCTCACTTCTACTTTTCTCTGGCGCATCACAATTTGCTGTTGTTGGAATTATGGGGGCAGGCGGGGCGGCAATTAGTGCAATTGCAACTGCCACCTTACTGGGATTTCGTAATGCGTTATATGGCGTACAGATGGCACCAATTTTAAAAGTTACTGGAATTAAAAGAATTCTCGCTGCCCAAATTACAATTGATGAGTCAACTGCAGTTGCTACATTGCAAGGTAATGATACAGATAGAAAACGTGGCTTTTACCTAACCGGTATTGGTGTTTACATATTTTGGAATCTCTTTACATTTCTTGGTGCACTCGGTGCAAGTAAGATCGGCAATCCTTCAGTTTGGGGATTAGATGCGGCAGTTCCGGCCGCATTTTGTGGTTTAGTTTGGCCACGCCTTAAAGATAAGCGCCAATTTATAATCTCTGGCTCAGCAATTGGGTTAGCACTTTTACTAACTCCAATTGCACCAGCTGGTGTTCCAATTATTACAACTGTAATACTTGCCGTCATCTTTGGGTGGAAAAAATGAGTCCAATTTGGATTGCAGTAATTGGTGNAAGTACTACCGCATTTTTAAATAAATATATTGGCCATAGTGTTCCAGAAAAATGGCTTGATAGCCCCAGAGTTAAGCAAATCAACACTTTAGTTCCAATTGTGCTACTTAGTGCATTAGTAGGCGTGCAGACATTTGCCCAGAAAAAAGAGCTAGTAATTGATCAACGGTTAGCTGGCGTTGGTGTAGCACTACTTGCGCTTAAGTTTAAAGCGCCATTTCCAGTCGTAGTTATTTCAGCAGCAATTACCTCTGCTGTTGTCTATCAGATATTTTAAAGAACTTTTAAAGACTCTAGTTTCTCTTTAAGAGCAATATCTGATGGCTCAGTTAGATGAGTTCCATCTGAGAAAATAATTACTGGTATTGAGCGCTGGCCGCCATTAATTTCAATTACCTTATCACTTGCAGATACATCGGCCTCAACATCAATATAGTTATATTTAACATTGTTAGAATCTAAAAATCTCTTAGAACGACGACAATCCCCACACCATTCAGCACCATACATAGTTATATCACTCATTACATTCCCTCCATATAATTCTCAAGACCAATAGTTAGCCCTGGATACTTTGCCACATTTCTAATACCAATTAAAACTCCTGGCATAAATCCTGCCCGATCAATTGAGTCATGTCTAATAGTTAAAGTCTCACCAGCATCACCAAAGATAACCTCCTGGTGGGCAACATAACCATGGGATCTAACTGAGTGAATTGGAACATCTCCAACCTTTGCACCACGTGCCCCGGGTAGTGAACTCTTGGTGGCATCTGGCATAACACCTTTTTTACTTGCCTTTCTAGCATCAGTAATCATCTCAGCTGTTCTAGTGGCAGTTCCAGATGGAGCATCGACTTTGTTGGCATGATGTAACTCAATAATCTCTGCACTTTCAAAATACTTTGCTGCAGTTTGAGAAAACTGCATCATAAGTACTGCGCCCAGCCCAAAGTTTGGAGCAATAAGTGCGCCAACTTTTGGCTGCTTGCTTAGCAAATCTTTTAATTTTGATAGTTTCTTCTCATCAAAGCCGGTAGTTCCAACTACAACATGAATGCCATTATTAATTGCAAACTCTAAATTATTCATAACTGAATCAGGATGAGTGAAATCAACTACTATCTCAGTGCCGCTTTGAGCTAACTTATCTAGTGAATCCCCAAGATCTAATGCCGCACTTAGAGTTAAATCAGTTGCTGCCTTAATTGCAGCTACTGCCTCTATGCCCATTCTTCCTTTGGCACCTAGTACTGCGACCTTCATGAGATTAGCCTTTCAAATTTACTAGCAGACCTAAATGGACCCACTACCGCAAGGGTAGGAGATGTCGGCAGGATTTGGCGGGCAATTTCCTTAATTTGCTCATGTGTTACATTAGAAATCTCGCGCAAAATTTCATCAAAGCTTAGAACCTGGCCGTAAACCAACTCACTTTTACCAATTCGACTCATACGTGAGCCGGTGTCCTCTTGGCTTAACACCAGTGAACCAGAGACTGCACCCTTCGCCCTACTTATCTCCTCCTGGGTTAATCCATTCTCTGCCACATCATGCAATATTGATTGGATAATTTTAATTGATTCTTCTGCCTTATCTGGCTTACAGCCAACATAAAAAGATAAAACTCCACTGCCAGCAAATTGTTGGCTATAGGCATAGGTTGAATAGGCAAGGCCACGCTTTTCTCTAATCTCTTGAAACAATCTTGAAGACATTCCGCCACCTAAAGCTGAAGACAAAATGCTCAATGCAAATCTGCGCTTATCATCCCTAGCAACACCTGGTACACCATAAACAATATGTGCCTGTTCAGTTTTGCGATCAAGCAGCGTAACCTTACCTTTACCTGGTACTTTAATTTTTGGTGAACTTCGCACCTGATAATCTTTCTTAGCTTGATCTAAAAAGCCATCCTTTGAAAGTGCCGCCTCCACCATTGCCACCACACTCTTATGCTTAATATTTCCAGCAACTGCTACTACTAAATCCTCTGGCTGATAACGCTTTTGGTAGTAACTAAATACGGTGCTTCGGCTCATACCTTTTATTGACTCAACTGTTCCTAATATTGGTCGTCCTAATGGTGTATCTCCGTAGTACCTCTCTAAAAAAAGATCATGGATTAAATCACTTGGATCATCATCACGCATTGCAATCTCTTCCAACACAACCTTACGCTCAGCATCAACATCATCTGGCTTAACAACTGATGAGGTAATCAAATCACTTATTACATCAACTGCAAGGGGTAGATCTTTATCAATTACCCGCGCATAAAAACAGGTGTACTCCTTGGAGGTAAAGGCATTTGTTTCGCCACCGACTGCTTCAATAGCAGAAGAAATTTCAAGAGATGATCTTCGCTTTGTTCCTTTAAATAATAAGTGTTCTAAAAAATGTGAAGCTCCCGCAGTTGAAACTGTCTCATCGCGGGAGCCAACATTGACCCAAATACCAAAAGCTGCAGAGCGAACAGATCTTTCCTCTTCAGTGACTATTCGTAAGCCACTAGGTAAGACCGTTCTAGCCAAATTACTCGCTCTTTGCTTCTTCTGGAAGATTTGCTGGAACTAATGAGTATTTACCCTTTGGATCAACCTCATTGATTACAACCTCAATCTTCTCACCAACCTTCATAACCTCTTCAAGGTTTTCAATACGCTTGCCACCATGCATCTTGCGAATTTGCGAGATATGTAGCAAACCATCTTTACCTGGAGCTAGGTTAATAAAAGCACCAAAGGCAGCAAGTTTTACAACTGCGCCATTGAACTTATCGCCTACTGATAGTTGTACTGGATTTGCAATTGCATTAATTTGCGCCTTTGCAGCCTCAGCAGCAGATCCTTCAGTTGCGCCAATGTAGATAGTTCCATCATCTTCGATAGTGATATCTGCACCAGTCTCATCTTGAATCTGATTAATCATCTTGCCCTTAGGCCCGATAACTGCACCAATCATGTCAACTGGCACCTTGATCGAAATAATTCGAGGAGCAAGTAGTGACATCTCATCTGGAGATGAAATTGCTTGGTTCATAACATCAAGGATGGCAAGTCTGGCTTCCTTTGCTTGCAGCAAAGCTGCTGAAAGAACGGAGGCTGGAATTCCATCAAGCTTTGTATCTAATTGAAGAGCGGTAACAAACTCTTTTGTACCAGCAACTTTAAAGTCCATATCTCCAAATGCATCCTCTGCACCCAAAATATCGGTAAGTGCTACATACTCAGTTTTGCCATCTACCTCATCAGAGATAAGTCCCATCGCAATACCAGCAACAGATGCCTTAAGTGGCACACCTGCATTTAGTAATGACATAGTTGAAGCACAAACAGATCCCATGGATGTTGATCCATTTGAACCAAGTGCCTCTGAAACTTGACGAATTGCATATGGAAACTCTTCGCGAGTTGGAAGTACTGGCAGCAATGCGCGTTCTGCTAGAGCGCCATGTCCGATTTCTCGTCGCTTTGGTGAACCAACTCTTCCAGTCTCGCCAACAGAGTATGGCGGGAAGTTGTAGTTGTGCATATAACGCTTGTGATCTTCCGGTGAAAGAGTATCTAGCTGTTGCTCCATCTTAAGCATATTTAAAGTGGTAACACCTAAGATCTGTGTCTCTCCTCTTTCAAATATTGCAGAGCCGTGAACACGAGGAATTACCTCAACCTCAGCAGTTAACGCACGAATATCACGAAGACCTCGGCCATCAATACGCACCTTATCCCGTAACACACGCTGACGTACTAATTTCTTAGTAACTGAGCGAAGTGCGCCAGAGATCTCTTTAGCACGCTCTGGAAAATCAACTGTGATCTTCTCAGAAACTGCCTTATTAATCTCATCAAGCTTTGTCTCACGCTCTTGCTTACCAGCAATTGTTAACGCCTTTGTTAGATCATCTTTAGCAGCCTTTTCAACAACTGCATAAATATCATCTTGGTAATCCAGGAATACTGGGAACTCACCAGTTGGCTTAGCGGCTAATTTAGCTAATGCTAATTGCGCCTCGCAAAGGATTTTAATAAATGGCTTTGCAGCCTCAAGTCCTTGACCAACAATCTCCTCAGTTGGCACAGTCGCGCCAGCCTTAATCAGATCAATTGTCTTAACAGTTGCCTCTGCTTCGACCATCATGATCGCAACATCACCATCTGAAATACGACCGGCAACTACCATGTCAAAAACAGCTTTTTCCAAATCAGAGTGATTTGGGAAAGCAACCCATTGACCTTCGATTAGTGCAACTCGCACACCACCGATTGGGCCAGAGAATGGCAAGCCTGCTAATTGAGTAGACATAGATGCTGCGTTAATCGCAATTACGTCATACATATGATCTGGATTTAATGCCATTACAGTCACAACGATTTGAATCTCATTACGTAAGCCTTTAATAAAGGATGGACGTAGTGGACGATCAATTAACCGACAGGTAAGGATTGCATCCTCTGACGGACGACCTTCTCTACGAAAAAATGATCCAGGAATTTTGCCAGCGGCATACATCCGCTCTTCCACATCAACAGTTAATGGGAAGAAATCAAATTGATCCTTCGGATTTTTTGATGCAGTAGTTGCAGATAGCAACATGCTGTCATCATCTAAGTAAACAACAGCAGTTCCTGCTGCTTGCCGAGCTAGTCGGCCAGTTTCAAAGCGGATCTCCCGCTTTCCAAATTTACCGTTATCTATTTTGGCAACGGCTGATTGCACATCTTGACCCTCCATGGGCCACTCCATTTCTCAACACTTTACATAAAGAGAATGGATCTTCGATCGAAGTTCACGGAAAATCCTTTTCCGGAAACCACTACCGAGGACCAAAACTCTTAGCTAATAAAGTTTTTTGCTGATTGTTATTTAACGGCGAAGATCGAGCTTTTCGATAATCGCTCTATAGCGCTCAATATCTGTCTTGGCGAGGTACTGCAAAATCCGACGACGCTTACCGACCATCAATAACAAACCACGACGGTTGTGATGATCCTTTTTGTTTGTCTGCAAATGTTGTGTTATCTCATCAATACGCTTTGAAAGAAGTGCTACCTGTGCTTCTGGGCTTCCTGTGTCGGTTGCAGATGAGCCGTACTTACTTACTATTTCCTTTTTTGCTGCTGGCGTTAATGCCATTTGTATTGCTCCTTCTGTCTGTCACGAGGGCCTCGGTGTGATTCACGAAGGCGCACCTTCTCGCTTTAGTGGCGCAAGATTACCAGCGCTATAGGTGATACTTAAAATCGAGGGAGAATTGAGCGTTATTTACTAGTTAATTCCCTGGCCTTATCACAATCTTTTTTCATCTGTTCAAGTAGTGGAGCTAATCCATCAAACTTTAAGGTGTCGCGCAATCTATATCCAAACTCAATTTTTCCTTCTTGGTCATATAACTCTAAGCCAACTTGATCTAATGCATATGCTTCAACTTGTCTGCCTCTAACACCTGGAAATGTTGGATTAGTTCCAATTGAAATTGCAGAGGGCCATCTATTTGCACCAACACTTAACCAGCCAGCATAAACACCATCTGCTGGGATCGTTGCGAGTGAGGTCAAGCCAATGTTTGCAGTTGGATAACCAATCTCTCGTCCTCGTTTTTCACCATGAATAACTGGACCCTTTAAGTAAAAATTACGGGTTAACAACTCATTTGCTCGTTCAATCTGACCATCAATAATTAAGTTTCTAATTCGAGAGGATGAGATAGTTGAACCACGATCCTCTTGTAACTTAACGATAGAGACACCAAAGCCATACTTAGGACCAACCTCAGAAAGATATTTAGGAGTTCCTTGTGCCTTATATCCAAAGTTAAAGTTCTCACCAATTACTACATGTTCAGCTGCAAATCTGCCAACTAAAATATCCTCAATAAATTGGTCAGGGCTTAATTTGGAGAAATCACTATTAAAGTTAACTACCTCGACCGCACTTGCCCCCGCTTTTTTTAATAACTCAATTCGATCCTTAATTGTAACTAGCTGGGTTGGCGTGCGCTCTGGTGCAATCACTGATGCCGGATGTGGATCAAATGTCATAACTGTTACATCGCCTTGATGTTTTGCAATATCAATAATCTGTTGATGGCCCGCATGCACACCATCAAAGATACCGATCGCAATTACCTTCTTCATTCCCTTATTCTTTCACAACCTACTACTACCCGGATCCCTTAACTAGGATGGGTGCGGCAACAATTTGGCTGCCTTGTAATTTATTTTCTAGCAATGCCACAAAATTGCCTTGATTATCAAGAGCTGCAAAAACTCCTTCACTTGAGTTTTGCTCAATTACCCGGCCAAATGAGATCTCTTTACTTTGAGATAGTTCAAGTTTTCTAATTGGAAATAACTTCTCAACTACAGCTCCAATAGGAATTAGATCAGCATCCTTAATCTGCTTGCATTGATCTATTACAAATGGAGAGACCATCGTCCTTCGTAGGTAAGTTAAATGGCCACCAGTTTTTAAAACTGCCCCAAGATCTCTAGCTATGGCTCGGATATATGTTCCGGCTGAACATGTAACTAAAATGTCAACCTCAATTGCATTAGGTAAATGCCTAATCTCTTTAATTACTAACTCATAAATACTTACATCCCGCTCAGCAATTTCAACACTCTCTCCTGCCCTTACTCTTGCGTGGGCAGTTTTCCCATCAATTTTAATTGCTGAAACTGAACTTGGACGTTGCTTAAATTCTCCAATAAATTTATTTAATTCAACTTTTATTTGCTCATCACTTATATTTGTGACCACATCTGGACCGGCGGTAAAGGTTAGATCACCATCTTTGTCATCGGTGTGAGTAGATTTTCCTAAAAATATTGTTGCTTCATAACCTTTCTTACCATCGGTTATGTAGGTAAGTAAGCGGGTAGCAATTCCAACACCTAGAACTAAGACACCAGTTGCCATTGGATCTAAGGTTCCAGCATGGCCTACTTTTCTTATATCTAATCGCTTTCTAGCCATTGCAACTACATCATGGCTTGTCATACCACCGGCTTTATCTATTAGTAAAAAGCCATCCATTAACTCACCGACTAATCACGCTTTTTATAAGGATCTTCAGCAACTGGTTTAGCACCTGCACGTAGCTTTGCAAGCTCAGCATCTGCTTTATGCATCTGTTCAATTAAATCATTCATTGCAGAGGCAGATTCAGCCATGCCATCTAAAAAGAATTCAAGAGATGGTGTTATTCGAAGTCCAAGTGCGCGGCCAACCTCAGAGCGCAACATTCCTTTTGCGCTATTTAATGCTGCAGCGGTTGCTTCATGCGCGGCAGTATCACCTAGCACGGTATAAAAGATTGAAGCTTGTTGCAGATCACCAGTAACTCGAACATCGGTAATGGTTACAAAACCAAGCCGTGGATCTTTAACCCTTGATTCAATTGTGGTTGCAATCAACTCTTTAATTCGATCTGCAACCTTTAGCGCACGATTACTTGGCATTATTAGGTCCGCTTTTTCTCACGGATCTCATAAACCTGAATTACATCTCCTACCTGCAGATCCTTAAATGAGCCAAGGCCAATACCGCACTCAAAGCCCTCACGGACCTCAGTGGCATCATCTTTAAATCTACGCAGTGATTCAATGCTTAAGTTTTCACCAATAACTACACCAGCACGCATTGTACGCACCTTGCCATTTCGACGTATATTTCCATCAGAGACTATGCAGCCTGCAATGTTTCCAAATTTACTTGATTTAAATATATCGCGAACCTCAGCATTACCAAGGACAGCCTCTTCAAACTCTGGCTTAAGCAGACCTTTAAGAGATGCTTCAATCTCCTCAATTGCTTTGTAGATAACGGTGTAGAACCTAACCTCCACGCCTTCATGTTCGGCAAAGACAGCGGTCTGTGGCTCCGGCTTAACATTAAAGCCAATAATTACCGCAGTAGATGCAGATGCCAAAGTCACATCATTCTTAGTAATTGCACCAACACCACGGTGAATAACTCTTAAGTCAACCTCGGTACCAACATCTAATTGCAACAGCGCATCCTCTAATGCTTCTACCGATCCAGAAACATCTCCTTTTAGAATCAAGTTCAAGGTACTTACCTTTGATTGCTCCATAAAGTCTTCAAGTGAAACCTTCTTGCGTGCTTTTGCAAGTGAGGCGTTGCGGGAAGCAAGTTGACGCTTTTCCGCAATTTGTCTTGCAGTTCGATCATCTTCGGCAACAATAAATGAATCACCAGCTCCTGGTACTGATGTAAAGCCAAGAACCTGTACTGGACGAGATGGACCAGCAACTTCAACCGCTTCACCATGTTCATCTAACATCGCACGTACGCGGCCATATGCACCACCGGCCACAATCGCATCTCCCACATGAAGTGTTCCACGTTGCACTAAAACAGTTGCAACTGGACCACGGCCCTTATCAAGATTTGCTTCAATTGCAACTCCTCTTGCAATGTCATCTGCAATCGCACGTAGATCAATGGCTGCATCAGCGGTTAGCAAGATCGCATCAATTAATTGATCAATACCATTGCCAGAAAGAGCAGAGACGTTAACAAACATAGTTTGTCCGCCGTACTCCTCAGCAATTAAGTTATACTCAGTTAACTGTTGACGGATTTTATCTGGATTAGCACCCTCTTTATCCATCTTGTTAACTGCAACTACGATGGGCACATCTGCTGCTTGGGCGTGATTTAAAGCTTCAATTGTTTGTGGCATAACTCCATCATCTGCTGCCACAACTAGTACAGCGATATCTGTAACTTTTGCACCTCGAGCACGCATAGCGGTAAAGGCTTCATGTCCTGGGGTATCGATAAAGGTAATCGCACGATTTGTTCCATTGTGATCATGATGAATTTGATATGCACCAATATGTTGCGTAATACCGCCCGCTTCAGATTTAACAACCTCAGTTGAACGAATTGCATCAAGCAATCTAGTCTTACCATGATCAACATGTCCCATAACTGTGACAATTGGCGAGCGCACAACTAGATCAGCTGGATCAATCTGAGCAATCTCCTGCTCTAAATTAATATCAAACTCTTCAAGTAACTCACGATCTTCATCCTCAGGACTTACGATCTGAATTAAGAAGCCAAGCTCAGCACCTAGTAATGTGAAGGTATCCTCATCAACTGATTGAGTTGCCGTAACCATCTCACCTAAATGAAATAGAGCAGAGACTAATGCGGCTGGATCTGCGCTAATTTTCTCTGCAAAATCCATCAGTGTTGCACCCCGTCGCATTCGCACCACAGTCTTGCCATCACCACGTGGAACTACTGCTCCACCTAATTGTGGTGCTGGTAGATTTTCAAAATCTTCACGTCTTTCTTTCTTACTCTTTTGTCCTCTATTTTTACCTTTGCCTTTACCACCTTTACCAAATGCACCAGCTGCGCCACCTCTTTGCGGAGGCCGGCCGCCACCTTTACCACCAAATGGTGAAGCAGCAGGAGCAGAACCTGGTGTGCGATAAGCAGATGAACCAGTTGTTGGACGTGAACTTGGTCCACCAGTTGGCCTTGGATTACTTTGTGCAGGACGTGCAGCAAAACCTGGACGAACAGAGCCAGGACGAGCACCTGACATTGGTGGTCGTTGTCCTGGTTGTAACTTTCCGGGAGTTCTTCCTTGTTCACCTGGACGAATTGGTCTTGCAGGTGGACGTGGTCCGCCACCGCCTGAACTAAATGGATTATTACCAGCACGTGGTGGACGTGGCATTGCGTTTCCACCAGCTGGTGTGGTTGGTGTTGTCGAAAATGGATTATTGGCAGGACGTACTGTTGGTGCTACTGGTCTTGCTGCTGGTGTTGCATCCTCAATCATTTGTTGTAATTCGGGAGGAAGATCCTCAACCTTTACAGTTTTCTTAACCGCTGCCTTTTTAGCAGGTGCCTTCTTAGCTTTTGGCGCAGCCTCAGCCGGTACTAAATTTGGAAATTTATCCATCAACTTGCGCACAACCGGTGCTTCAACAGTTGATGATGCAGATCGAACAAATTCGCCGACCTCTGCTAACTTAGCTAGCAGCTCTTTACTTTCAAGCCCTAACTCTTTAGCTAATTCATAAACGCGGACCTTGGCCACACTTCTCCTTCTTCTGGCCCCGCGTTATTTACGCACGAGCCTAAATAGACCTACTCATAATCTTGAAGTGCTCATTAGAGTGTCATTCTCGCTCGCTCCATACTTTTGTTAATTACTTAAATTTTTTAAGTAATTTTCTAACTCTTTAAATTTAATCTCACCTTCATATTTGAAGGAACGATTAAAAGCTTTTCGCTCGATTGCTACCGGAAAACATTTGCCATGCAGCCATGCTCCCCGACCAGTCATTCGATGATTTATATCGACCTTTATTTCATTGCCGAGTAAAACCGTGCGAATTAAATCTGTCCAATTTTCTAAACTTCGACAGGCGATACAACTGCGCTGTGGTTGCTTTTTACTGAACATCCCAACCCTACCCTAAGCCCCTTCAACAGGTGAAATAGCATCTACTTCCTCTGCTTTTTCCGCCTTAATATGGGTTACCGGATTATCTGGATGGATATCAATTCGCCATTGGGTAAGCCGAGCAGCAAGTCTGGCATTTTGGCCATCTTTACCAATTGCAAGTGATAATTGAAAATCAGGAACTACCACCTTCGCAGATTTACTCTCTAGATCAACAATCTCAACTGAGGTAACCCGGGCAGGTGCTAATGCATTTGCCACATAGGTTGCTGGATCTTCAGAGAAATCAATAATGTCAATCTTTTCACCATTTAATTCATTCATCACATTTTGCGCACGGCTTCCCTGCGGACCAATTAGCGCACCCTTTGCGCTAACTCCTGCGCGATGAGTTCTAACCGATAACTTTGTTCTTGCCCCTGGCTCTCTTGCAATTCCAACAATATCTACCACCCGCTCTTTAATCTCTGGAACTTCAAGAGCAAATAACATCTTTACAAATGCTGGATGCGAGCGAGAAAGTGTCACCTCAGGTCCTTTCTCTCCCTGCTTAACATCAACTACAAAACATTTAATTCGATCTCCATGTTTGAAAACTTCACCCTTTACCTGCTCAGCTGGTGGCACCTTTCCCTCAACTCTGCCCAAGCTGACATAGATAACCTCTGCATCTCTGCCTTGCTGCACTACCCCACCAATTACATCACCAACACTTCCAGAGAACTCAGTTACAACCTCAAGATCTTTAGCCTCGCGCATCTTTTCTTTAATTACTTTTCTTGCAGTCTTATCTGCCAACTTAGTAAAGCCATCTGGATTATCAGTTACGGTATCGATGCGATCACCATCTGGTCCTAGCACTGGCACATAAATAACTAATTCACCAGTTTGGCGATTTAAAACCGCTCGCCCATGTGGCTTGGCATCTGGCAAGGTTGCATAAGCTGCTGCCACCTCATTTTCAATAGCATTAATCAACCGCTCAAGCGGTAACTTCTTCTCTTGTGCCAAAATCTTAAGTGCTTCAATCTCAACACTCACTTGCCCACCTGCTTAAATTCAATCTCAAGTGTGGCTCGCTTGATATCGGTAAATAAAATTACCTGCTGATCAACTGTTGCAGATAATTCCGAAGCATCCTTAATTCTGCCCTTAACCTCTGTGCCATCTAGCAAAATAACCTTAATTAATCGATCAATATTTTTGCGCCAATGACGAGGCTTTGTAAGGGGGCGATCTATACCAGGAGATGTCACCTCAAGTGTGAATGGGGTATCGCCTAAACTTTGAATACCTTCTACCAACTCACCAATTGCTTTAGTTGCAACGGTCACCTGATCAAGTGATAGATGTGCATCAGCATCTACTATTACAGTCAGCATGCTGCGCTTGCCAGCTGAGGTGATTGTTATATCCTCTAAATAAAATTCAAGTTTGGCTAATGCGGGAGTAATCACCGCTGATATTTCTTCTTTCTTTCCCATAATTTCCTTCTTCGATATTAAGTTGTGAGATTAGTTTAACTTATAAAGGTATCCCAGGCAACGCGGGTGATAAGCAGGAAGGTAACGGCTAAGAAAACTTTACGAACCAGCGGGGATCCACCTTTGATTGCAAGACGAGAGCCAAGTATTGCTCCACTCACATTTGCAATGGCGAGCAGTAAACCTAATTGCCACCAGATATGGCCAGTTATTTGAAAACTTAAAATAGCACCTGCATTAGTTGCAATATTTACTAACTTGGCAGTGCCAGAGGCTTTAAGGAAGGCGTAACCAATACCTGAGACTAAAAAGAATACTAAAAATGTGCCAGTTCCTGGACCAAAGATGCCATCATAAAAACCAATAAATAATCCAATTAATGCCACCAGAAATAATCTTTTTTGATTGGTAAACTTTAAATTCTCACTCATTCCTAGCTCTGGTTTGCGCCAGGTATAGATGGCAACTGATGTTAGTAACAAAACAATAAAGGGTTTAAAGAACTCCTTTGGCACAGAGGCAGCAAAGGCTGCCCCAGCCATTGAGCCAATAAATGCTGGCACCATCATGGTGATGGTCAGTGGGATATCTGGCTTTAAATTCTTAAAGTAATTACGGGCTGCAGCACTTGTACCAAATATTGATGGCACCTTATTAGTTCCTAAGATTAACGGCAGCTCTTTGTTAGGTAGCCCAATGATTAATGCTGGTAATTGAATTAATCCACCGCCACCTGCCATCGCATCAACAAAGCCAGCAAATCCTGAGGCGATTGCCAAAAAAATTAAAACCTCAACGCTCATAGATTACTTAACTAATGTTTTAACTACATCAGCTAGTAACACCTCTTGCTTATCACCAGATTTGCGATCTCTGATCTCAACCTTGCCATCTACTAATGCTTTGCCAACAATAATTATCTTAGGAATACCAATTAATTCTGCATCTTTAAACTTAACGCCCGCACTTGCCTCACGTCGATCATCAAGTAAGACCTCTAAACCTTTTGCCTCTAAATCTTTAGCAATCTTCTCCGCCACATCAAATGGTTGATCCTCTTTACCAGTTGCCACAATGTGAACATCAGCAGGTGCAATCTCAGCTGGCCAACAAAGTCCAAGTTCATCATAGGTTTGCTCTGCTACTGCTGCTACCGCCCTTGATACCCCAATTCCATAAGAGCCCATTGTTACTACCTTTGGCTTACCATCTTTATCTAAAACAGTAAGACCTAAACTTTGTGCATACTTTCTGCCTAGTTGAAAAATATGGCCAATCTCAATTGCTCGATCAATAATTACCGCCTTCTCACACTTAGGACAGCTATCTCCGGCTTTCACTTCAGCTGCCTCAACATAATGCTCAACCTTAAAATCTCGCCCACATGTTACATACCTGGCATGCACATCTTTTTTATTTCCACCAGTAACCCAGGATGAGCCTTCAACAACTCTTGGGTCGGCATAAAGTGTTAAACCAAATGATTTAGCATCTTGTGGTCCAACATAACCTTTAGCTAATTTTGGATACTTAGCAAAATCTGCATCCTCAAATAAATTTAAATCTTTAACTCCAGGCAGATTCGCGCCAAGCCGTTTTAAATCAACCTCACGATCACCTGGTACTAATACTGAGATTGGCGCACCATCTGCCATAAGCAATATATTTTTTAAAGTATTAGCCGCTGTGATATTTGCTGCATACTTCTTATTTAATACCTCAACTAATGAATCTATAGTTGGAGTGTTTGGGGTATCAAGTAATTCAATTGCAGGTGCTTTCTCACCCTTAAATGGTGCAATCTTGGTAACCATCGCCTCAACATTTGCCGCATAGCCGCAAGAATTACAAAGCACATATGTATCTTCACCAGTTGGGCATGGTGCTAAAAACTCCTCAGATTTTGATCCACCCATCGCACCACTCATTGCCGAAACAATGTTGTATTTAAGACCTAATCTGTCAAAGGTTTTTATATAAGCTGCCCGGTGTTTGTTATATGAAACTTCAAGTCCTTCATCATCTAGATCAAAGCTATATGAATCCTTCATAACAAACTCTCGTCCTCTAATAATTCCACTCCGTGGACGTGTTTCATCTCGATACTTTGTCTGTATTTGGTAAATAGAAAGTGGCAGATCTTTATATGATGAAAACTCACCCTTAACCATTAAGGTGAACATCTCTTCATGAGTTGGTCCTAGTAGGTAATCATTACCTTTACGATCTTGTAATCTAAATAAATCTGGCCCGTACTCACTCCAACGATTTGTTGATTCATATGGCTCCTTTGGCAGCAATGCTGGAAAGTGCACCTCTTGAAAGCCAGCTGCATCCATCTCTTCTCGCACTACCTGTTCAATCTTTCTAAATGTGCGGTAACCAAGTGGCAGCCATGAATAAATACCAGCGGCAATTCTGCGCACAAAACCTGCTCTTACTAGTAATCGGTGGGATGCCACCTCAGCATCTGCTGGATCATCTCGCAGTGTGCGAAGTAATAAGGTGGACATCTTTAACATGGGCAAAGCCTACCTACACAATTGGAATGAACTAATGAGGCAGGGTAGAAAGTGCCCCAATTAATCTGTAATTATTCCAATTAAGGCAAAAATCTTTACGCTCAGGCAGAAGATATTGTAGATTAAAAGCCTGAGCTGCTCGGCTGGTCTTTTACAGCGGTAAAAAATGAGGCGTAACATTTATACATGGCAATTTTTGCTATCGCAGGCTTTATCGTAATTATTTGCCTTGGCTTATACTCAATTAAATTGGCATTTGATTCTGATGCTGGTGGAAGATTTTGGGATGTTATCTTAATTATTTTTATATTTGCTATAGCTTATATTTGGTATGCTTTTTGGAAAAGTAATATTTAAAAGGTTATAAGAATTAGGAAACTGCAACTGATGGCTTACCTGATGCCACACCAGCTGCCTCCATCTGTTCAGCAAGACGCATCGCCTCTTCAATTAATGTCTCAACAATCTGTGCCTCTGGCACAGTTTTAATTACCTCACCCTTTACAAATATCTGTCCCTTACCATTTCCAGATGCCACACCAAGATCTGCCTCTCTTGCCTCACCTGGTCCATTAACAACACAGCCCATTACTGCAACACGAAGTGGCACAGTCATTCCCGCTAATCCAGCTTGAACTTTTTCAGCCAAGGTATAAACATCAACCTGGGCCCGCCCACATGAAGGACAGGAGACAATCTCTAATTTACGTTGGCGCAGGTTGAGTGATTCTAAAATTGAAATACCAACCTTTACCTCCTCCACTGGTGGGGCAGAGAGTGAAACTCTGATTGTGTCGCCAATTCCTTCAGCAAGTAATATGCCAAATGCGGTAGCAGATTTAATTGTGCCTTGAAAAATTGGTCCAGCCTCAGTAACACCAAGATGTAATGGGTAATCACACTTTGCAGCAAGTATCCGATAAGCCTTAACCATAGTTACTGGATCATGATGTTTAACAGAGATCTTAATATCGCTAAAGCCATGCTCCTCAAATAAGGATGCCTCCCATAGCGCAGACTCAGCTAACGCTTCAGGTGTTGCCTTGCCATACTTTGCTAGCAATCTTGGATCTAAAGATCCAGCATTAACACCAATGCGAATTGGAATCCCTGCATCTCCGGCAGCTTTTGCAACCTCTTTAACCTTGTCATCAAATTGTTTAATATTTCCAGGATTTACTCTAACCGCTGCGCAGCCAGCATCAATTGCGGCAAAAATATACTTAGGTTGAAAGTGAATATCTGCAATTACTGGAATCTGTGATTTCTTAGCAATCTGAGCAAGTGCGTCAGCATCATCTTGGGAGGGAACAGCAACTCTAACAATTTGGCAACCAGAGGCGGTTAACTCAGCAATCTGTTGCAAGGTGGCATCAACATCAGCAGTTAAAGTTGTGCACATAGATTGCACAGAGACTGGTGCATCACCACCTACTAAAACTGAACCAACCTTTAATTGTTTACTTTTTCGCCGAGGCATAAGTGTTGCAGGTGGAGCTGATGGAATACCTAGATCAACCATGAGTAAAGCCTATCTAGAAATTCATTCTAATTGGGTTAAAGATATCTGCGGCTAGTAGAAGAATTGATAAACCAGCCATTAATACAAAGACTGCCATGGTAATTGGTGTGAGCCGTTCAACATCAAATGGTGCTGGCTTTGGCAAACCCCGCCTACTAGCTAGAAAATTACGCAGACCATCTGCAAGAGCAACTGCCATATGTCCACCATCTAGTGGCAGTAGTGGCAGCATATTAAACATGCCAACAAATAAATTAAGGGATGCAATAATTAAAATAAAGGTTGCGATCTTCTCCCGTGTAGTTAATGCCTTCGTATTTGCAGTCTCACCACTTACTCTAGCTACACCCACTACGCCAACTAGCCCTTGTGCATCACGCTTTTGACCACCAAATGTTTGCTTTACTAAATCAGGTATTTTTGCTGGCAAGGAAATTAATGAGGTAATGCTATTTTGCAAAATCTCACCAGTGAATTTACTTGCTTTAACAGTTGCCTCACCCGCTCCATAAGTTACCGTCCCAACTTTATTTACTACACCTAATACACCAATCACCTTGCCATCTACATCTCTGCCCGCTGGTGTAACTAAAATATTAATCGGCATACCGTTTCGCTCAATAGTTACCTCAAGTTGCTTTCCAGCAGATGCTCTGATTTTTTTAACAACATCTGCCCACTCTTTATAAGATATGCCATCAACCTTGGTAATTTTGTCCCCAGCTAATATGCCAACATTTTTTGCAGGTGAGGGTGTTGATTTAGCAGAGCAAGCCTCAGTTGCAGTTTGTGGAATGCACTCACTTACCTTTTCAACTGTGCTAGTTACAGAGGTTACGCCAGCAGTGGAAAAAAGTAGTAGTAATAAAATAAAGCCAATAACAAAGTGTAAAAATGATCCAGCACCTAAAACAATTAGCCGCCTGCCAACTGATGCCTTAATAAAAGCCCGATCAGAATCTGCTGGACTTAACTCCTCCCGGGCTGACATGCCAACAATTCGGCAGTAGCCACCAGCTGGAATTACTTTCACACCAAACTCAGTCTCACCGCGTTGTGCTGACCAAATCTTTTGCCCAAAACCTAAAAAGAACTCAGTAACCTTCATACCAAATTTTTTAGCGGTTAAATAATGCCCGGCCTCATGAATCATTACCGATAACAAAAGCGCAATTACAAATGCCAGCACGCCAACGATAGCCATTTAAGCGATCTCCTTTATTAACTCATCCGCTTTCATTCGCGCACTCTGCTCTATCTCACTGACATCTGCGATATCTCTAATTGTAGTTGGTGCGTTACCGTTAAAAGCATTTACAACCTTGCTAACAATCTCAATTATTGCTGTGAACTTTATTTGCTGTGCTAAAAAGGCAGCTACTGCAACCTCATTAGCTGCGTTATAAACAGCAGGTAATCCACCGCCTAGCTCACCACACCTTCTTGCTAAATCAATTGCTGGGTACTTCTTATTATCAATTGGTGAAAAATTCCAACTCTGAGATTTGCTCCAATCAATTGGTGCGCATGCATTATTAATTCGCTCAGGGTAGGAAAGTGCGTATGCAATCGGACCCTTCATATTAGGAGGGGATGCTTGGGCAATTGTTGAGCCATCAACAAACTCAACTAATGAGTGCACCACTGATTGCGGATGAATAACCGCCTCAATCGCCTCATACTCAAGACCAAATAAGTAATGAGCCTCGATAATCTCAAGTCCCTTATTAAGTAAGGTAGCGGAGTTAATTGTTACCACCTCACCCATTGACCAGGTTGGATGATTTAGCGCATCTGCCACAGTTACATCAGATATATCTGCTCGATCTCTAAATGGGCCACCACTTGCAGTTAAAATTAGCTTTTTAATATCACCTATTTTGCCAGCTAACATCGCTTGAAAAATTGCTGAGTGCTCTGAGTCAACTGGAATTAATTTATCTCGGCCATACTTCATTACTAAATCACCACCGGCAACTAGTGATTCCTTATTAGCCAGCGCCACCTTGTTACCAACTGCGAGCGCAGAGAGTGTCGGTCCTAATCCAATTGATCCAGTAATACCATTTAAGACAATATCGCAAGGCAGGGCTGCGATCTCAATTGATGAGTTATCACCATCAATTACTTTAACTCCATCTACTTGCGCAGTAGCTGCCATGCTGCCGACAATTGGCACATTAAATTTCTTAGCCTGCTCCATTAGTAATGCAGGATTTTTGCGGCCAGCGCTCATTCCGACTATACGAAACTTATCTGGGTGGGCGCCAACAATCTCAAGTGCTTGCACACCAATTGAGCCAGTTGAGCCCAGAACGACAATTTCACGCATGCACCTATCTTAACTGCCCACCAGCTCACCTCTTCAGATAGCATTTGGGCATGTACTCAGAGGCAAAAACAGCAATTGCGCAAAAGCGTAATCTGATTACCGCTATTCCTGGACCTAAATCTGCTGAATTAATTAAACGCAGAGGTGAAGCGGTCTCTGCCTCACTGGGCACAGCATTTCCAGTATTTATTGAACGTGCTGAGGGTGCAATTATTATTGATGTTGATGGCAATTCAATTCTTGATTTAGGCGCCGGAATTGCAGTATTAAATGTCGGCCATAGTGCAAGTAAGGTTATTGAAAATGTTAAAACACAAATTGAGGCCTTTACCCACACTTGTTTTATGGTGGTTCCATATACCGGTTATGTTGAGGTTTGTGAAGCGCTAAATCGTTTAACCCCAGGTACTCATAAGAAGAAATCGGCTCTCTTCAACTCAGGTGCTGAGGCAATTGAAAATGCCGTAAAGATTGCTCGTAAATTTACTAAGCGATCCGCAGTTGTTGTTTTTGAGCATGGGTACCACGGAAGAACTAATTTAACTATGGCAATGACAGCTAAGAGCATGCCATACAAGGATGGATTTGGACCCTTTGCTCCAGAGGTTTATCGCATGCCACTTGCTTATCCATATCGATGTGACGCATGCACTAAACCTTGTGAAAGTGCTGTTTTGTCTATGGTGCTCCATAAAATTGAAAAAGAGATTGGCGCGAGTAATGTCGCTTGTATCGTCATAGAACCTATTCTTGGTGAGGGTGGATTTATCGTTCCATGTAAGGGCTTTCTGCCTGGGCTTGCTAAATTCTGTAAAGAGAATGGAATTATATTTATTGCAGATGAGGTACAAACTGGATTTGCTAGAACAGGTCATATGTTTGCATGTGAAGATGAATCTGTCGTTCCAGATTTAATTGTCACCGCTAAAGGAATCGCTGCCGGTCTGCCACTTGCCGGTGTGACTGGCCGAGCTGAGATTATGGATTCAATTCATCTTTCAGGTCTAGGTGGCACATATGGAGGAAACCCAGTTGCATGTGCTGCAGCATTAGGTGCGATAGAGACAATTGAAAAAGATAATCTTGTTGAGCGTGCTAATAAAATCGGTAAAATTATGAATGATGCACTTAATGCTATGGCTAAGAAGTATCCAATTATCGGTGAGGTACGCGGCCGTGGAGCAATGCAGGCAATTGAATTAGTAAAACCTGGAACTACTGAGCCAAATCCAGAGGCGCTAACTGAGGCACTTAAATACTGTGTTAGCAAGGGAGTCTTAATTCTTTCAGCTGGTACTTACGCAAATGTAATTAGATTATTGCCACCACTTATGATTGATGAGGCTCTGCTTAAAGATGGCCTTGCTGTTTTAGATGAAGCAATCGCTTCAATTAAAAATTAATCTCGATCCAATACATTTCTTACCGCAGAGTACTTACCACCACTCTTCTTTAATGCAATCGCACTTAGAGCCTCTAATACAACTCGGTTAGCCAAAATAGCAGTGATATCACTAGTGTCATAGGCAGGGGCTACCTCAACAATATCAACGCCAACAATTGGTAATTCAAGACAAATTCTGCGGACCGCCTCTAATAACTCTCTACTTGTCATGCCACCTGGCTCTGGCGTGCCAGTTCCTGGTGCCATACCAGGGTCTACTACATCAATATCAACAGATAAAAATACGCCATCACAACCATCGGTAAGAATTGAAAATGATTCATCTAATACAGCATTCATACCGCGATGATGAATCTCAGTCATTTCATAAGATTTCATCCCTTTACTTGCCATCCATTTAAATGTTGCATCATCTGGCCAGTAACCACGAAGGCCTAATTGCAAAAAGCGATCACCACGAACAGATCCTGATTCAATTAATCTGCGCATTGGTGTGCCATGACCAATTAGGGCGCCAAATTGATCTTCCCCCGTATCGGCATGGGCATCAAAGTGAATCATCGAAACTTTGCCCTTACCTAAATGATTTGCAATGCCAGTTACATCAGCCGATGCAATTGAATGATCTCCACCTAGGATAACAGCGATTGCACCAGCTTTTGAAATCTTCTCAGTTGCAACCTCTAATACCTTTAATGATTTAACTAAATCTCCACCTGGCATTAATAGATCACCAGCATCATAAATCTTTAGCTTTTGCAGTGGATCAATTCGCATTGCAAGGTGTGGCCGGGATGCATCATGAGGTAAGTAATCACCCATTCGAATTGCTTGAGGCCCCATCTTGGCCCCTGATCGATGTGAGGTTCCACTATCAATTGGTGCGCCAACAATAACTACATCAGCATCTTTATAGCTCTCTGGTTTATCTAAATCACATCGTGGAATACCAAGAAAAGTGAAATCAGGACCATACATGTTGCCGATGTTGCTCATATCTATATCTTAGCCTTGCGCTTATTAGAAAGTATTTGCCCAGCAATTACCACGATTAATGCAATGAAGAACATAGAGGAACCGATCACATTTGCTTGGGCTGGAATTCCTCGAGCTGCTGCGGTGTATACAAACTTTGGAAAGGTAGTAACTGTGCCGGAGTTGAAGTTGGTAATAATAAAATCATCAAAGGATAGTGAGAATGAAAGTAAGGCTGCTGCGGCAATTCCAGGGGCTACTAATGGCAAGGTAACTCTTCTAAATGTCTGCCACTCATTTGCGTATAAATCCATTGCTGCCTGCTCAAGCCGAGGATCAAGAGATGCAATACGCGCCTTAACAGTTACCACCACAAATGAGATACAAAACATTACGTGAGCAATAATGGTTGGAACCAATCCTGGCGTAATACCAAGATTTAAAAACATAGTAAGTAAAGATGCACCAAGCACAATCTCTGGAGTTGCCATTGGTAAGAAGATAAGCAAGTTAGTGGTTGATCGGCCAGCAAACTTATATCTGCCTAATGCAAAAGCAATTAATGTACCCAAGATTGTTGCCAAAATAGTTGAGATTAAGCCGATCTTTAATGAGTTGCCCAGCGCCATACAGATATCTGGAGCACCACATGGGTTTTTCCAATTCTTTAATGTGAAACCCTTCCAAACCAAATTACTGCGGCCAGAGTCATTAAAGGAAAAGGCAAATGTATAAAAGACTGGAATAAAGAGGTAGGTAAATCCTAAAAATGCATAAACTTTGATTAAATTCTTAGATAGCCAGCGAGTAAGTTTTTTCATACCAACTCCTCAGTTCCAGCTTTTCTAATATAAACCGTAACTAAAATCAAAATAGCTGCCATCAATGTGAATGAGAGAGCAGCTGCAGTTGGATAATCAACAATTTTAAAGAATCGAGCATCGATTACATTTCCCAGCATCTTATTACTTGGACTTCCCAAAATTGCTGCATTTATATAATCACCAGCTGCTGGAATAAAGGTAAGTAATGTTCCAGCAACTACACCTGGCATTGAAAGTGGCAGAGTTACTTTGCGAAATGTTGTAAAAACATTTGCATAAAGATCACCTGATGCTTCAAGAGTTCTTGGATCAATTCGCTCAAGGGAGGCGTATAGCGGCAATGTCATAAAAGGTAGGAAGTTATAGGCAAGACCGGTAACTACGGCAAATGAGGTGGCGGTTAGGGAGGTTTGTGGAGAAATAATATGAACTCCTCGTAGAACTTTTATCACCGGACCTTCTTCGCCAAGTATTTGCTTCCAAGCGATAGTTCTGAGTAAAAAAGAAGTAAAAAATGGCGCCACAATTAATACCAATAATACGTTTTTCCATTTGCCAGATTTAAAGGCGATTGCATAAGCAAGTGGGTAAGCAATTGCTAACGCAAGTAAGGTTGCAATAGTTGCATATATAAATGAGCGACTAAATTGTTCTTTACTTCCTAAAAATGCATCAACATAATTAGCAAACCTAAAACTTTGCTCATATTGGCCAATTTCACCACTTGATGTCTTAGTAGACATTTGCCCAAGTGCAATAATTGGGTAAACAAAAAATAAAGCTAAGTAAATTAATCCGGGTGCAAGTAATAAATAAGGTAGGGCTGATCTATTATCTTTTAAACCAAATGATTTAACAGAAATGCCCTTTATCGCCGCCATTGTTAATGTGATCCGGCTGCAGCGTTTTCACTACCATCTAAGGCAAAGGTAAAGAGTGGCTCCCAAGAAAGTGTGACCGGCTGGCCCTTGCGAAGCATCTCTTCATTGTCATCATTTTGCTCAAAGACCATTAACTCTTTACCCCATGGCATCTCAACCTGATACTGAGTTGAAACTCCAATATATGAAACATCTGAGACTTTTCCGCCTGTTAAAACATTGCCTGAAACATTTTTGCCTTCAGGTGAAATTCTAAATTTCTCAGGCCTAATTCCAACTAATACTGAGGACCCATGTGCTGAACTGCGCGCCTTAGGAACAGCCACTTTGGTACCAAATAAATCAACAATTAAATTATTTCCATCGTTACCACTTACTTCACCCAGGATTAAATTTGATTGGCCTAAGAAGTTGGCCACAAATGCAGTCTTTGGTGAGTCATATAGATCCTCAGGTGTGCCCATCTGTTCAATCTTGCCCTTATTCATAACCGCAATTGTGTCGGCCATAGTCATAGCCTCTTCTTGGTCATGGGTAACATGCACAAAAGTTATGCCGATCTCAGTTTGAATCCACTTTAACTCAATCTGCATCTGCCGGCGAAGCTTTAAATCAAGTGCGCCAAGAGGTTCATCTAGTAGTAAAAGTGCTGGCCGGTTAACAATTGCTCTAGCAACAGCAATGCGTTGTTGCTGACCACCTGATAATTGATTTGGCTTTCTTGTGGCAAGTTGAGGTAATTCAACTAAGTTTAAAACCTTATCTACTGCAGTTTTAACCTCAGCATCACTGATGCCTCGTCTGCGCAAACCAAATGCAATATTTTCAAAGATAGAAAGGTGTGGAAATAGGGCGTAGTTTTGAAAAACGGTATTTACTGGCCGGCGATATGGTTTCATATCGGTGATATCAGTTTCACCAACAAATATTGAGCCGGCGGTTGGTTCCTCTAATCCTGCAACCATTCGAAGTGTTGTGGTTTTGCCACAACCAGATGGTCCTAGTAATGCAAAGAAAGAACCCTTTGGGATTACTAGTGAGAGATCATCTACTGCATTGAAATCACCAAAGGATTTGGTGAGATTTTTTAATACTAAATCGCCACGCGCAGAGGTTGAGGCATCAACTGCCATTACGCATTACCAGCCGCCGTCTGAAACGCTGTTTGAAATTTTGTCTCTTCAGCAGCGGTTAGGCCGCGGAAAATACTTAACTTTGCAGAGGTCTTAGCGGTTGGGAAAATAAACTCACTCTTTCCTAGTGCTGGATCAATCTTTAATAACTCTTCTTGAGCACCGGCAACCGGGCAAACATAATTAACATATGCTGCAACCTTTGCGGCAACTACTGGGTCGTAGTAATAATTCATTAACTTCTCAGCCCCGGCTGCATTTGTCGATGGTGTTGGAATCATAAAGTTATCAGATGAGATAGTTCCGCCAGAATCTGGAATAGCAAAATCAAATTTGCCATCATTTTCAGTAGCTAACTGGAAAGCATCTCCTGACCAACCAATAACGGCGATTGCATCTCCAGAAATCATGTCTTCTTTGTAATCATTACCCTTTACTTGGCGGATAAAGCCATCGCTAATCTTCTTTTGCAGGAAATCAATAGCATTCATAAATTGATCCTCAGTAAATTTAGTTATGTCAACGCCTTGGGCAAGCATGATAACTCCCATGGTGTCACGCATCTCAGATAGAACTTCAATCTTTCCTTTATTTGCTGGTGCAAATAATTGATCCATAGTTCTAATACCGCCCTTAATTTTTTCCTTATTCCAAGTAAAGCCGCCCATAATTGTTTGCCAAGGCAACGTTTGCTCACGATTTGGATCAAATGATGGTGAAGCAAGGGAGGGGATAACATTTTTCTTATTAGGCATATTTTCTGCTGAAAACTTTTGTGCGTAATTAAGCCTGACCCAACGTGCAGCCATCCAGTCAGTTAATACAACTAGGTCATAACCAATGTCTTTACCTAAACTTAATTGGCCTTGAACTTTTCCATAAAACTCATCGTTGTCATTAACATCTTCTTTGTATGAAACCTTAAGCCCAGTTTGTGCTTCAAATGCATCAAGGGTTGGGTAGGTCTTCTTATCTGAGTCATAATCTAAATAAAGCGTCCAGTTTGCCCAACGAACAGTATTTGCATCCGCTGCTCCGCCTGAACCACCACCACAAGCTGCCAAAGTTGCTGCTGCACCTGCTGCACCAACACCTGCCAACACATTGCGCCGAGTTAGAGATTTACTAATTAACTTCTTAATCTCTGCTGGAATTGAATTATCGGCTGCTAATTTTTTATGTAGATTTGTGTTGGAATTTTGGTTGGACATTGAATCACTTTCTCTTAAGAGCTCAATCGCTGAGCGGCTTTGGCGAAAGCCTAGACCTAGATCAGCCTGCTGTCGCCAGTTTTATGTAAAGAAAATGTAAATATTTAAGATTAATTCTTGGCTAAATTAGGCGTTTAGGTTGGTCATTACATGCTTGATGCGGGTGTACTCATCAAAGCCATAACCGGAGAGATCCTTACCGCCACCTGAGTGCTTAAAGCCACCATGTGGCATCTCAGCAACCATTGGAATATGAGTATTAATCCAGACGCAACCAAAATCAAATGCCTTTGCCATTCTCATCGCCCGGCCATGATCCTTAGTCCAAACACTAGAGGCCAAGCCATACTTAACTCCGTTTGCGTAGCGAACCGCTTGTGCCTCATCGGTAAATTTCTGCACAGTAATAACTGGCGCAAATATCTCATTTTGAATCATCTCATCATCTTGTTTTAGATCAGCGATCACAGTTGGATTCCAAAAGTATCCAGGCCGTGCAATTGCAGAACCTCCTGCGGTAATGCGGGCATGGGATGGGGTGCGATCAATAAAACCTTGCACTCTAGCTAACTGATTAGCATTATTTACTGGACCAACTAATACATCCTCATGTGGCATGCCAACTTTAATTACATTTTTGGCTTGCTCAGAAAGTAGTGCAACAACATCATCATAGGCACTTGCCTCAACTAAAACTCTAGTTGCAGAGGTGCAATCTTGGCCTGCGTTAAAGTAACCAGCAATTGCAATCCACTCACAAGCTGCTTGTAGATTTGCATCATCAAAGATTACAACTGGTGCTTTACCACCTAGCTCTAAGTGAACCTTTTTTAAATCCTTTGCCGCACTTGTTGCCACCTCCATACCAGCACGAACGGAGCCGGTAATTGAAATCATCTGCGGGATTTCATGTTCAACTAATGCCCGGCCAGTATCACGATCACCTATTACTACATTGATTACACCCTCTGGTAGAAACTCCTGCATTAACTGCGCCATCCAAAGTGTTGAAACTGGTGTGGTATCACTTGGCTTTAATACAACAGTATTTCCAGCAGCAATTGCTGGCGCCCACTTCCAGACCGCCATCATCATTGGATAATTCCAAGGTGTTACCTGCGCGCAGACTCCAATTGGTTCACGTCTAATAAAAGATGTATGTCCTTTAAAGTACTCACCCGCTGCCTTGCCCTCTAGATTTCTAGCAGCGCCAGCGAAGAATCTAATCTGGTCAAGCATTGGGCCAATTTCTTCTGCCCGAGTTACCGCAATTGGTTTACCGGTGTTCTCTGATTCAATACCAATTAACTCTTCACTTCGCAGCTCAATTGCATCAGCAATTTTATTAATAGCTTTTTGTCGCTCACCTGGGGTTGAATCCTTCCAACTTTCAAAGGCGGTAGCTGCTGATTTCATAGCCTTATCAATATCGGAGGCATTAGAGACTGGCGCCTTTGCAAATACCTCACCAGTGGATGGATTAATTAAATCCTGCACCTTCTCAGAGGTTGGACTTACATACTTACCATTAATAAAGTTTTGTAGCGTCTTCACTTAACACTCCTTGGTTATTAGATTATCAAGTCTAGTTATTCCAACAACTCTTATCAATACTTAAGAATTACCAGATACCTCAGCGGCGGCTAATTGACCGCAAGCACCATCAATCTCCCGCCCTCTAGTATCGCGAACCGTTACCGCAACTGAGTACCCCTCTAAGATCTCAACAAATGCTGCCTCATCTTCACGCCGGGAGGCGGTCCACTTAGAGCCAGGGGTTGGGTTTAATGGAATTAAATTAACATGTGCATTTCTATTTTTAAGTAATCTTCCCAATAGATCAGCTCGCCAAGCTTGATCATTAATATCTCTAATTAATGCATACTCAATTGAGTATCTTCTGCCAGTCTTCATCTCATACTTATCTGCCGCCGCAAGTACCTCCTTCACCTGCCAGCGAGAGTTAACTGGCACTAAAGTATTTCGCAGCTCATCATCTGGAGTATGAAGTGAGATAGCAAGTGTTACTGGTAGATCCTCTTGAGTTAACTTTTCAATACCACTTACCAAGCCAACGGTTGAAAGTGTTACCGACCGTGCGCCAATACCTAAACCATCTGGCTGTGGGTTTGTAATATTTCTAATACTTTGCATCACCGCTTTGTAATTAGCCATCGGCTCACCCATACCCATAAAGACCACATTAGATAAGCGAGTTGGCCCACCTGGCATCTCACCTAGATCACAAACACGAGCTGCCATTACAACCTGAGCGGTTATCTCACCTGCACTTAGATTTCGGGTAAGTCCTGCCTGACCGGTTGCGCAAAATGGGCAGCCCATGCCACAACCTGCTTGGGAGGAGATACAAACTGTTGTGCGATCGGTGTAACGCATTAAAACTGATTCGACTAAGACGCCATCATGTAAGCGCCATAGATCTTTTCGAGTCTTTCCGCCATCACAGGTAACTGATTTAACTAAGGTTAATAACTTTGGCAAAAAAGCATCAGCAAGTGAGGTGCGCAGCTCCTTTGGAATATCGGTAAAGCTCTCAACATCATCGTTATGGTGGGTAAAAAAATGAACTGCAAGTTGGTTAGCTCTAAATGCTGGCAACCCTAACTCTTCAGCCCGCTCTTTGCGCTCTGCCACAGTTAGATCTGCTAAATGAATTGGTGCTTTCTTTTTAGCAATTGGTGCATCAAATACTAAATCAACCATTTATAAATACCGAGCAATAAGCTCTAACGCAAACCAAACAGCTGGTGCGGTAAAGAGGGCAGAATCTAATCGATCCATTATTCCACCATGTCCTGGTAATAAATTAGACATATCTTTAATCGCTAAATCTCGCTTTATTGCTGATTCAATTAGATCACCACAGGTAGCGGTGATTACTGCCATTAGGCCAATTGCTGCGCCAACTAACCAAGAGGTTTCAAATAGTGAGTGAAAAATAAATGAGCCACCTATTAATGCAGCAATTGCGCCACCAATTAAGCCCTCCCAACTTTTCTTAGGGCTAATACTTGGCGCAAGTTTATGTCTGCCAATTAGCACACCCGTAAAGTATGCAAATGTGTCATTGCAGGCAATTAATGCCACTAATGTGAAAATCCGCTTAACCCCATCTGGATCATTTGCAAGTAGCAAAATAAAGCCACCTAAGATTGCTAGGTAGAAGATTATAAAAACGGCTGAGGTTGAGCGTTTAATAAAATCTTTTTGCGAGATAAGCAGTAGAAAAACCATCAAAATTGGAATGGTAAGAGCAGCTGATACCGCTAACCCTTGCGTATTACCGCTCCAAGTTGCCACTAATAAAATAGTGGCGGCAATCATCAACGCATAATCGGGTAGTTCAATTCCACCAGTGCGATAGGCATGTGCTAACTCCCGCACACCCAACATAATTACTACCCAGATCAGTACAAAAAATAGCAGCGGTTCGGTACTAATTGTGCCAAAGATTAAGCCAAGTAAAAGAAAGGAAACTATCATCGATGGAAGTAACTTGCGGCCTGCGCGCTTATTTATCGCATCATTTATTGCGTGCAGATCAGCCATCATTAAACCTCTAGTAACTCAGCTTCTTTATGCTTTAGTAACTCATCAATCTTGGTGGTGTGCTCACCAGTAACCTTTTCTAACTCTTTCTCAGCTCTGGCTAAATCATCTTTGCCAACCTTGCCATCTTTTTCTAACTTCTCCATCGCCTCTTTAGCAGCTCGCCTAATTGCACGGATTGCTACCTTTGAATCTTCGGCTTTGCCTTTTGCCACCTTTATAAACTCTTTGCGCCGCTCCTCAGTAAGTTGCGGAAAGCTAACTCTAATTACTGTGCCATCAGAACCTGGATTAACACCAAGATCTGAATCTCTAATCGCCTTTTCTATCGCAGCCATCGCACCCTTGTCATAAGGGGTAACTAAGGCAAGCCGAGCCTCGGGAACTTGTACCGTTGCAAGTTGAGCAAGTGGTGTGCCAGTTCCATAGTAATCAACCATTAACTTGGCAAACATAGAAGGGTGAGCCCGGCCAGTTCTAATTGCAGAGAAATCCTCTTTGGCAACATCAATTGCCTTATTCATTTTGGTATTGCACTCTGCAAGTGAGGTATTTAGATCTGCCATTTTTAACGCTCCTTTAACTAATACAACTCTACTCGTACTTGATATAAGTGGAAAATATCTACTTAGGAGACCAGTGTTCCGACACTCTCACCAGATACAGCGCGCTTGATATTGCCCTTATTTTTTAGATCAAAGATAACAATTGGCAATTTATTCTCCCGGCACAGTGCAAAAGCAGCCGCATCTGCAACTGCTAGGGATTTACTTAAAACCTCATCATAGGAAATCACTTCATACTTTGTGGCAGATTTATCTTTTTTAGGATCTGCGTTATAAACCCCATCAACACCACTTTTTGCAAGTAGTAATGCCTCAGAACCAATCTCAAGTGCGCGCTGAGCAGCAACGGTATCGGTGGTAAAAAATGGCATTCCAGCACCGGCGCCAAAAATTACAACTCTTCCTTTTTCTAAGTGGCGCATCGCTCTGCGTGGTACATAAGGCTCAGCAACTTGTCCCATAGCAATTGCAGTTTGCACTCTAGTTTCAATTCCCTCTTTTTCTAAAAAATCTTGTAAGGCTAGGCAATTCATTACCGTGCCAAGCATTCCCATGTAATCAGCTCTCGCCCGATCCATGCCACGTTGTTGCAGCTCTGCTCCTCTAAAGTAATTACCGCCGCCAACTACAATCGCGATTTGAGTTCCGCCTCTAACAACTTCGGCGATTTGATTTGCTACATCATGAACTACATCAGGATCAACACCGATGCCTTTTTCGCCACCAAATACCTCACCAGATAATTTAAGGAGCACTCGTTTATAACCTTTACGTGGCATGAGTGCTCCTTAATTAATTACGGTTGATGTGAAAAGTTTACTGACCTACGCGGAATCTATTGAAAGCAGACACGGCGGTCTTTGCCTCATCTACGATTTGCTGCACAGTTTTCTTAGCATCCTTAGCAAAGGCTTGCTCAAGCAGTGATACCTCTTTCACAAAGCCAGTAACTCTGCCCTCAACAATCTTGGTGATTGAAGCTTCCGGCTTTCCCTCACTACGTGCTGCCTCTTCAGCTAAACGACGCTCTTTAGCAATCTCATCAGCTGGTACCTGATCTCGGCTAACAAATTGCGGAGCAAAGGCTGCAATATGTTGGGCGATATCTCTACCAACCTGCTCAGCTGCACTCTTTAATTGAACAAGCACGCCGACCTGTGGTGGTAGATCAGGAGATGTCTTATGAAGATAAAGTGAAACTGGTGAACCTGTTAAAACAGAGATTCGCTTAAGCTCAATATTCTCACCCAGCATCGCATTACCATCATCAACTACCTCTTTAACTGTTTTACCAGAGCTAAGTTTTGAAGATAAAAACTTATCGAGTTCACCAATTTTTGTAGTAGCTAAATGGTTAAGTAATTCAGCAGCCAGTGCTTGAAACTGCTCACCCTTTGCTACGAAATCAGTCTCGCAATTTAACTCCAGCATTACCCCAAAATCACCCTCAGCTTTTGCAGTTACTAAACCATTTGAGGTTGCTCGCCCCTCACGTTTAGTAACACCTTTCTGGCCTTTAACTCTGATGATTTCTACCGCTTTTTGGTAATCACCACCAGCCTCATCTAAGGCTTTTTTGCAATCTAACATTCCAGCAGCGGTCTGCTCCCGAAGTTTTTTAACATCCTCTGCTGTGTATGCCAATTAAGCACCAGCAGTTTCAGTTGTTGTTGGCTCTTTAATTAAATCTTTTTCCCAATCAGCAAGTGGTTGCTCAGCTGTTTTCTCAGCAGCTGCTAGCGCCTCAGCTGCTGCCTTATCAGCAATCTTTGCTGCTTGTGCTGATCGAACCTGTAATCCTGCTGCAATTGCATCTGTCATTACGCGAGTAAGAAGAGCGATTGAGCGAATTGCATCATCATTTCCAGGAATCTTAAAATCAACCTCATCTGGATCGCAGTTGGTATCTAAGATTGCAATTACTGGAATACCAAGCTTCTTTGCTTCAGCAACAGCAAGGTGCTCCTTCTTAGTATCAATCACCCAAATAGCTGCAGGCAGCTTGGTCATATTTCGAATTCCATCAAGGTTCTTATTTAACTTCTCCCGCTCACGGCGCAGAACAAGTAACTCTTTCTTTGTTAAAAGTTGATCATTAGCGGTCTCAAGAGCTTCAAGCTCTTTAAGTCGAAGCACGCGCTTATAAACAGTTGGGAAGTTGGTAAGCATTCCGCCTAACCATCTCTCTGTTACATAAGGCATTCCAACCCTGGCAGATTGCTGCTTGATTGGCTCATGTGCTTGCTTTTTGGTGCCAACGAAAAGAATGTGGCCACCCTTTGCTACTGCATCTTTAATAAACTCATAAGCGCTATCAATTAGGGCTAATGATTGTTGGATATCGATGATGTAGATACCGTTGCGCTCAGTAAAGATATAGCGCTTCATCTTTGGATTCCATCGACGAGTCTGATGTCCAAAGTGAACACCACTGTCGAGAAGCTCTCGCATTGTTACAACTGCCATTTCGGCACACTCCTTTTTCACTCTTTTTTACCTAAAGTAATAAAGAGCACTCGGTTTGTGATCTAACAATTTGCTAGATCCCTAGCATCTAGAACCGAGTAGTTATTTCTAACTACACCGAACAGGTCCATAAGTTATTAATTAGTAATTAATTAATTACTTTAAGATGCGTGAAGTCACGAAAATTTTCATTTACGTGCTGAGGCAAATCCTACCTGAACAAATACCGCCTAATTTCCACACCTTTGCGCTTACGCAGGCGGGATCACTGCTTGATAATCCAGTATTTTCCAATGAAATATACCTACCTACTTACCACCCTAGCGATTGGGGTGATGGTTGGTATTTCAATTGGCAATTACCAGGTAATTGATTGTCAGGTTAAGAGCAGCTACTGCCAACATCTAGATACTACTTACTCCCGCCGCAGCTTTTAACTCATCCTTTAATACCTGCGCCAGATATGGCTTTATCTGCCAATCAGTGAGCATCTGTTCATACCTTTTCTTATCAATATCTAAAACTGGCGCACCAATTTTAACCGCTCTAATTAAAATATTACGGGCGGTGTGCTCACCACCAATAAACTCAACAATATCTACCCGGTAGCCAAGTAATTTTAAGATCTGCGCCCTTAGTGAATCAGTCATTAAATCAACTAACCGTTCTTTAACTAATCCATACTTTGTTAGTAAGCCCCAAGGCTCAGGGCTCTCTTTTATTTGAGTTTGTAACTCATGCATACAACAGGGGGCTGCCATAATAATCTTGGCGCCATTTTTAACCGCCCAAGAAATTGCATCATCGGTTGCGGTATCACAGGCGTGAAGTGCGATTGCGATATCAACTCTCTGGTTTGGCGTATCAGCAATTTTAGCTGCAATAAATTTTGCATCAATATTTAATTTGCTAGCAACCCTCTCATTGTGATCTTTTGACTCTACTCGTTCATCAACTCCTAAGATTGCAACTTTTTTAAACTTATCTTTAAAGTACTCACCCACACCAAAGGTTAAGTAAGCATGGCCGCAACCTAGATCAACAACTGATAATTGATCTTGATTGGTAAATTGCCCATCTACTGCTTGATTAAGTAACCTTAAAAACTCATCCACCTGCTTGTACTTATCCATCTTGCTAGGTTTAATCCGGCCCAACATATCTGACATATCTAGCGCTTTAAATATCTGGTTACTCTCCGCCAGCATTCGGTCCTTCTGCCGGTCATGAGTTAAATCTCTACTTAACTTAACCTTACCTACTGAAACAATAGCCTCATCTTTTTTAGATATCTGAACCGAGTATGACTCAGTGGTGGTATCTGCTTGTAGATTGGCAAAGCCACTACTAAGGAGGGGGGTAAAATCAAAATCTAACTCAACATTTTTAGTTATATCTTTCTTGCCATCACTTGAAACTATCTGCCACTTAATCTCATCTTTAATTAATACCGGCTTGATATCAACTCGTTCAAACTCGGTTTGCATATTTCTACGGCGCCCCGATAGCACCGCCCTGACAAAGCTTTGAGATTTAATTCTGCTCTCTAATTGCGCAAACGCACTTGGTAATTCAACCTTCACAAACTACGCCCTTGGGTGTGCTTGTTTGTAGGCAGATTGCAAACGCTCAGGTGAAACATGGGTATAGATCTGAGTTGTAGATAAAGATGCATGTCCTAATATCTCTTGCACGGTTCTAAGATCTGCGCCACCTTCTAGTAAATGAGTTGCAGCAGAGTGGCGAAGTCCATGTGGACCCATATCAGAACCAACTGCCTTCATAGCTTCATAAACAACCTCCCGAACTGTTCTTTGATCAATTCTTTTTCCACGAGATCCTAAAAAGAGTGCATCTTGTGAATTTTGATTTACAAACTCACCCCTTGCATTTTTTAAGTAACTCTCAATTGCTCTAACCGCTGGTAATCCAAGGGGTACAACCCGCTGCTTATTTCCCTTACCAATTACATTTAAAGTATTTCTACTACGATCAATATCGCCAAGATTTAAACCACAAAGCTCAGATACTCGAATACCTGAGCTATATAAAACCTCAACCAATGCTAAATCACGTAAATTAATTGCACTTGGCTCCTCAACACACTTAACCTCAAGTGCTTTTAATACTGTGGCAGCATCCTCAACATTTAAAACCTCAGGCAACACTTTATGTGGTTTAGGAACTGCAAGGTTTACTCCTAAATCAGAGGTCAACCAACCATTAGCTGCGGCCCAATTTGTGAAAGCCCTGATTGAAACAATTCTTCTAGTCAAGGTTGATCTTGCAACTCCTGTGGTTTGTAAATTAGCCAGCCAGGAGCGAATGTGCTCAATTTCTAATTGATTAAACTCAACAATTCCCATCTTCTCCATATGTTTAAGAAAAGACTCTAAATCTGTTACATATCCCCGAATTGAGTTATCAGATAAATTTCTTACCAACGCCAGGTGTTCCTCATACTGGGTGATCAAGGCGGCGGACATAAATAGAGATTAGCGGGCATTTCTCCCTATAAAGGTTAAGGAGGGCTAGTAGTTACTATGTTTCTAACAAATTACTGTTGTTCTGACTCACTTTTTGCATAATTGCGAACTTCAGAAAGTGCCTGGTTGATCTCATTGCCGATCATCACTCCCATACGTTCATGACCTAGCTCACTGAGGTGCACACCATCTAGTGCATAATTCTCTTGAACTAGGAATTCATTGCCTGGGCTAAGAATTCTAAAATGTGGTGATTTCTCTTTACCAAGTTCTTGATAATATTTCTTTGTAATATCTTTTATAAGACTTTCGTTCTAACCATAACCTCCGATATCCTAAAGCGTTATGCTGCACCCAGATTATTAAACAAGATTTTCGATCTGCAATATGTTCTATGGCTTTAATTAAATTTGGTAAATCTTCCAGTGAATGCCTTGGTTTATATAGACCGAATGGGTACAAAATCAATTTAAATAGATTTCGCTCAAGATGGCGGATTTTTGCCTTAATTCGATGACTTAAAATTACACTCTTGTATAGAGGAATATGAAAAGTTGTTGAAGTTAGCATTTCTGGCTTTAGATAGTTTTCCATTTTCCTACTAATTCTTGGCCAGCCAATGGATGTACCGAAGTACATAATTAATATTTCTGTATGACGCAGCTCGTCGAGAATTGGTATAGCTTGAGAAAAACCCAATCCACCAACTGATATTTCTTTGTCTAAATTAATTGATGGATTTCTTACAAGGATCAAATCTGTCATATTTTTTGCATTGGGTCTTAACCCGTAATTTGAAATTATGGAACCACCTAAAATATTTAGCGAGAAGGTACTTAAATTAAGTAATGGAAGTAGATGCTGCATAGAACCCCCCCCAAGATTTAGTAGGAGCGGAATGAGTATAAGCCTAAATTAAGATTTTAGGTCCATATTTGGAAAATACTTAAAAATTTATGGCGTTCTTCCCTGCCTAAGTAAGCCATAGGTAACCGCGTCATCTAATGCCATTGCTGAGGCGGCAATTACGTTCTCATGAACGCCAACTGTGCTCCACTCGCCATTTCCATCACTTGTTTCAACCAAAACTCTAGTTACTGCCCCGGTGCCAAGACGGCCTTCTAAAATACGAACTTTGTAATCAGTTAACTCAAGTTTTGAAAGCTCTGGATAAAACTTCTCAAGACCAGAACGAAGTGCGTTATCAATTGCGTTAACTGGACCATTTCCAACACCTTGGGCTGAAATTGTTTCACCCTTTGCATTTATCTTTACAGTTGCCTTTGAAGTTACCTTCCCAGATTCATCTTGGTGAACTGTGGTTTGCCAGTCTTCGATGGTGAAAAAGCTTGGCCTCTTACCTAAAACTTCGGTGCGAAGTAGTAATTCAAATGAGGCATCAGCTGCTTCAAAGGTGAAGCCTTTACCTTCAAGATCCTTAACCTTTTCAACTACTCGGCCAATTAAATCTTTATCTCCACCCAAATCAATTCCAAGCTCTGCTGATTTAAGTTCGATTGAAGCCCGGCCTGCCATCTCAGAGACCAACATTCGCATGTCATTTCCAACTGATTCTGGGGTTTCGTGTTGATACATCATTGGATCTACCTTGATTGCAGATGCATGAAGCCCTGCTTTATGAGCAAAGGCTGAGGTGCCAACATATGGTTGGCGCGCACTTGGCGCCACATTTGTAATTTCTGCAACAGCGTGAGAAATACGAAATGCCTCCTGCAATTTTCCTTGTGGTAGTACTAATTTATCTTTCTTTAATTCAAGATTTGCAATGATATTTACTAAATCGGCATTGCCTGTTCGCTCACCATATCCATTTAATGTTCCTTGCACATGGGTAACACCGGCAGAGATTGCAGCAAGTGAGTTAGCAACAGCGCACCCTGTGTCATTGTGGCAATGAATACCAAGCCGAGCAGATGAAGAGGTTAATACCTCATGAACAATATTTGATAATTGATCAGGGAGCATTCCGCCATTTGTGTCACAAAGTGCTACAACATCAGCTCCTGCCTCAACCGCAGCTCTTACCACCTCAAGTGCGTATGCCTTATTAGATAGGTAACCATCAAAGAAGTGCTCTGCATCTAAGAAAACTCTTTGTCCGCCTGCTTTTAAAAACTTAATAGAGTCGGTGATCATCGCAAGATTTTGATCAAGATCAGTCTTAAGCGCAAGATCAACATGGCGATCATGACTCTTTGCAACCAAAGTTACTACCGGCGCCTTTGAATCTTGCAATGCCCGTAGTAGTTGATCATCGGCAGCTTTAACTCCAGGCCTTCTAGTTGCACCAAAGGCTACAAAGGTTGCATTCTTTAGCTTTAACTCAGTTTGAGCTAATTTAAAAAACTCAGTGTCTTTTGGATTAGCCCCTGGCCAACCACCTTCAATAAAACCAACACCTAAATCATCTAGATGCCGAGCAATAGTTAACTTGTCGTGGACAGAGAGATTTAATCCCTCTTGTTGGGCGCCATCGCGAAGTGTGGTGTCATAGATATGAAATGAATCATTAATAGTCATCAGATAATCCGCTTATTCCAGCCATACTTATCTGGGGCAGAGCCATGTTGAATTCCAAGAAGTGCTGCGCGAATCTCATTGGTAATTACGCCAGGATTTCCATCACCAGTTTGCCAAGTGCCATGAACACTTTTTGCTGCCCCTACTGCAGAGACAACAGCGGCGGTGCCACAAGCAAAGATTTCAGTGATCTCACCAGATTTAACCCCATCACGCCAATCATCAATTGAAATCATGGTTTCCTCAGTTTTATATCCAAGATCATTAGCTAAAGTTAGAATTGAATCACGGGTTATGCCAGGAAGTAATGTGCCGGTTAGTTTTGGCGTCATTATCTTGGCTGCTTTGCCACTTCCCTTAATAAAGTAGAGATTCATGCCACCCATCTCCTCTACCCACTTGCGTTCTACCGCATCAATATATGCAACCTGATCACAACCCTCTTGTGCTGCTTGTTTTTGTGCAAGGAGTGAGGCTGCGTAATTTCCACCGCACTTTGCTTCCCCTGTGCCACCTAATGCTGCTCTGACATACTCAGTTGAGATCCAAACTGTTACCGCTTTTGCTGCGTTAAAGTAAGCAGCAGCAGGGGTGGCAATTAATACATAGGTTGCGTGATTAGATGGACGAACGCCAAGTCCAACCTCAGTTGCAATCATAAAGGGGCGTAAATATAAAGATTCACCAACTTTACTTGGCACCCAACCCTTATCTTGCTTAACTAACTCCTCAACTGTTTGCACAAAAAATTCAACTGGCATCTGTGGCAACGTAATTCTGGCCGCTGATTTTGCAAAACGTTTTGCATTTGCCTCTGGTCTAAATAATGAAATACCGCCATCTGGTTGGGTATAAGCCTTCATTCCTTCAAATATCTCTTGGCCATAGTGAAAAACCATGGTGGCAGGATCTAATGAGAGTGGACCATAGGCCTGCAATGTTGCATCAGACCAACCAGTTGCTTCACTCCACTGGGCAATAACCATATTGTCGGTGTAGTACTTACCAAAGCCAGGCTCGGCAACTCTTTTATTACGCTCTGCTGCATCTAGCGGCTTCGTATTTGGTTTACTAATTACCTTCATGAGAGAGCCTTTACCAATGCATCACCAATTTCAGTTGTAGAGCGCTTCTTATCACCACGGCTTACCAAATCCTTGGCAACTGCTGCTTCAACATCACTTGCAGCTTGGCTCTGCCCTAGGTGATTTAACATCATGGCAACAGATAATACAGTTGCAGTTGGATCAGCTAAGTTCTTTCCAGCAATATCAGGGGCTGAGCCATGAACTGGTTCAAACATAGAAGGAAAGGCACCGGTTGGATTGATATTGCCACTAGCTGCTAGTCCAATTCCACCACAGATTGCAGCTGCAATATCAGTAATTATGTCACCAAATAGATTATCAGTTACCACTACATCAAAGCGCTCTGGGTTTGTTACAAAAAACATTGAGGCAGCATCAACATGTAGATAATCTGTTGTTACTTGCGGAAAATCCTTTGCTACCTCATTAAATACTCGAGTCCAAAGACCACCTGCTCTAGTTAATACATTGTTCTTATGAACTAAGGTAAGTTTCTTACGAGGACGTGCCATCGCTCTACCAAATGCATCTCTAATGACTCGCTCGATACCTTTATAGGTATTAATAGACTCCTCAATTGCTAGCTCTTTGTTTGTGCCCTCATCCTTTATTGAGCCAGCACCAACATATAAACCTTCAGTTCCCTCTCTAACTACTATGAAATCAATACCTTTATTATTTGTAATTGGTGAGGTAACGCCAGGAAATAACTTTGCTGGCCGCAGATTTATGTAATGCTCAAAAGCAAAACGTAATTTAAGTAGTAATCCTCGCTCTAATACACCACTTGGCACAGTTGGATCCCCAACCGCTCCCAATAAAATCACATCCGCTTTTGCAAGCTCTGCCATTACTGAATCAGGAAGTGTTTCACCAGTCTTATGCCAATAAGCAGCACCTAATTCATAATCTATTTTGTTAAAGGCTAGATCATATTTTTTTGCAATGACATCTAGTACCTTTATGCCTTCAGCTACTACCTCTGGTCCAATTCCATCACCGGCAATGACTGCTAAATTAAAACTCTTCATTCACTTACCAAATTCACAGAGCGAACCAAAGATGCACCAGTCTCCTTAGCAATAACCTCAATTACATTATTAGGGATTGCAGAGTCAACTGTTAATGCCATAAGTGCTTGGCCACCCTCTTGGGTGCGACCAACCTGCATATCTGCAATATTAATCTTTAACTTTCCAAGTGAGTTTCCAACTACGCCAACTACACCAGGGCGGTCGGTATAGCGCAGGAATAAAAGATTATTTGTTGGCTTAAGATCAAGATCTAACTTATCAATTGCCACAATCTTTTGAACCTGCTTAATACCCATCAAAGTTCCACTAACAAAAACTTGGCTGCCATCAGCAGATGCTGCTCTTACTGAAACTAAATTACGATGATCTGGACTTTCAGTATCTGTTGAAACATTTGAGGTAAGGGAGCGCTCAGCAGCTAATGCCGGTGCATTTACATAGGTAACATCCTCAGCTCCCATTGCAAGTAGTGCACCTTTTAGCGCACTTGTAGAAAGAACTGAAACATCAAGAGCGGCAATCTCACCGCGGACTTCAACATCAATAGTTGAGATCACATCTGTTGCAAGTGCGGTGGCGACCTTTGCTAACTTCTCAACTAATCCCAGAGCTGGACGAACTGCTTGATCAATTGCGCCGCCTTTTACATTTACTGCATCAGGAACTAACTCACCTGAGAGTGCTTTACGAACAGAAACTGCAACAGCGATTCCAGCCCGCTCCTGCGCTTCATCTGTTGATGCACCTAAATGAGGTGTCGCAACAACATTATCTAAAGTAAATAATGGTGAATCAGTACATGGCTCTGTAGCAAATACATCAAGGCCAGCACCTGCAACTCTGCCATCTTTGAGTGCTTCATAAAGAGCTGCCTCATCTAACACACCACCACGAGCAGCATTAATAATTCGCACTGTTGGCTTAACCTTTTTTAATGCTTCAGTACCAATTAAATTAGTAGTCTCTTTAGTTTTAGGTAGGTGGATAGTTATAAAATCACTCACCTTAAGTAATTCATCTAACTCAACTAGCCTTACATTTAATTGCGCAGCTCTTGCTGGCTGTAGATATGGATCATAAGCAACTACCTCCATACCAAATGCTTGCATTCGGTGTGCAACTAATCGCCCAATTTTGCCAAAACCAACAACTCCTAAAGTCTTCTCAAATAATTCTGCCCCTGTGTATTTAGAGCGTGCCCACTTCCCATTTTTAAGCGCTGCATGTGCTGGTGAGATTGATCTGGCAGATGCAAGTAGTAATCCAATTGCAAGCTCAGCAGCTGAAACAATATTTGAAGTTGGTGCATTTACTACCATCACTCCAGCAGCGGTTGCAGCCGGAATTTCAACATTATCTAAACCAACACCAGCTCTTGCAATTACTTTTAAACCTTTTGCAGCTGCAATAGCTTCCGCATCCATCTTGGTAGCAGAGCGAATTAATACCGCGTCTACTCCTTTAGAGAGAGCGGTGAGCAACTCAGCTCGATCTGCGCCATTGCAATTGCGCACCTCAAACTCAGGTCCTAACGCATCTATCGTCGCAAGACTTAACTCCTCAGCAATTAATACAACAGGTTTAGCCACGCGCTACATTTCCTTCTTTATAATCATCTTTATCAGACTTAACCCAAGACATAAGCTTGCGCAGATCTCTACCAACCTGCTCAATTGGATGTGATTCACCCTTTGCGCGTAGTGATTTAAACTCAGGAGCGCCCTTATCTTGATCATCAATAAAGCGCTTAGCAAATGAACCAGATTGAATATCGGCAAGTACTGCCTTCATATTCTCTTTAACACTTGGATCAATAACTCTAGGACCTGAGATGTAATCACCATACTCAGCTGTGTCAGATACTGACCAGCGTTGTTTTGCAATTCCGCCTTCATACATAAGATCAACAATAAGTTTTAGCTCATGCAAACACTCAAAGTAGGCAACCTCTGGTTGGTAGCCTGCCTCAATTAAGGTTTCAAAGCCATACATAACTAATTGGGATGCGCCGCCACATAGAACTGATTGCTCGCCAAATAAATCTGTTTCGCACTCCTCTGTGAAGGTAGTCAAGATTCCGCCGGCACGAAGTCCACCAATTGCTTTGGCGTAAGAAAGAGTTAGCGGCCATGCATTTCCAGTTGCATCTTGTTCTACTGCAACAATTACTGGAACACCTCTACCTGCTGTGTACTCACGGCGAACTAAATGCCCTGGTCCCTTTGGTGCAACCATACAAACATCTACATTGGCAGATGGCTTGATATAACCAAAACGAATATTAAAGCCGTGACCAAAGAATAATGCTGCACCATCTTTAATATTTGGTGCGATTGAATCATTATAGATATGGCGCTGCACATGATCTGGAGCCAGCAACATAATTACATCAGCGCCCTTAACTGCCTCAGCAACTGTTGCTACCTTAAGTCCTTCAGCCTCAGCTTTTGCACGAGATTTAGAGCCATCAGCTAAACCAACTACTACATCAACACCGCTATCACGAAGTGATAAGGCGTGTGCATGTCCTTGTGAGCCATAGCCAATTACCGCAACCTTTTTGGATTGGATAATTGCTAGATCTGCATCTTCATCGTGATACATCGTTGCCACTTTGTTTCTCCTTATTTCGTTGGTTTATTTGATAGTAGTTAATTCTGGTAATCAGCTGTGGAACTATTTGGATCTGACTCGTTAGCAGTTCCCATGGTGCTTAGCGTACGGTCTGCCAAGGTGCTGGCGCCCCGCTCTAATGCCACCAAGCCTGATTGAACTAACTCTCGAATTTCATTTGGCTTTAAATCTGCAAGTAGTGCTTCAATCTCAAATGATTGCCCAACCGCCTCTATTGAGATAGTTGTTGTTGTTTCATCTGAAATAACCGCCTTATGCTTACTTGCAACCTCTTTATTAGCAGCATTATTTGCCACCTTAACTAATAAAATCTCTCGTTTTAGTGAATCAGAATCCTTCATCTCAGAGATGCCGATTACATTTACTAATTTAAATAATTGTGCGCTCACTTGATCTAAAGCATGCCCTTCTAAATTTAAAACAATAGTCATACGAGAAACCTTTGGATTCTCAGTTGGACCAACAGCGAGTGAATCAATGTTGTAACCACGACGAGAAAACAATGAAGCAACCCGTGCTAGAACACCAGGTGAGTTCTCAACTAAAACCGCTAATGTGTGGATTGCCATTACAACTCCTGTGAATCCCATACTGGAGCCATAGATCTGGCAACAGTAATATCATCATTTGATGTGCCAGCTGCCACCATCGGCCAAACCATTGCATCACGGTGAACATTAAAATCAACTACAACTGGTCGATCATTAATCTCCATTGCAGCCTCAATTGTCTTATCAACATCCTCAGGTCGCTCACATCGAAGTCCCACACAACCCATCGCCTCAGCTAGTAATTTAAAATCCGGAATCCGCTTTGAGTGCAGATCGGTATTTGAATACCGCTGGTTATAAAACAAAGTCTGCCACTGGCGAACCATTCCTAGTGATTCATTATTAATTACTGCAACCTTGATTGGAATATTATTTATTGCACAAGTTACTAACTCTTGATTTGTCATTTGAAAACAACCATCACCATCAATTGCCCAGACTGTTGTGTCAGGAGCTCCTACCTTTGCCCCCATTGCAGCAGGTACTGCATAACCCATCGTTCCTAAGCCACCTGAGTTAAGCCAGGTTCTAGGTTTTTCATAACCAATAAATTGGGATGCCCACATCTGATGTTGGCCAACACCTGCTGTAAATATTGTGTCAGGACCTGAGATTTTGCCAATTCGCTCAATTACATTCTGTGGTGAGACAGAGCCATCAGATGGTTTGTCATAACCAAGTGGAAACTTTGATCTCCAGCCATAAACCTCATTAAGCCATGGTGTTAAATCTGGCGCAGATTTTGCAAGAGCTGCTTTAGTAGCAGGGTTTAACGCTCGCAAGATATTTTTAAGATCTCCTACCAATGCAACATCGGCATGGCGATTCTTACCAATCTCTGCTGGATCAATATCGGCGTGAATAATTTTAGCTTTTGGTGCAAAGGTAGAGAGCTTGCCAGTTACTCGGTCATCAAATCTAGCGCCTAAGGTAATTAGCAAATCTGCCTTTTGTAATGCGGTAACCGCGGCAACTGTGCCATGCATACCAGGCATACCAAGATGTTGCTTGTGCGAATCAGGGAATGCACCTCGTGCCATCAAAGTTGTCACAACTGGCACACCGGTAATCTCTGCAAGCTGCATTAACTCTTTTGCCGCATTAGCTTTAATAACTCCGCCACCAACATAGAGCACTGGCTTCTTTGATTGAGCAATTAATGCTGCTGCATCAAGGACAGCAGATTGTTTTGGTTCAACTACTGGGTTATAGCCAGCTAGTGAAACATTTTTTGGATAGTTAAAAGTGGTCTCTTTCTGCAACGCATCTTTGGCAATATCAACTAGCACTGCACCGGGGCGACCAGTGCTTGCAATATAAAATGCCTCCGCAATTGCTCGTGGGATATCAGCTGGATCAGTAATTAAGTAATTATGTTTGGTAACTGGCATGGTAACGCCGCGAATATCAGCCTCTTGAAAAGCATCGGTACCAATCGCTGCAGATGGTACCTGTCCAGTAATAGCCACAATTGGAACTGAGTCCATTTGAGCATCAGCAAGTGGTGTTACTAAATTTGTGGCACCAGGACCTGAGGTGGCAATACAAACTCCAACTCGACCAGTTGCTTGAGCATATCCAGTTGCAGCGTGCCCGGCACCTTGCTCATGGCGAACTAAAATATGGCGAATCTTTGAATCAAAGATCGGATCATAAGCAGGAAGAATTGCACCGCCTGGTATGCCAAACATGACATCAACCCCAGCAGCCTCAAGTGCGTTAATTAAACTTTGCGCACCATTCATCTTGCTCATCGCTTCCTCTCTTAACTAGTTGCTTATCTAAAACAAAACCCCCCAGTTTTATCTGAGGGGTGCGAACTAACTATTTCTGTTAGCGCGCACGCTCGATAATCACCACGACCACAGATGTGATCGCGATTTGTGAGATTAGCGAAGTGTTCTTCATGGCCGTAGTTTCTCAGGTGTAGTTGGGTCTAGTCAACCTGGTAGATTTCGATCTCAATATTTGAGCGTGACTATAACAAAACTGCAATTAATCGCAGACCGCACCCTTTGCAGCACTACCGACTAACTTTGAATACTTAGCTAATACCCCGCGGCGGTATTTATGTGGGACTGGTTTAAAACTTTTCTTTCGCTCACTCATCTCTTTTTCATCTACTAATAAATCTAATTTTCGATTTTTTGTGTCGATTCTTACTCGATCACCATTTTTAACAAATGCAATTGGACCACCATCAACAGCTTCTGGGGCAACATGTCCAACGCAAAGTCCGGTTGTGCCACCAGAGAATCTGCCATCAGTAATTAATAAAACAGATTTACCAAGACCGGCGCCTTTAATTGCGCCAGTAATCATTAACATCTCTCTCATACCAGGACCACCCTTTGGTCCCTCATACCTAATAACTACCACATCACCTGCAACAATTGATCCATTCTCTAATGCATCCATCGCTGCTTGTTCTCTTTCAAATACTTTGGCTGGACCTTCAAATAGATCAACGCCAACTCCAGCTGTCTTACAAACTGCGCCATCTGGAGCAAGTGAGCCATTAAGAATTGAGATGCCACCACCTAGAGAAAGTGGATTACTTACCGCTTTAAGAATTTCACCATCTGGATCTGGTGGCGTTATATCCTTTAGATTCTCCGCCATTGTTTTGCCCGTAACAGTTAAACAATCACCATGTAATAGGCCAGCATCTAATAACGCACGAAGAATTACCGGAATTCCGCCAACTTTATCTACATCAGTCATTACATACTTACCAAATGGTTTTAAATCCCCAAGCAATGGCACCTTAGAACCAACTCTATGAAAATCCTCAAGTGTTAAATCAACCTCCGCCTCATGGGCAATTGCAAGTAAATGCAGAACAGCATTAGTTGAGCCACCTAGCGCCATAACAACTGTAATTGCATTTTCAAATGCTTTCTTGGTAAGAATTTGTCTAGTAGTAATTCCCTTACGGATTAATTCAACTACTGCTTCCCCAGATTTAACAGCGTAATCATCACGGCGCCTATCAATAGAGGGAGGAGAAGCTGAGCCAGGAAGTGATAAGCCAATTGCTTCACCAACTGCAGCCATAGTGTTTGCGGTGTACATGCCACCACAGGCACCCTCACCTGGACAGATTGCCCGTTCAATTTTATCTACCTCATCCTGCGTGATTAATCCACGCGCGCACGCACCAACCGCCTCAAATGCATCAATGATTGTTACATCGCGGCCATCTACTTTTCCAGGCATTGTAGATCCGGCGTAAACAAAGACACTTGCCACATCCATTCTTGCTGCTGCCATCATCATCGCTGGTAATGATTTATCACAACCTGCGAAGGTAACCATGCCATCGAACCGCTCTGCCTGCATAACAGTTTCAACAGAGTCAGCAATTACCTCACGTGATACTAAAGAAAAATGCATTCCTTCATGACCCATTGAGATGCCATCAGAGACAGAGATAGTGCCAAATTGCATTGGAAAACCACCGGCAGCAATCACACCTTTTTTAGATGCTTTAGCTAGACGATCTAAAGATAAATTACATGGCGTAATTTCATTCCAAGAGGATGCAATACCAATTTGTGGTTTAGCAAAATCTTCATCCTTCATACCAACTGCGCGCAGCATTCCCCGAGCAGGAGCACGCTCCATACCATCGGTTACTAAGCCAGATCTTGGCTTCATTTTATTTGGCGGATTGTTATCGCTCATAAGATTAGTTTATTGCCCTAAGTGTTTTAGTAATAGTTCACGCACCTTAGCCGCATCAGCTTGTCCACCAGTTGCTTTCATTACCGCACCAATTAGCGCTCCAGCTGCTGGAATATTTCCACCCCGCACCCGCTCGGCTGTATCTGGCTGAGCAGCGATCGCATCCTCAATCGCCTTCATTAATGCAGAGTCATCTGAGACAACCTTTAATCCACGCTTACTAATCACATCACTTGGTGAACCTTCCCCAGCGATAACCCCTTCAACTACTTGCCTAGCTAACTTATCGGTCAACTCACCACTTGCTATTAATGCAATAACTTGAGCAATATCTTTAACTGAAATCAATTCGGTAGGTAGAACTCCTCGGTCATTAGCAACTCTAGATACCTCTCCTAGCCACCAACTGCGTGCCTTAGTTGGATCTGCGCCAAGTTTTACCGTCTCTTCAACTGTATCTAATAACTCTGCATTAACCATCGCTGCCATCTCTTTATCAGGAACTGACCAAGCAGTTTGTAATCGCTTGCGCCGCGCTGCTGGCTTTTCTGGCAATGTTTTTCTAAGCTCTTCAATCCATTTAGCATCTGGTGCAACTGGAACTAAATCTGGCTCTGGAAAATATCGGTAATCCTCTGCCTGCTCCTTTGATCTTCCAGGACGAGTTTGTCCACTCTCCTCTAAGAAGTGACGAGTCTCCTGCACAATTCGCTCACCAGCCTCTAACCGATTTGCCTGCCTAATCACCTCACCAGCTGCTGCCCGTTCTACTGAGCGAAGTGAGTTAACATTTTTAGTCTCACTCCTTGTACCAAGTTTTCCGCTACCAATCTTTGATAAAGATAAATTAACATCACAACGAAGTGAGCCTTGCTCCATCTTTACATCAGAGACATTAAGGCTGCGCAAAATATCGCGCAGGGCAGCCACATATGCCCGGGCAACTTGCGGCGCATATTTACCAGTATTAGGAACTATTTTGGTAACAATTTCAACCAATGGAATACCAGCGCGGTTGTAATCTAAGAGTGAGTACTCAGCGCCGTGAATGCGCCCAGTTGAACCACCAACATGAAGTGATTTACCAGTGTCCTCCTCCATGTGTACCCGTTCAATTTCAATTCTAAAACTCTTCATACCATCATCTGCCTCGATTTCAACATCTAAGAAGCCATTAACACAGATAGGTTCATCGTATTGAGAGGTCTGAAAATTCTTTGGCATATCTGGATAAAAGTAATTTTTTCTAGCAAATCTTGAAAATGGCGCAATCGAGCAGTTAAGCGCTAAGCCAATTAATATGCTGCTTTCGATCGCCTTCTTATTAACAACTGGTAGCGCACCTGGTAAGCCAAGACAAACTGGACAGGTTTGAGTATTTGGCTGCGCGCCAAACTCAGTAGCACATCCACAAAACATCTTTGATTTGGTATTTAACTCAACATGAACCTCAAGACCAAGTGTTGGCTCATACTTCTCAATTGCTTGATCGTAATTTAAACTCATTTTGAACCTGCAAGCTTTGGCGCAAAATCTAATATCGGTTTGCCCCATTTAGAAAGTAGCGCTGCTTCAAGGGCTCCACCAACTAAATACATCCGATCATCCTTCATCGCAGGTGACATAATTTGAAAACCAACCGGCAGATTATCTTCCTCAGCTAATCCACAAGGCAGACTCATTCCACCAATACCAGCCATATTTACTGGAATTGTGGCAATATCATTTAAATACATCGCAAGTGGATCATTACTCTTCTCGCCAATTTTAAATGCAGTAGTTGGCGCAGTAGGTGAAATTAATACATCACATTTTTCAAAGGCAGCATCAAAGTCGCGTTTAATTAATGTGCGCACCTTTTGCGCTGAGCCGTAATAAGCATCGTAATATCCAGAAGAAAGCGCGTATGTTCCTAGAATGATTCGCCGTTTAACCTCACGCCCAAACCCTGCCTGCCTTGTTAAGTTCATTACCTCTTCAGCACCTTTAACTCCATCATCGCCAATGCGTAAACCAAATCGCATTGAATCAAATCGAGCAAGATTTGATGAGCACTCACTTGGTGCAATTAGGTAGTAAGCAGCTAAGGCGTACTCAAAGTTTGGGCAAGATACTTCAATGATCTCAGCCCCTAATTTAACTAACTCTGCAACCGCCTCATTAAACTTACTCTCCACACCCTTTTGATAGCCATCTCCAGCTAATTGTTTAACAACACCAATCTTCATACCTTTTATATCTAGTTTTTTAGCAGCAGCTACCACATCTGGTACTGCTTGATTAATACTGGTGGAATCCTTTGGATCAAACCCAGCGATTACTTGGTGCAAAAGGGCTGCATCTAAAACTGTCCTTGCACACGGACCTGCTTGATCGAGTGAGGATGAGAATGCAACTAATCCATAACGAGAAACACCGCCATAAGTTGGCTTAACTCCAACAGTTCCAGTTACCGCAGCAGGTTGGCGGATTGATCCACCAGTATCTGTACCAATTGCAAGTGGTGCTTCATATGCGGCAAGTGATGCGGATGAGCCGCCACCTGAACCACCAGGTATACGAGTTAGATCCCAAGGGTTATGAGTTGGGCCAAAGGCTGAGTTTTCAGTTGATGAACCCATTGCAAACTCATCCATATTAGTTTTGCCTAAAATAACAATGCCAGCACTCTTTAATTTTGTAACAACAGTTGAGTCATATGGTGGGCGCCATCCCTCAAGCATTTTAGAACCACAGGTAGTTGGCACACCTTTTTGCGTCATTACATCTTTAAGTGCAAGTGGCACACCAGCTAATGGGGATAATTTCTCACCAGCAGCACGTTTCTTATCAACCTCTTTTGCTTGAGCAAGGGCGCCCTCTTTATCTAAATATAAAAAGGCATGCACATTTTTATCAACTGATGCAATCTGCTCATAATGTTGGTTTGCTAACTCAACCGCGCTGATCTCTTTATTGGCAAGAGCAGCAGCCATTACTGAGGCGTTATCTCTAATACTCATTTACTCTTCACCTAATATCTGTGGCACTTTAAACCTTTGATCCTCAGATGCAGGTGCACCAGATAATGTTTCTGCTGGTGTAAGGCTTGGTGTTACAACATCTTCACGGCTTACATTATTTACTGCAAGTGGATGAGAGGTTGCTGGTACATCTGCCCCTGCCACCTCTTGCACTCGAGCCACCGCACCTAAAATTACATCCATCTCACCTGCTAAGTGATCTAACTCAGCATCACTCATAGTGATTCGAGCTAACCGGGCTAAGTTTGCGACTTCATCGCGGGAGATTGCGGCCATAATTGGTGAGTATAACTGGTGTTAAATCACTGGCGAATTTGCCCATTTCCGCTAACAATCCAAGTTGTTGTAGTCATCGCCTCTAGTCCCATTGGACCGCGGGCGTGTAATTTTTGATTAGAAATTCCAATCTCAGCACCAAATCCCATTTGCCCACCATCGGTAAATCTTGTCGAGGCGTTAACCATAATTGCAGCGCAATCATTTAATGCAGTAAAGGTAGTAATCACATCTTTATCCTCTGCCACAATCGCTTCGGTGTGGTTTGTTCCATATTTTGCAATATGTTCAATTGCACCCACTACATCACCTACCTGAGCCACATTTATCTCAAGGGTTCCATACTCAGTTGCAAAGGATTTATCAGTTGCTAATTTAGCGGTGATACCTAACTTATCGGCTATCACTTTGCTCTTTGCATCAGCATTAATCACTACCCCAGCCTGTGATAATGCTTTTAGGGCAAGAGGTAAAAATTGTTCGGCAATATCTTGATGCACCAGTAATGTCTCAGCAGCATTACAAACACTTGGACGATCACATTTTGAGTTAATTAAAATTGGTATCGCTTTTACAAGATCTGCTGATTTATCCACATAAACATGGCATACCCCAGCACCAGTTTCAATGGTTGGCACCGTTGCCTCATCAATTACTGCCCTAATTAACTCCGCACTTCCTCGTGGAATTACTAAATCAACTAAGCCACGGGCGGTAAGCAGTGCGGTAACTGTGGTGCGGTCGGTGGCCGGAACTAATTGAATTACCTCTCTAGAGATTGAACTGCCCGCAAATGCTTTTTTCATTACATCAATCAATACCTTATTGCTTTCAGTAGCTTGGGATGAACCACGAAGTAAGGCAGCATTACCAGATTTAATTAATATTACTGCTGCATCTACTGTGACATTAGGTCTAGCTTCATAAACCATTCCAACTACTCCAAATGGAACTGTTTTTTGCTTGAGATTTAAGCCATTCTCAAGATCACGTTCAACTAAAACCTTTCCTAATGGATCTGGTAATTTAGCAATATCTCTGGCAGCAGCTGCCATCTGCCTAACTCTTTTCTCATTTAAAAGCAGACGATCTTGTAGTGATTGGTTAATACCAGCTTTTTTTGCCGCTGCCATATCAACCTCATTTGCCGCTAAGATTAAATCTAAATTCTTTTCTAGTTCAATGGCAATGTTTGTTAAAACTTTATTACGCTCATCATTTGAGGATATAGCCAATGTGCGCGCAGCCAGCCGGGCAGCATGTGCGATATCAGAGATAATGGTGGTGTCACTCATAAGGAGTAAGTCTACGGTCAATTATGCTAAAGCCGTGATGCGGATAATCAGAATCCTTCGTAATACAGTAATTTCCCTAGGAGTCTTATATCTTGCACTATTTGCTCTAACCAAAGTTATTCACTACCCCGAGCCAATTTCAGTTATTAAATTAGGATTAGCTCCCGCCTCAAAGACTCCAACTTTGATGCCATGGCATGTAATAGATCCAGCGAGTAATCCGATAGCACTACCAGTTTCCTCTGAAAAAATGCCGGCTGAAATTATGTATCAGGGAACGTCCCTTTCATTTAATGAGTTTTTAAAGAAAACCGACACAAATGCATTTATTGTTATAAGAAATGGTGTGATGAGTTATGAGTGGTATAAAGACGGTGTAACTCAAAGTACTCAACTTCCTTCATACTCAGTTGGAAAAACAATGACCTCAATTATGATTGGCCAATTAGTATCACAGGGCAAAATTAAAGAGAGCGATAAGTTTGTCGATTACTTCCCAGATTTAAAGGCTGGCACAAGTTTTGATTTAGTAACAATTAAGCATTTACTTGATATGCAAGCTGGTGTAGGGGTTAGTGATAACTATCCATCTGGACCTACTGGTTGGGGTTTAGCAATTGCCCAGATGTATGCATCAACTGATATTGATTGGTTTTTAAAACACAACCGTAAGATGGCATTTGAACCAGGATCAAAATCTGAGTACATGAGCGTTGATACTCAGATGCTTGGCATGATTATTAAAAAGGTAACTGGCAAGAGAATATCTGATTACTTTAGTAAAAATGTGTGGCAGGTAGTTGGTGCAAAGTACCCAGCAACCTGGAATGTAGATCGAATTGGTGGAACTGAAAAAACCTTCTGTTGCTTTAACGCATCAGCTATTGATTACGCCAAAGTTGGTATGTTATTTCTAAATGGTGGTTATTCCGGTCCAAATAGAGTAATTGATAAGGCTTGGCTAAATCGCCTGACTACACCAGTTACAACATTAGATCGTAATTGGGGTTATGCCGCACAGGTTTGGCATCCTTACCCAAATACAAGTTTGATGCTGGGATTACATGGACAGTTTGTATTTATAAATCCAGCAACTAGAACTGTGATTGTTAAGTTAAGTGATAATCCAACTGATTCAGATCATGAAGCTGATACTGCAAAAGCGCTACTTGAAATCTCTAACCTTAAGAGTTAATTAGGTAAAAAGTAGGTTCCAACCTGCACGCCAGAGAGTGCCTCATCTAGATCAGATAACTTAGTTAACACCATGCCAATCCCAGCACTTGTTACAACCTTTGCCGCTTCAACCTTGGTCACCATACCACCACTGCCAACACCGGCAGTGCCAGCACCGCCTAATGTTGCGGTATCAAGCTTTGATATATCTGCTACCTGATAAATCGCATTAGCCCCAGGCATTGCTGGATTTGCATCATATAAGCCATCGATATCTGTAACTAGAACAAGTAGGTCTGCGGCAATTAACTTAGTAACAAGTGCTGCTAAGCCATCATTGTCGCCAAACTTAATCTCCTCAGTTCCAACCGTATCGTTTTCATTAATAATTGGTACTACACCCTGCTTTAGTAGTGAGTTTAGAACACCCTTAATATTCTCAAAATGATTTGCCTTAGTAATATCATCTAAGGTAATTAATAGTTGTGAGGTAGTAATTTTAAATCTGTTAAATGATTGGGTGTATTTAGCCATAAGTAAGCCTTGACCAACCGAAGCTGCTGCTTGCTGGGATGTTAAATCAGTTGGTCGAGCTGATAATCCAAGGGGGGCAAGTCCTGCTGCGATAGCACCTGAGGAGACGATAATTACCTCTTTGCCATCTGCTTTAAGTTTTCCAACTACATCTACTAACTTATCAATTGCTGTTGGATCTAAATTAGCCCCAGCTTGTCCAGTAAGTGTTGATGAGCCGACCTTTATAACAATTCTTTTAGTATTACTCAAATTAACGGACATCTTCATCAACTCTTGGATTTCTTGGATTTGCGGTGTTGTACTCCCATTGCATCTCAATCTCATCATCACTTAGTTGATCAATATCATCTTCAAGTAAATCCATTCGCCAAGGTGTAGAAAGGCGAAGATCTTCTCCTCTAGGTCCTCCGGCTAACAACTCAGCTCCTGCTTCAATACTTGGCTCCCAATCAAAGATAACCGCTTCATCTCCGATCCCAATTCTTACCTCATCCCCAGCTTTTGCACCCTTCTTAAATAACTCTTTCTCAACACCATATGAGGCAAGCCGATCTGCTAGATAACCAATTGCTTCAGCGTTTGCAAAATCTGTTTGCATAACCCAACGCTGTGGCTTATCACCAATCACATTAAATGTGCCATCATCATTTGCAGTCACAACAAAGCCGGCATCATCAACAGCAATTGGCCTAAGTACAATCCGAGTAACTTGTTCCTCTTTTTGCGCCTTGCGCACCTTTTGAATTATCTGCGCCATTGCATAAATTAACTCCTGCATTCCCTCTCGGGAGGCAGCTGATACTTGAAAGACTGGAAAACCACGAGACTCTAATGTTTTTTGCACCATATCTGCCATTGCTTTGCCATCTGGTAAATCAATCTTGTTTAGCGCAATAATTCTTGGACGATCAGATAGGCCGCCATACTCTTTTAATTCCTCTTCGATAATATCAAAATCCTTAACTGGATCTCTATCACTTTCTAAGGTGGCAGAATCTAAAACATGTACTAATGCTGCGCACCGCTCAACATGGCGCAAGAACTCATGTCCTAAACCTTTGCCATGACTTGCCCCTGGTATTAAACCTGGTACATCAGCTGCGGTAAATCTAGTTTCACCCGCTTGCACAACTCCTAAGTTTGGTACCAATGTAGTAAATGGATAATCAGCAATTTTTGGACGAGCAGCTGACATCGCTGCAATCAAAGAGGATTTACCAGCACTTGGATAACCAACTAAACCAATGTCGGCAACGCTTTTTAATTCTAGAAATAGTGTCCGGCCCTCACCTGGCTCACCTAAGAGGGCAAAGCCTGGAGCTCGTCGTTTTGAGTTAGCAAGGCCTGCATTTCCTAAACCGCCCTTACCACCTTGAGCTGCCATAAATCTGGTACCAAAGCCAACTAAATCAGCAATTACATCGCCATTAACATCTTTAACAACTGTGCCATTTGGAACAGAGAGAATTAAATCTTTACCTTCAGCACCATTATTAAAATCGCCAGCACCTTTTTTACCATCAGTTGAATTACGATGTGGTGAGTGGTGAAAATCTAAAAGCGTGGTTGCATCTGGATCTACTACTAAAACAACATCTCCACCCCTGCCGCCATTACCACCATCTGGACCACCTAATGGTTTAAATTTTTCTCGATGTACAGAGACGCAACCATCTCCACCCTTACCCGCACTAGCATGCAGAGTTACGCGATCAACAAAGGTTGCCATGTGAACTCCTTTCGCTAAATATCTAGATCAATAAAAAATGGGCCCGCAGTTAGCGGACCCACATTAAAAATATCCGCTGGGTTTAAGAGGCCGGAACGATGTTAACTACTCGACGACCGCGAGCGCGACCGAACTCAACACTGCCACCTTCTAGCGCAAATAATGTGTCATCTTTTCCAATGCCAACATTCTTTCCTGGGTGGAAGTAGGTGCCGCGTTGGCGAACCAAAATCTCCCCACCTTTAACTACCTGTCCAGCAAAGCGTTTGATGCCAAGGTATTGAGCATTTGAGTCGCGACCATTACGCGTGGAGGAGACACCCTTTTTACTTGCCATCTGCTTTCACCTGCCTTAGTTAGTAGTTACTTGTTAATTCCAGTTATTTTAACTCTTGTTAATTGAGAACGAAATCCTTGGCGACGGCGATAACCAGTCTTGTTTTTGTAACGAAGGATGGCAATCTTTGGTCCCTTTTGTTCGGCCAGTACCTCACCAGTTACCTTCACAGATGCCAATGCTTTTGGATCAGCTGTTACATCTGCGCCATCAACTAAAAGCACAGCTGGAAAAGTTACCGATGCGCCAACGGCAGCGTCAAGACGATCAACGACAAGTGTTTCACCAACTGAAACCTTCTCTTGACGTCCGCCTGCTTTAACAATCGCGTACACCGTGTGCTCCTTCTAGTTATTAGCCTAAATCTCTTAACGATCAACTTGCAGAATCTGGCTAGGTAGATAAGGGTAGAGATTGATCTGATCTGGGTCAAATGCGAGCGATTAATTAGTTGAAATGACCCCAGTACTCACAGCCCGACGCCCTTTGCGGCGAGTAGGTGTTGATACCACTTCAATCTCTTCATCATTTGAGTCATCCTCATCCGATGATTTATCTATTGAGTTTGAACTCTGTTCAATCTCATCATCTTCACTATCATCTGAATCATCATCAGCTGATGCTTTGCTAGTTTTTGCATATCGCTGCTCCATATCCTTCTCAAGTGATACCTTATTTACTGGCTCACTATGAATATGAATTCCACGTCCGCCACAACTCTCACAAGTTGTTGAGAAGGCCTCAATTAATCCCTGACCAACTCGCTTGCGAGTCATCTGCACAAGCCCAAGTGAGGTAACTTCGGCAACCTGATGCTTGGTGCGATCTCGCCCTAAACACTCAGTTAATCTGCGCAAAACCAATTCGCGGTTTGCCTCAAGGGTCATATCAATAAAGTCGATCACAATAATTCCACCCATATCCCGCAGGCGAAGCTGTCGAGCAATCTCCTCAGCCGCCTCAAGGTTATTTTTGGTAACTGTCTCCTCTAGATTTCCACCCTTACCAATAAATTTACCGGTGTTAACATCGATCACAATCATCGCTTCGGTGCGATCAATAACTAATGAGCCACCAGATGGGAGATAGACCTTACGATCAAATGCCTTTGCAAGTTGTTCCTCAACTCGATTCTCAGCAAATACATCTCTGCTACCGCTCCATTTTTCAATCTTGCTAGCAAGCTCTGGCGCAATATGGCTGATGTAATCTTGAATATCACTCCAGGCTTTATCTCCCTGAACTAGCATCTTGTTGAAATCCTCATTGAAGATATCGCGAATTACTCGCACAGTTAGATCTGGCTCACCATAAAGTTGTGATGGCGCAGAGGTGTTTGAGTTATTTGCCTTCTGCTCAATTTCATCCCACTGCTCTTTAAGTCGAGTTACATCCCGCTCTAACTCTGCCTCTGGGGCACCTTCGGCAGCGGTGCGAATAATTACGCCAGCTTGCTCTGGAATTAAGTTTTTCAAAATAGATTTCAAACGGTTTCGTTCATTATCAGGTAGTCGACGAGATATTCCACTCATGCCGCCACCAGGTACATAAACTAGGTAGCGACCAGGGAGAGAGATCTGACTAGTTAATCTTGCACCCTTTTGACCAATTGGATCCTTAGTTACTTGAACTAATACTGATTGACCACTCTTTAATACATGTTCAATCTTTCGTGGTTGAGCATCAGATAAGCCAAGTGCATCCCAATTAACCTCACCAGCATATAAAACTGCGTTACGACCCTTACCAATATCTACGAAGGCCGCCTCCATCGAAGGCAGCACATTTTGCACCTTACCTAAGTAGACGTTACCAACATAGGAAATATTGCTATTTCTATTTACATAATGCTCAACCATTACATCATCTTCAATAATGGCAATCTGAGTTCGATCTGCAATTTGGCGAACTAACATAGATCGCTCAACCGCTTCACGTCTTGCTAAAAACTCCGACTCAGTAATTACGCTGCCACGCTTGCGAGTGAAATCACGACGCTCTCGCCTATCACCGCGATCGCCTCGATCAAATCTATTTCGATCACGCCTAGGAAAACTCTTGCTCTCAGTTTTAGGCTCTCTAACTCGTACCTCGCGCACCTTAACTACAGTTAGTACGCCATCCTCATCAATACTCTCACCAGCTGTTACACCCTCACCCTTGGCCCGGCGGCGACGACGACGCTTATGTGTGCCAGCCTCACTAGTTGCAGCTTCATCTAAAGTTGCTAGCTGCTCATTATCTTCACCATCTGCAATCTCTTTGCCATTGCGCCGGCGTCCTCTACCACCGCGGCGACGACGACGACGAAACTCCTCGCTATCACCGGCTGAGCTTTTAACCTCATCAGATGATTCAACCTTGGGACTTTTTTCAGCTTTAACTGCCTTCGGAGTTTTAGTTACAGGGGCTGCCTGAAATAATGGAACTGGAATTGCTGCTGACTTCTTACTTATTTTTTTCTCTTCGCCCGCTACCGCTTTTTTGGCAGCGCGCTTACGTGGTGCTTTAGGCTCATCGGCCATATAAATCAAATCCTTTTCAAAACTTAAATTACTGCAGTTTTGCAGTACCTCTTTCAATACTTTTTAATTAATTCCTATTAATTATGCTAAAAATATCGACGCTACCGCGGCTGAGGCTCTTTATCCTCGCGCTGATTGCGTGGCGTAAGTATCGCAGATTACAGCTGATGTGCAAACTTGCCTTAATTTAAGCGTGTTATCGGGTGCGAGAGTGGATGTTTTGCAATAGCCCTACCCCAATCAAATTAGCAAACATCGATGAGCCACCATATGACAAAAATGGTAATGGCACACCCGTCATTGGCATAAGTCCCATCGCCATACCAATATTTTCAAATGCTTGAAATGCAAACCAAGCAATTACACCAATTGATACCAACCTGCCAAATAAATCACTACTTCGGTTGCAAATATAAAAAGCTCTAATAAAAAATAACACAAAGAGAGCTAAAATAATTGAGCAGCCAAGAAAACCAATCTCCTCCCCCGCGACAGTAAAGATAAAGTCAGTTTGCTGCTCTGGTACAAATCGACCATTTGTTTGTGGTCCATTAAATAGACCCTTACCAAAGAATCCACCAGAACCAATTGTGATTCTAGATTGTCGCAATTGATAACCAGTTGCCCGTGGATCTGCAGTGGGATCTACAAATGATTGTAATCTGGCAACCTGATAATCACTTACCGCTCCACTTTGTACTGCAACAAAGCCCCCGGCTGCGGCAAGTAAGAGCAGGCCAACTATCCATCTAGGTTTTGCACCAGATGCGCCAATCATTGCCAAAATCGAAGCAGAGATAATTAAAACTGTTCCTAAATCTGGTTGCACAACAATTAACAAAACTGGAACTGCAGATAGTGCTAGTGCCTTCAAAATATCAAGATCTAATGGATCCTTATCGACTTGATCACGATCTGACAAAATCATTGCCATACCAACAATAATTGCAATCTTTGCCAACTCCGCAGGTTGTAATTGAAAGCCACCTGGTAATGAGATNCAGGCCCTTGAACCATTAACTTTTGAGCCAAAGTTTGGAATTAATACCAGAAGTAGACCAATTACTGCAGCTACCCAAACAATTGGTGTGTAAGCCCTAAGTAAACGGTAATCAACCAAGGTGGTGCCATAGGCAAGGAGTGCGCCAATTAAAATATTTAAAGTATGGCGTTTTAAGTAGTACTCCGGATCTTGACCATAGGATCTAAACCACTCCCTGGTTCCGGCATAAACTAAAAGTGTGCCAATTATTAATAATCCAATTACTGCAAAATTAAGTAAAAAATCATACCTATAACCGGTATCTCTACCAGATCTGCGATAAATTCTTGCTGAACTCACTTTAATTTCACCCCGCCGACTTTAATTCCAGTTAGATCAACCTCACTTGCTGCGCGTTTTAAATCTACCTTAGCGATAGTAGTGGGAACACCATTTGGAAATATAGCTTTTGTTGGATCAACTTTATTGCCAACAACTCCAAATAAGGTTGCATAAATATCACGAACTCCAACACCAGATGTGGAGGCACCAAAGCCACCCTGACTTACCATCATTACAACTGCATATTGTGGATCTTCAGTCGGTCCATATGAAGCAAACCAAGAGGTGTCATCTTTAGCGCTGCCATTTGGATTTTTACCAAAGACTTGTGCAGTTCCAGTCTTACCACTTACTGCAACTGGAAATCCAGAGAATGAACCAGTTGCAGTTCCGCCAGTAACAACTGAGCGAAGTGCACGGTGCAAGAAATCCCAAGTGCTTTGATCAGCTTTAACTTTATCTGCTAAGAGTGGCTTAAACTCTTTGATTACCTTGCCATCAACATCAACAACTGCTCTAGCTACCTGTGGGGTGTAATAAGCTCCATTATTTGCAATTGCAGCATAGATCTCAGCAAGACGTAATGGAGTTACTAATGTGTCACCTTGACCAATTGAAAAGCTAACTGCATCTCCGGCACGAACCTTGTTACCATCAATACAGTTCTCTCGAGCTACCTCAATTAAATATGGAGTTAAATCCTTCTTTTGTGCCCGTTGCTTGTAGTTACAGTAAAAATCCTTGTTTTTCTCATACCAACTTTGTTTCCACTGCCGATCCGGCAATCTGCCAGATAACTCAGTTGGTAGATCAATTCCAGTTTTTTCATTAATTCCAAATGCTTTAGCGGCATTAAAAAAGTAATCATTAGCATTTGCTTTTGGCTTAAGCCCACCATCTTTAATCCACTCATCATATGCAATCTGATACCAAAGCGAGTCACATGAGATGGCGATTGCTTTCTCAAGCGGTAATCTGCCGGCAGCTTTGCTATCAAAGTTTCTAAAGGTGCGGCTACCAATCTCAACAGTTGCCGGGCAGTTATAAGATCCAGTTAGGGAGTATCCGGCATTGGCGGCTGCCGTAACTGAGATTGATTTAAAGGTTGAAGCAGGTGCAAATAAACCTTGCAGCGGCCTAGAAAGAGCAGGCACACCTTTTGCCTCACTAAATAAATCCTCGGCTTGTTTAACTGTTAAACCTTTTTGCCAGATTGCTGGGTCATATGTTGGATAAGAGGCCATGGCAAGTACTCGCCCAGTTTTAATTTCAAGCACAACCGCCGCCCCAGAATCTCCTTTATAGCCAGAGCCACGGGCTCGTTTAATTGCATCCGCCAATGCTTTTTCAACTCCAGCCTGTAATTTGGCATCAATATTTGTGATTAAGTTATTACCTGCAACTGCTTTAATATTTTTAGATTGTTTTGTTACTACCTCTTTACGATTAACTAATACGGTGCGCACCCCAGGTATGCCACGCAGATATTGGTTATAAACAATCTCAATTCCAGTCTTTCCAACTACCTCATT
>KB900401.1 GCA_000378865.1 actinobacterium SCGC AAA278-I18 | reverse complement strand
ACGATAGTAACTCTCATCTGGATTTTTTAAATCTTCATCAGTTACCGAACCCACATAACCTAATACATGTGCAACATTCTCACCCTCAAGTGAGGGATAACTTCTAATTGGAACAGATTGCACCTCAATACCTGGGTAAAGATCTGAGTTCTCCATAATCTTAAGTGCAAGATCTTGGGAGGCACCTCCCACTAGTGGAATTGGCTGATATCTAGTGCCGTTCCAACAACCAGCTCTATTATCTTTTGGTAACTCACCACATAATCTGGTCCGCTGATAAATATCAGAGTATTCAAGATTAAATAATGCAGCGGTGCGGGCAAGAACTGATATGCCCTTATCTGGCTGATTATCTAAGGTGCTACGATCAATTGATACGACAAGTCCAGGTAAATCAACCACCATTGGCACACCATTAATATCTGTTATCGCTCCCCGAACTGCCGGTGTGACAATATCTCGACTTTGAATACTAACCGCAGCATCTTTATACTGACCACTTTCTAATACCTGCAAATAAAAAAGCCGGCCAAATAATGCCAGAAATAATGAAAAGATAAGTGTTTGAAAAATTAACAAACTAAGTTTGGAGCGTTGACTCATACTCGTTCCCGGTTTGTAAGTAGCATCTTTCTAATCCTGATAATTAATGGTAGAAAAATCGGAACAAATAAAAATGTCCATAGTGAATTAGCTAAAATCAATGACAGATTGCGCATTAGCCCACCATTTGCTTGGCCTAGTAATGTGCCAATAATTAAAAAAGCCAACATAGCTAAGGCAGATGAGAGACAAACAAAAATAACAAATGCGACTGGGCGATCAACAAAGTCACCGATAGTTTCCCGATTTACTGAGAACAGATAGCCAATAAAGGTCATCACCAGTGCCCACTGGCCAAAGGGTGAGCTAGCAGATGGTGAAAGATCAATAATCATGCCACCGGCAAAACCAAAGACTAATGAGCCAGTTCTATCCTCAAGTGAGAGTAAAACCATTAGTGTTGCAATATAAAGTGAGAAACCGTTAAATGGAAAATTAATTCGAGCAACAGCTGTCTCTTGGAGAATAAAAACAAGAAATAAAAATAAAGAGGTATTAACGACTCTTTGCCAGCTCATAATCTCATTACTTACTAGGAGTAGGAGTTGGTGTTACATAAACAGTTACCGTAGGTTTTGGCTTTGGTATCAGTGAATCTCTAGGATCCTCATTAGGTGAAGTAACAACAACTGCTACTACTCCAATACTATCTAAATTGCTTATTCCAACTACATCTGCATTTTGAGTAATTGATGATGCATTGCTCTGCACAGTTGTTACTACGCCAACTGGAACTCCTGGAACAAATGGCATACCACCTTGACTGCCTCTGGCAACTAAAGCATCACCAACCTTAATTTCACCAGTTGCATCTAATAATTGCAATAAATAACTATTACCCCCCNCTTGTTCCAATTGCAACATAAAATCCTGGCACATCGGTTTTGTCATAGATCGGTGTCCAATCTGATGAGACATCATAAACACCTACTACACCAACCGGTGTTGATGGTATTTGAGCTGCTGAAAATCTTCTAGCAAAGCGGTAGGTTTGAGATTCAAATACCTCAACTGTTCTAGTCATATTAACCTCATCAATTTTCTCTGGCTCAACCCAATCCATCCGATCACACTCAGGCTCTGTGCCACCAATTAAAGTAATACCACCAGGCCCTGATCTGACATATGTACCAAGATCTAAATCTCCCATAATTGGGCCAGGTAAAATATCCTTTGGTGTTGATATCTGATGCACCTCAGCCCGAAGTGGTTTTAACTCAACTGTGAAATCACTACCAGCCCCTGCCATCCTATTAATTAAAGTTGACCAAGGCCCGCTTACATTTACTATTACATCAGCGGCGATAAACTCATAACCACTTGTTAAAACATCCTTTGTCTGGTTATCAAAATCAAAGATCTCAACGCCGCTAACCCGCCCGCTTGTTAGATCCTTCTCTATTTTTGTAACCACCTTGCGGTATCTAAAGCTAGCTCCCTCTCTATTTGCTGCGCTAGCTAGATTTTGCGATGCAAGCAGTGGATCACTTACATAACCACCTGCAGGTGAGTAGATGCCACCTAACTCCTCTGTTGCCTCCTGCCAAAACTCATCTGATTTAACCGGCTTATTTGGCCAGTACTTTCCAGCATCAATACCAGGCATTCGAACCTTTAAGGTTTGGCTATCCCAAATCTCATATGGAATATTAGCTTTATCAAAAAGATTCATAGTCTTCGCATTTGATAAAACCGGCACATCTAACATCACATAACCACGATCCTCTAGATGAGCGTAGTGAGGTTGTGAATCACTCTTTGGATTTTTGCTATAACTATCTGTGCCATCAATTAATGATTGCCACTGCTTCCACAAAAAGTAGGACTCCCATGCCAGCATCACCGCATCAAAGGTTGAGTAATTAAATCTAACTACCGCACTAGATGCGCTAGTTGAACCAAGACCTGCTGCTGGATTTCGATCAATTACTGTGACCTTATTTCCGGCTCTAGTCAGCTGCAAGGCGATTGATGAACCTATTACCCCAGCCCCAATTACTATTACATGCACAGGTAGTAAGTTACTGATTAACTAAAGAAAGTCAATAAATAGGCAAAGATTTTGCGACGATTTATAAGTGATTAGTAACTTATATCTGATCAAGTAAGGTGGCTAGATTATTTTACACAAGATCAAATTATTAGTACCATTGCTAGATGAAGTTAAAATCAATGGTTATCCTCACAATAATGTCAACACTGCTAACTGCTTGTAGTGTGAGTGTGGAGGATAGTAAGAAAGCTGCCTGTGATCTATGGAATAGTAAACTTAATTCAAATACTCCAATAACTGGTGAAAATGTTCGTGCCTTTGCAGATCTTGCTGAGTTAGATTCAAAATACAACCCACTTCGTAAAGCAGCTGGTCAAATATTAGGAGCTGAAATAAGTGCTGCCTTAAATCAAAAACTGAGTAAAGAAGAAGAGGCTCAGATCGCTGATTATGGCGCTCAAATCAGGCAAGCTTGTTCTAATTAATATGTAGTTACATTTTTAATACTTTGGCGCCGCTTCTGGTCTGCCTTTGTTCTCCTCCTACGTCTTACAAAAAATCTAAGAGCCAAGCTAAGCAGCAGTAGCACCGAAGCGGCTACTATTAAAATAGTATTTTGATCCAGATAATCACCAATCTGCATGTATTAACGGTACGGCAGGAATAAGTAGATAATTGGCAACCTACTTGTGTTTTCAACTTTTTAACCTAATTATTTACTGTCGCATACGCGTAAGTGGGTTGTGAGGGACTCGAACCCCCGACCCGGTGATTAAGAGTCGTATAGCAATCTTTCGCTCACGCTCAAGCATTGCTACACAGCCTCACTTAGCCTGCTTACGCATTCTCAGTGAGTCACCGTGCTCTACCAACTTGTCCTTCGGAGGTAACTATTCCATACGGCTGTGATTTGTTCTAGTCTAAGAGCACAAAATAGGGAGTTTTTTTATGAACGATGAATTCTTTGTAGACACCGAAATTATTTACGAAACAAATCGGACTTAGTATTTATACATAGATGCGATGAGTTAGCAGATGAGTACTTAATGCATAAGATTAAATTAATCTCAAATTGCACTTAAATTTAAAACAATATCAGATAATTAATGCCAAGATTAGACTATGCATAAGTTCTTAAAAGACAACAAAATTGCCTTTGGGATTGGTGCGCTAGTTGGCTTTGCAATTACGAGATTGCCCGTCATGAAGGATGGGAATTTACTGGTAACAAATATCTGTGCTTTGATATTTGGCACATCAACCTTGATTATTTGGTCCTTATTGAAGCGGTTAAAAAAGTGGGTTGTGAGGGACTCGAACCCCCGACCCGGTGATTAAGAGTCACCTGCTCTACCAACTGAGCTAACAACCCGGTCTTTTATTACTGGCCGACCCTATCAGCGATTTACCTAAGGTAAATTCTTAAATAGGAATTAATGCTTTTTATAGCGGGCGTAGGAGGCATTAATTTCATCCTCAGCCGCCTTATGATCAACCCAATCACCACCATGAACTACCTTGTTTGGCTCTAGTGATTTATAGACCTCAAAGAAGTGCTTTATTTCTTCTAGCTCAAAGCTGGGCAGATCTGAGATATTTGTTAGGTAATCCTTTCGGATATCACCGGCTGCAACGCAAAGTAATTTGTCATCACCTCCTGCTTCATCACTCATTCTAAGCATGCCAATTGCCCGTACTGAGACAACACAACCTGGAAAGGTTGGCTCATCAAGCATTACTAAAGCATCTAGTGGGTCACCATCTAATGACAATGTGTTTACTACAAAGCCGTAATCATATGGATAACGTGTTGAGGTGAAGAGCATTCGATCTAATCTGATCTGACCAGTTGCATGATCGATCTCATACTTATTACGAGAGCCTGCTGGAATCTCAATTACAACATCAAAGATCATCGGTTTCACTTAAACTTACTCCTTCAGATCTATTTGGTTACTGCCTGCTTAGAAAAAAATGGGGTGAACGACGGGGCTCGAACCCGCGACATCCCGGACCACAACCGGGTGCTCTACCAGCTGAGCTACGCCCACCATGTTTGTGCTGGGGTAATGATACGGCAAATACCAACTACTTCCTTTTACCCATTTATTACCGCAGTATCACTGCGTGATTAGGGGATAAATATTGCGCTGCGGTAGTAATCAAGCTCTGCTATTGAGTCTCTGATATCACCTAGCGCCCGGTGGTTGCCATCTTTAGCAGGGGCGGCGAAGTAGGTTTTAGGGTGCCACCTTCTAGCTAACTCTTTAATGGTTGAAACATCAATGGTTCGATAATGCAGATACTTATTTAATAAGGGTAAGTCTCTAGCAATAAAGGCGCGATCGACATAGACAGAGTTTCCGGCCAACGGTGATTTTCCTGCAGTTGGCGCATACTTTTTTAGGTAGGTAATGATCGCCTCATCTGCCTTTTCCAGGGTTGTGCCATTTGGGATCTCTTTGATTAACCCAGAGTTAGTATGCATATCTATTACAACCTGTTGCATATTTGTTAATTTGGCTGGGTCACATTTAATAACTAGATCAACACCCTCACCTAGTACATTTAATTGGGCATCTGTTACTAAGACTGCGATCTCAACTAGAGCATCACTTTGGATATCAAGACCGGTCATCTCGCAATCGACCCAAATTAGGTTTGGCAGATCGGCGCTCATATGCGCTAACCCTAAGGCCTACTTGTAGTAATTCACCTTCCGTTAACCTTGGCGCCACCGCACCTCTACCCATTGCTAGAGCTTTTTGAGCATGATTTGCCTATGACTGCCACTCTAACTGAGTACACCGGGGTGATCCCAGAGAAGCGGCAGATAACAAATAAGCCAAGATTTTCTGACAAAGTTTTTAGATTCATTGTTACCTCAGGTGGTTTTACCTCACTAATTATTTTAGGTTTAATTGCATTATTTTTATTACTTAGAGGATTACCAGTAATTAAAGATATGGGCTTTGGTTTTATTACCGGCTTCGAATGGAATCCAGGTGATCCTGAAAATGGTGTTCCGGTTAAGTTTGGAATCGGCGCAATGTTAATTGGCACAATCGTAGTTGCAGTAATTGGCTTAATAATGGCGCTACCAATTGCGGTTGGCACCGCTCTCTTTCTTACCTACTACGCACCTGAGGGAGTTAAAAAACCATTAACCATTGCAGTTGATCTGATGGCAGCAATCCCATCTGTTATCTATGGACTTTGGGGATTTTTCGTTTTAATGTCACATGCGGTTTACTGGGAGAAGTTAATCCATAAGTACTTAGGATTTATTCCATTTTTCAAGATGCAGGCACCAGTTTATGAGCGATCCCCATTTATTGCCGGCATCGTAGTTGGCATCATGATTATTCCAATTATTACCGCAATAAGTAGAGAGGTATTCTCCCAAGTTCCACTAGATCGAATCCAAGCAGCTTATGCATTAGGTGCTACTAAGTGGACGATGATTCGCTCAGTTGTGCTGCCATTTGGCTCAAGTGGTGTGGCAGGAGGGGCCATGTTAGGACTGGGCCGGGCAATGGGTGAGACCATTGCAATCTACCTAGTATTAAATATTTATTTCTCACCAAATTTTCAGGTTTTATTCTCAGCAGGTGGCAACGTTGCCTCGTTAATTGTCTCTAAGTTTGGTGAGGCTGGGGAGTATGAGCTGCGCGGCTTGATGGCCGCAGGTCTTATCCTTTTCATCGTTACCTTAATTGTTAACTTCCTATCAAATGCAATTGTTAAGCGCACCTCACGGACTGGTAAATAATGGCAACACTTGATTACTCATCGGTTAAGCCACAAAAGCCGTGGCGGTTAGATAGCAAGCAGTTAGCATTAAATTCGGGTATTTTTATAATTGCAATCTTGCTAACTCCAGTACTGCTAAATATTACGGCATTAAATGGCAAATTAGGTGGGGCTTTTATATTTATAGTTTTAGCCACAGCTGGAAATATACTTTTATCAGTTATCCGTCAGGGTGTTAAAACTATCTCAACCTCAATTGCTGCCTCATTAATTTATGTTGCTACCGGTTTAGTGCTATTGCCTCTTGCTAGTGTCTTAATCACAGTGATTATGCGCGGCAAGGATGCAATTCGATTTAATACCTTAACTCAAGATATGCGCTTTAGTCAGCCAGATGCTGCCTTTACCGAAGGTGGTGCATTGCATGCAATATTAGGAACAGTTGAGATTGTTTTAATTGCCTCAATTATATGTGTGCCACTTGGAATTTTAACTGCGCTCTATCTAACTGAGATAAAGGGAAGATTTGAAAACTTAGTTAGGTTTTTAGTGCAAGCTATGAGTGGTGTGCCATCGATTGTGGCAGGTCTTTTTATCTACAGCGTACTTATCGTCACCCTAGGTGCTAAATACTCTGCCTTTGCTGGGGCGTTAGCGCTATCAATTTTGATGCTGCCAACGGTAGCAAGAACAAGTGAAGAGGTTTTAAAGTTAATTCCAAATGACTTGCGCGAGGCAGGTGTGGCGCTCGGTGCCACTCAATGGCGAACTGTTGCTATGGTGGTAGTTCCAGCGGCAAAGAGTGGAATATTAACTGCGGTTATTTTAGGTGTGGCCCGGGTTGCAGGGGAGACAGCGCCATTACTTTTAACCATCTTAGGCAATACCTCAACCCATCTAAATCCATTTGATGGACCAGTTGCCGCCCTTCCGCTTTATACCTTCTCACTTATGAAGACTGGCCTTGAGGTGGCGGTAAACCGGGCATGGGGTGGGGCGCTAATTTTATTAACACTTGTTCTAATACTTTTCATAACAGCTCGATTACTATCAGGGAAGAAACGGTGAAACAATATGGATACCCAACCCACAAAAATAGCTGGGCGGCTACAAAACCAAGGGGGATTACCAGTGAATCAAAGTAATCCAGTTAAATCACTCGCCTCAGTTGCTACTGGCAAGAGAGTTGCTAATAAGTTCACACCGGGTTCTGGCCTTGAAGCAAATGGTGTGCATGCCTGGTTTAGTAAGCACCATGCGCTAGCTGATATTAACTTAGAGTTTCCGGCAAATACTGTTACTGCATTAATTGGTCCATCAGGTTGTGGTAAATCAACTTTTCTTCGCACCCTAAATCGGATGCATGAGTTTATTCCTGGGGCTGCTATGGCAGGTGAGGTGTTACTAGATGGCCGTGATATTTATGAGCCTGGTAGTGATGTAACAAAGATTAGATTAAAGATTGGTATGGTTTTTTCAAAAGCCAAATCCATTCCCATCAATGACAATTGGTGAGAATGTTTTATCTGGTTTAAAACTTGCTCAACTTAAGATTGAAAATAAGGATGATATTTTGGAGGAGTGTTTAACAAGAGCTGGGCTTTGGAAAGAGGTTAAAGATCGCCTAAGTGCTCATGGTGGCTCACTCTCAGGAGGTCAGCAACAACGACTTTGTATTGCCAGAGCACTTGCGGTAAAGCCTGAGGTTTTATTAATGGATGAGCCATGCTCCGCTCTTGATCCAGGCTCAACACTTCGAATTGAGGAGACAATTAGAGAGCTAGCAAATTCAATTATTGTGGTGATTGTTACTCACAATATGCAACAAGCAGCCCGAGTATCTGATTACACCGGCTTCTTTTTATCAGATGGTGGACCTGGTCAATTAGTTGAGGTGGCAACAACTAATGAGATCTTCTCAACCCCACGGGATAAGCGAACAGAGGATTATGTAACTGGCCGATTTGGCTAAAAGTTCGTAACCAACTGTTCACCTTCTCGATACCTGCCCTTTGGCATAAGTACCTACTGCGTTTAGCCCATCCTCATAGGTTTACCCATGCATCCCCCCCATGTAGTTATTTCTTTGAAAGGAAATCAATGTCCAAGTTTAACAAGCGAAGCCTTCTTACTAAGGTTGGCGTAATCGCAACAGCACTTACAGTTGCTGCAGGCGTTGCAACTCCAGCGCAAGCTGGTGTGACACTTACTGCTTCAGGTTCAACTGCAATTAAAAATCTTTTAGATGTTTGTATTCCGGCCTACCAAAAAGATTTTGGTAACTCAGTTTCTTACGGTGGCGGCGGATCAGGTGCAGGTCGTGCAGCACTTACTGCCGGGACTGTAGATCTTGCATTCTCAGATGGTCTTTATAGCTCAACTGATAAGACGCCTTCAGCATTTACATATATTCCTGCAACTCAATTCCCACTTGCTTTGATGGTAAAGCTAGATGGCTTTAAGGGAACATTACAATTATCTCCTGCCTCTGTTGCAGGTATCTATGCTGGCAAAATTACTAAGTGGAATGATCCAGCAATTGTTGCTGATAACACTGTAGTAAATGCTAAGACAAAGAAGAAGACAGTTGCAAAGCTTCCAGCAACTGACATAACAGTTTGGTACCGCCTAGATAAGTCTGGTTCAACTGGAATCTTTACAGCATGGATGAAGAAGTTAGTTCCAACTGTTTGGCTAACAAATGGTGAAACATTTAACACCGTATTCCCAGGCACAATCCCAGCTGGAACCTTCCAAGCCGGAAACGGATCAGATGGTGTTGCTAATGGTGTTGCTGGTAAAGATGGCTCAATTGGATACGCAGAAAGTTCATACGGAACTGAGCGCAAACTATTCCTAGTTAGCGTACAGAACAACATGGGTGAGTATGTACAACCAACTCCAGCTGCAACTGCAGCATTTGTTAACAGCTTTACCGCTGGTGACAACGGAACAATTGCAATTGATTACTCATCAAAGATTAAGGGTTCATACACAATCGCAGGCTACACATACGCATTGGTTTATACAGCCGGTGCACTTAAGAATGTTGGAACACAAGCAATTGTGCGCCAGTTCGTAGAGTATGTAATTGGTGATTGCGCAACCGAAAACTCTGCTCGTCTTGGATATGCAAAACTAACTGGAACCCTATTAGCTCTTGCTAATAATCAAATCCTGCTAGTTAAGTAAATAAGCTACTAGAAAACCCCCATACTCCTAGGTGTGGGGGTTTTTTAATGCCAAAAATACATAACAATTACTGATCTTCATACACAGTTAACCTAAATTAGTTTGACACTTCACCATTAATTAAGCAGGGTGGTAGATATTTACCACATGAACTTAATCAGAAGAGTAATTGTAATAATAAATAGAACACTCTTATCAGATACTGCATATGCTGAGAGTGAGCCACAGTTAACTGCGCTTAGGGCAAGACAGATCGAGGATTTTCGCTACCTTCACCTGTTAGATAAATATCGCCACTAGTAGAAATTAGCTATCAGGGCTCTGCAAATTAAGTCAGCTGCTTTGATTGGATAAAGAAGGTAAGTGACTGGAGTGGTATTTACTCTTAATTACTTATCAAAGTAAAAAATAGATCTCTACACTTTCCTAGGGTGTAGCAGTGTAAATATCCCCGGAGTCAACCCTTCCTGACTCTAGGAATATTTTATTTTTACATTAAAGCGCACCTGGCAGTAATCAAAGCTGCGACCTACTTCTTAGAGTTAGATGACGCAGCTTCAAGCCTAAAGGTTTGGCTTCATCATCTAACTACCGATATCACTTACGCAATACCGGTAGGTATAACTCTCATTAACTTACTTCTTGTTATCTATATAGGTGACAAAAGCTCTTTTTACTAAAAACCCTAAGGCTATACTTTATAGTGCTGACTTTTTTCAGATTTCCCAGAAAGCTCTCAAAGCAGAGGCTCTCTCTCCTTGGCGTACTAAAGTCAAACACA
>KB900400.1 GCA_000378865.1 actinobacterium SCGC AAA278-I18 | reverse complement strand
GTTTTTTCAATAGTGCGCTCAAAGTAAACACCAGGAGAGCGAACGATCTGTGAAACAACTACTCGCTCTGTTCCGTTAATTACAAATGTTCCGCGTGGTGTCATTAATGGGAAGTCACCCATGAAAACTGTCTGAGATTTAATTTCGCCTGTGATGTTGTTGGTGAACTCTGCAGTTAAGAAAAGTGGAGCTGCATATGTAATATCGCGCTCTTTACACTCTGCGATTGTGTATTTAGGTTGTTCAAATCGATGGTCACGGAAAGAAAGTGACATTGATCCTTGGAAATCTTCAATTGGTGAGATCTCTTCAAAAATTTCCTCAAGTCCAGATTGCTTTGGAACTTCACCGCGATGAGATTTTTCTGCATCATTTAAGCGCGAGCGCCATGCTTCGTTGCCGAGTAACCAATCAATACTTTCTAGTTGTAATGAAAGTAAGTTTGGAACTTCTAATGGTTCACGAATCTTTGCGAATGAAACACGACTTGGAGCATGAGATTTAATTTTTGAAGCGGCCAAAGTATCCTCCAGTTGTCAACTGCGTTAAACGCACGGCTACCGCTAGGTCATAGCCGCTATATGCTCAAGACCCGTTGGATTATAAAAATGTGAAGGGGCAGAGTATCTAACCTCTGCCCCTCCTGTCTAATTCAAGTCTTTACTTGATAGTGACCTTTGCGCCAGCAGCCTCAAAAGCAGCTTTTGCCTTATCAGCAGTTGCCTTATCAGCCTTCTCCATGATGGTTGCAGGGGTCGAGTCAACTAGATCCTTTGCCTCTTTTAGGCCCAGGCTGGAGTTAAGTACGCGTACCTCTTTAATAACTGCAATCTTCTGAGAGCCAGCATCCTCAAGGATGATGGTGAACTCATCTTTAGCAGTATCAGCAGCACCACCGGCGGCAGCACCACCAGCAGCTGCAGCAGCAACAGGAGCAGCAGCGGTTACATCAAACTCTGTCTCAAATGCTTTAACAAACTCTGTTAGTTCAACCAAAGACATATCTTTGAACTGACCTAATAGATCTACAGTATTTAGCTTTGCCATGTTCATTCCTTTTCTGCTAATCCCGACTCCAACTCTTTAGTATGAGTACGGGGGTTGGGGATCGGTTTAGTTTTCTGTGCTTTCAGCAGCAGGTGCTGCTTCGGCGACAACTTCAGGTGTTGCATCTTGTGCTTGCGTAGCAGCTTCAGCAACTGGTGCTTCAACTGCAACTGGTGCTTCAACTGCAACTGGTGCAGGAGCGCCTGCCTCCATCTTGATGCGTAGTGCATCAAATGCACGAGCAGCCTTTGACATAGATGCCTTCATTGCGCCAGCGATCTTGGCAAGAAGAACCTCACGAGACTCAAGATTTGCTAGCTCCATGATTTCAGCAGTTGTTACTGCCTTGCCTTCAAAGATGCCACCTTTAATAATTAGCAGTGGATTCTCTTTGGCAAAATCACGTAATGTTTTAGCAGCATTTATTGGATCACCCTTGATAAATGCCACAGCAGATGGGCCAGAAAGTAATGCTGGATCTAGATCAACGCCCGCCTCTTTTGCAGCAATCTTAGTTAAGGTGTTTTTAACTACGGAGTACTTGTTTACTACACCAAGTGATCGACGTAGTTGTTTCATTAAGCCTACGGATAGACCGCGGTACTCAGTTAGCACAGTTGCATTTGCGCTGCGGAAATCTTCAACGATCTCTGCAACAGCAGCTGTCTTCTCTGGGGTTGCCATTTGGCATCCTTTCTAAATAAGAAAAACCCCGGCGCATAAATGCACACGAGGTTGTCGTTGGCACCTATGCTGGTTGTTTTTCAACAATTACCTTTTAAAGATTTACTTTAAAAGACCTGCAGTCTTTGGTTTCGATCTTGCTAATAATTTTTCAATTAATTAGCCCGACTGAATAAGCCAAGGGTAGGCGGTTAGGCCTACCCAAGTCAAAATTAGATATTTATTGGATCTGGGCTCCGCCATCACGAGCAACAGAGGTATCAAGCTGGATTCCTGGGCTCATAGTGGAAGAAACAGTGGCTGATTTAATAAAGCGGCCCTTAGAAGATGAAGGCTTAGCCCGCATTACCTCTTCAATCGCTGCTGCGTAATTCTCAGCTAATTGCTCAGCGGTAAATGAAACCTTACCAATTACAAAGTGCAGGTTTGCATTCTTATCAATCCGGAACTCAATCTTTCCGCCTTTAATATCAGTAACTGCTTTAGCAACATTTGTTGTAACAGTTCCAGTCTTTGGGTTTGGCATCAAGCCGCGAGGTCCAAGAACTTTTCCAAGTCGGCCAACCTTTCCCATTAATTCAGGCGTTGAAACAACTGCGTCATAATCAAGACGACCTTTTGAAACCTCATCAATTAATTCATCTGCGCCAACAATGTCAGCACCAGCAGCGCGTGCCTCTTCAGCTCGCTCACCACCTGCGAAAACTAATACGCGAGCAGTCTTACCTGTTCCATGTGGCAGGTTAACTGTGGAGCGGATTGCTTGATCTGCTTTCTTAGGATCTACACCTAGAAATAATGCAATATCAACAGTTGCATCATATTTAACAGTTGACGTCTCTTTTACTAATTTCATTGCTTCACCTGGCATATAAAGATTGTCTTCTTTAATCTTCTCTGCGGCGGCCTTGTATTTCTTACTGCGCTTCATTTCTTCTCCTCTTATTTAATCTTGAAAGGGTTTTCAAGATTGGGGTTGTGGTATTTGCGAACCAGCGAGGTTCTCCCACATTTGTTATTAATTAGAGACAGTAATACCCATCGAGCGAGCAGTACCGGCAATAATTCGTGAAGCCATCTCTAAGTCATTAGCATTTAGATCCACCATCTTTTGCTTGGCGATCTCTTCAACCTGTGAGTTAGTTAGATTTGCAACCTTATCTTTGTGAGGGATCGCAGATCCCTTTTCAATGCCAGCAGCTTTTAAAATCAAACGTGAAGCTGGTGGGGTCTTAGTAATAAATGTGAAAGTGCGATCTTCAAATACTGTGATTTCAACTGGGATAATGTTTCCTTTTTGACTCTCAGTTGCTGCGTTATATGCCTTAACAAAGTCCATGATGTTCACACCGTGTTGACCCAATGCTGGACCTACAGGTGGTGCTGGTGTTGCAGCTCCTGCCTGAATCTGCAGCTTAATAAGTGCGGTGACCTTCTTCTTCGGTGCCATATTTTTTCCTTTTCTCTTCTAGTTAAATCTTCTGGACTTGGTGGAATGAAAGCTCAACCGGAGTTTCCCGGCCAAAGATTGAAACCAAAACTTTTAACTTTGCTTGCTCAGGCATAATCTCAGAGATAGTTGCTGGCAAGGTAGCAAATGGACCATCCATAACTGTGATGGATTCACCAATTGCGTAATCAATATCCTTCATATCAATCTTGCCATCCTTCTTAAGTGGGCGAGGAGCCAAGATATTTTCAACCTCAGTAAGTGTTAACGGTGATGGATGATGAGCATTACCTACGAAACCGGTAACACCAGGTGTGTTTCTAACACATGACCAAGACTCATCAGTTAATTCCATCCGAACTAATACATAACCTGGGAATACATTGCGCTTAACTACTTTGATTGCGCCATTCTTAAGTTCGCGAACCTCTTCCTCTGGTACTTCAATCTGGAAGATGAAATCCTCCATATTTAAAGATTGAATACGGTTTACTAAATTTCCTTTAACCTTCTTCTCATATCCAGCGTATGAGTGAACTACGAACCACTCACCAGGGGCGTTGCGCAGGGCGGTGCGAAACTCAGAGTTCTCATCATTTTCCTCAGTTGTAGTTTCTTCAACTACATCCTCAATTACTGGCGCAATAACCTCTGCAACTACTGGCGCAGCTTCAGATACCGCGAGCGCCGCCTCAAATGCATCCACTGGTGGATTAGCAGGCGTATCGATTGACATCATCATTTCCTTTCGCCTTAGCCAAATACCCAGAAAGTAATTTTGGTCAAAATTAAATCAAAGATTGAAACTACTAAAATAATAAAACTTACGAAAACTAATACCACCGCGGTGTAGGTAGTTAATTGGTTACGAGTTGGCCAAACAACCTTACGCAACTCTGAAATAACTTGGCGATAGAACAGGGCAATGCGACCAAAGAACCCAGTTGATTCTTCAGTTGAGATGATCTCTTCGCTCATCTACCTATTCCTTCTCTCTTGTTAAATCTTTTTAAAACTACTTGCAGGGCAGGAGGGACTCGAACCCCCAACCGGCCGCTTTGGAGACGGCAACTCTAGCCAATTGAGCTACTGCCCTTTGTCCCGAATTAAGGCATGAAAAATCATGACCTAATACAAGCGCCGGGGGAGAAAGTGTAGATGAGGTGAAGGGGAAAGGTAAAACTGAGATAAATATGAAGCCACTTCTAGGCGTAGATGGCAGACTGTCCCCCCATGAGCGCATCTGAAAAACCTAGAGTTTCAAAGCGAATTGCTGCGATTGCAGAATCTGCAACTCTTGCAGTTGATAGCAAAGCAAAAGCATTAAAAGCTGCAGGCAGGCCAGTAATTGGTTTTGGCGCTGGTGAACCAGATTTTCCAACACCTGATTACATTGTTAATGCTGCAATTGAAGCAGCAAAGATTCCAGCTAACCATCGTTACACACCAGTTGCAGGGCTACCTGAGTTGCGAGAAGCGATTGTTAAAAAAACTAAACGCGATTCAAATTATGAGATAACAGTAGATCAAGTATTAGTAACAAATGGTGGTAAGCAGGCTGTTAATCAAGCATTTGCTACATTACTTGATCCAGGCGATGAGGTAATTGTGCCATCGCCATACTGGACAACATATCCAGAGTGCATAAGCCTTGCTGGTGGAAAGATGGTTGAGGTATTTGCTGATGAATCACAAAACTATTTAGTAACAGTTGAACAGTTAGAGGCTGCTCGAACCGATAAGACAAAGGTTCTTTTATTTTGTTCACCAATTAACCCAACTGGTGCGGTTTACTCACCAGAGCAGGTTAAAGCAATTGGTCAGTGGGCATTAAAGAATAATTTGTGGGTTCTAGCTGATGAGATCTATGAGCATCTACTTTATGACGGAGCAAAAGCGCCAAGTATTTGCGTTGCAGTTCCTGAGTTAGCCGATCACACAATTATCGTAAATGGCGTTGCTAAAACCTATGCCATGACTGGTTGGCGAGTGGGCTGGATGATTGGGCCAAAAGATATTATTAAGGCAGCAACAAATCTGCACTCGCACTCAACTGCGAATGTGGCAAATGTTTCTCAGCGAGCAGCAATAGCAGCTCTTAATGGTGATCTATCTGCTGTCCATAAAATGGGTGAGGCATTTGATCGCCGGCGCAAATTAATTGTGAAATTACTTAATGAAATCCCAGGTGTTGTCTGCCCAACTCCAACTGGTGCTTTTTATGTTTATCCATCAGTTAAAGGTGTATTGGGTAAAGAGATTAGAGGAAAGCGCCCTAAGACATCTGCTGAGCTTGCAACTTTAATTTTAGAAGAGGTTGAAGTCGCCGCAGTTCCTGGTGAAGCATTTGGCCCATCTGGATACGTACGTTTCTCATATGCAACAAGTGATGAGGATATTGTTGAAGGAATTGGCAGGGTTAATAAATTACTATCAGAGGCAAAATAAAAGCGGGGTGACATTATCTGCCACCCCGCTTTTCAGTAACTGTTAAGAAAACAGTTTTTTGAAATCAACCTTTAGAAGATAGTACTGGCCACCTTCATAAGTTGCATTGTTGAATGCAGTTAAATTAGTAGGTGCTAAATCTGGCCTTGCCAGCGCTGCACCACCAAATGTGTGTACCTGAGCATTGAAGAAAAAGTACGAATTAGTATCGCCCTTTTTGCGCAATAACGAGTTGGCGTTAATTATTCCAGATGATTCTTCATCAGTTGTAATTAAGGCACTTCCAGTTTTAGCAAAGTACTTAGGATCAAAAGCTGCTACCTCTTTAATTGCGCCATCAGATAGACGGTAGGCGATAACCCGAGCAACATGGTCATTTCCACCTGGATCTTCCTGCATTAATAGATAGCCACTTTCATCAATAGCCAAGTTGTCAGGTTTGCTTAAGTACGGAACCTCAGATCCATCTAGAAGCATTTCTAACGTTGCACCTAGTAATGGCTTACTTACATCTTTAAAGGTCATTTTCCAAAGTGCGCCACCATCTCTTGACGTAGTTGGCGTCGCAGGATTTGAAGTAGTTGAAGCTGGATTCTTGTTTGATTCCGTTGTTATAAAATAATAAATATTACTATTTTTTGGATCAAACTCTCCATCTTCGATTCGTGAAAATGTTGTACCTAAACGCTGAGCTTCATTTGCAGTTGTTGAAAACTTTTGGTCTACCGGCAACTTATTAAATGAAACATTGGCTTTTTTGCCCTTACCGTAAACAGATCGGAACATATTGTCATTATCTGCATTTTCAACTACAAATGTATACAAATTACCATTAGTGAAACCTGCTTTATCTGCAAAATTTCCCTTAGAGGTCTTTGTGCCAACATACATATATGCCTGGCTCGTGGTTGCACCGTTATCCTCATTTGCCATCACCACTGTGCTCTTTCCAGTGTTTTGAGCGACCAATAAGTTTTCATATTGAACTAATCCAAAATGTGGCAATTGAATACCATTTCCGGCCATGTCAAAGGCAAATGCCCGAGAGTAATCACCGCTTCCCTCTTCACCTGTCAAAAACACCGCACCGTCATAACCAAGTGAGCCTGATTTTAATCCGCCTGTTGGCACTAAAGATGCAGAACAGAACCGATTTAGTCCATTCTGAAATATAGCGCTAATTGAAGTCGGAGAATACGTAAAGTCACTTGGAGTTCCTGCTGGCGCAGAGTTTAAATAATTTGGTTGCCACTTAGAAGTGTTGTAATTATAGTAAGTGATGTTTTTGATTAACGGTTCTGCTGACGTAACTGTACCTAAAGTTGGATCATAAATCATTTTCGTAATTGATGATCCATATGTGCCAGATGGTTGAGCAGGTTGTACGCCAGCTTTTCCAATCGGATCGTATAGTGCTACTTCGTGATTTGATAACAAAGTAATTGTGCCATCAGCATTCTTGTATGCACCCATGCCATCTGGTGCACCAGGCAAGATGAAATCTTTGAAGTCATCTCCGGTAGTTGCTATTTCAGTGATTGTTGCCGCTGAATTTGAACTTAGAACATAAATTGGCTTACCAGCTGCCATTGCGTTTGTAGCCCCGGCAACTGATAAAAATGCCACTAGCGTGGCAACTATTTTCTTCATTCTTGACCTCCTCAGGTAAGTGATGTCATCTTTACCTTAAAACATAGATAAATAATTAATAGTTAGATGATGGTGGGTGTCTAATGTGTGAACTTGGCGTTATAAGGTTACAAAAGGGTGAACAAAGTAAATCTAAAAACTTACTCTAGGTTAACGCCAATCATTTGCACCTCAGCCTGTAATTTAATCCCAAACTTCTCAAATACCTTAGCCCTAGCCATCTTTGCTAACTCAACAATGTCATTTGCAGTTGCATTGCCAGAGTTAGTTAATGCTAAAACATGTTTGCTAGAGATTTGAGCACCAGCTAATTTGTCGCCCTTAGTAACGCCAGCATGCTCCATAAGCCATGCAGCTGAGGTTTTAACCTTGCCATCTGTCTGAGGCCAGCGGGGAGCATCTGCTGGTAATTTTTCAGCAATCTCTTTACTTAAGATTGGATTGATAAAAAATGAACCAGCAGAGAGTATCTGTTGATCTTTTGTATCTATCAACATTCCCTTACTGCCTCTAAGTTCTAATACCGCTTTACGAACGGCAGCAACGGGGGCTTTGTCTCCTAAATTTACCGATAGATGTTTAGCAAGCTCAGCATAGGAAATTGGCAGTGACAGTTCACCTTTTCGCAATTGGAAGGTGACACTTAAAATTACATATCGGCCACTCTCTTCTTTAAAAATAGAGTTGCGGTAGGAGAAATTACACATTTGATTAGTAAAGGTGACTATCTCACTTTTCTTGCGATCAAAGACTATTACCCTTGCAATAGTTTCACTTACCTCGTGTCCATATGCGCCAATGTTTTGAATTGGCGCTCCCCCAACAGTTCCAGGTATTCCACTTAATGATTCAAGATCTGCAAAACCTTTTTCAATTGTTAACGCTACAAACTTATCCCAATCCTCACCAGCGGATACTTCGATCATTCCGCCGCTGCAAGCATCGTAGTCAAGTGCGTTTCCTTTGCTTTCAACTCTAATCACAGTTCCGGCAAAGCCTGAATCACTTATTAATAAATTAGATCCGCCGCCTAAAATTAATACTTGCTCACCTGATTTATCTGCAGCCTTAACAAACTCAATTAACTCATCCTCATTATGAGCATGCACAATCTTTTGAGCAGGTCCGCCAACTCTAAGTGTTGTGAAGTTTGATAATGATTCCATTACCCAAGCCTACCTGCGGGGTGAGAGGATCTCATTTTTTCCTCTAAACCGATCTAAAATTCTCTGATAATTCTTGCGAGAATTTTTATCCCGATAATCTGGATCAGTATCGTAGTAACCGTGGTGTCGGCCTTGCTCAAGAGGTAAGTCAATCTGCATTAACTTTCCACCGGCTGCTCTTATTGCAAGTGAAAGTTCAATATCAGCATTTCGATAATACTTAGCACTTGGATTAGCACCCCCTGCTTTTAATGCAAACATACGATCAATAGCCATGAAGTAACTAAATAGCACATCAACCTCACCAGCTCCTTTATCATCGGTGGTGCGCCATTCATCTTCTAAATTAACTAAGCCACCTTTCCAGCCAGCACCTTGATAGCCAGAGTTAAGGGAAGATAGTGTGGAAACAATTGGATCACCAAGAAAGTTAGTTGATGGATCCATAATTACTAAATAATCCTCAGTAAAAGTATTTAGAAAATGATTAATTACATTGCCCCAGCCAAGTGGGTTTTTTTCTTGGGTAATGCTGACCTGTTTTGAATTAAATAGATCCTCAGCAAGCCAATTACTCTTACCATTGGCATAAATGCTTACTGGAGTTTGAGTGTGTTTTGTAATGGAAGAAACACAGGTAATTAAGTCCTCGGTAAAGCCCTCTGCAATTAAGCAGATGCGAATTGACCCAGCCATTGGCGGGTGTTAATTAACGAGTTTCGCGGTGAAGTTGTGAAGATTTGCAACGTGGGCAAAACTTCTTTAGCTCTAGCCGATCTGGATCATTACGACGATTCTTGCGTGTGATGTAGTTGCGCTCTTTGCACTCAACACATGCCATTGTAATTTTTGGACGAACATCTGCACTTTTACTTGCCATGGTTGAGCTCCTAGCCTTGTAGTTAATTAACGATAGTTAATTCTTGTTGGAGGTGAGGCTACCTGACCTGCACCATTTACTGAAATTACGCTTATTTCCTACCCTGCTTTACATCTTTATTACTTGTAGCGGAGGCGGGATTTGAACCCACGACACAGCGATTATGAGCCGCTTGCTCTACCAAGCTGAGCTACCCCGCCAAACTTTTTTGCATTCAATATTTATTTTTATTCGAGCCCCCTAACGGAATCGAACCGTTGACCTCTTCCTTACCATGGAAACACTCTACCAACTGAGCTAAGGGGGCGAAGTGCTGGCTAAGGATACAACCCACCTTTATTAAATACGAATTGAAGGCTTAATTACTTTAAGTAAGCCTTACTTGCAATCTCAATACGCCTATTTTTATAAGCCGATGATGCTCCAGTAACAAGATGTTCAAATGGATCACCAATTTTTATTAATTTACCTAATTGCTCACCATCATTGCCTTCAATAATTCTTATCGCACCAGCTTTAGAAATTTTCACATCTTTATGGGGTTTAACCATGCGGTAGGCAACAGTTATTAATTGAAGTGCTGAATAGACAGTTCCACGCCAGCCTCTACCAAAAATATCTTGGATCTTTAATCTAAATTTGATCCCAACCATCCCGCTTTCATCCTTATCAGGCTTACTTATCAACTCTTTAAAAATATTTGCAACCTCACCTGCGCCAACCGCGGCAGGAAGGGTTGCACAGTTTATAGATAGCTCTTCTCGTAGATTTGCATCAATCAATTTAGAAACATTAAGAGTGATCTGATTTAAATTAGATTGATCAACAGTTAGTGCCATTTTATTATCACCTGCCCAAGCCGCCCTTGCTGTCTGATTATCTGTTCCCCTAGTGTTGGGGATAAATAATGTTGGTATTTTTGCTGCTAACTCTTCATGCACACTGTTATATCCAGCAGCGCAGATGGCGGCATCAAATGCATTTAAGACATTTGCTAGTGGAAAATGTCGGATTACTTTTAGGTCAAGGCCGATAGGGGCGAGAATTTCACCAGTTGTCGTAACCGGATCTTTAGTTAATACCACCTGCAACTGTGGCCAAGAGATTAACCCCTTTAAAGCTGCAGTCATTTTGGCATTTAAATCTGCCTCACCAATACCTAGTTGCACCAGGACTGCCGGCCGGTTTTTATCTAAGCCAATTAAATCTCTTGCTGCGTCTTTGCTTAAGGCAGTTTGTGGATTATAAATTGAGATTGGCTTAACTAAAACTGCATCTGATCTGCCTGATGTTGGTCCTTTGTCATAACTTTGACCATAATCACCTGGTGTAATAATTAAATCCATCATCTTTGATTGCAGATTTAATAAATACCGCTGTGATGTTTTTTGCCAGAAGCCTCTTCGTACCCAGACTAGTTTTACTTTTGGCCTAATGCTTTTTACTCCAATAATTCCTGGGTATGGCACCACGCCATCAAAGCTAATAATCTTTGCATTGGTTTCATCTATTAATGCAACGATCCGATCTCGTAAATATCTATCCCACTCAAATCTACCCATCCACTTTCGATCTCTTCCAGGCACATATTCAAAACCAACATCGGCAATTTTTGGTACCTCAACCACGCCAGATGCCATTGAAATGATTATTGGATTTGCAAAACTCTTTAATTCAGCAGCCACCGCACTTGCCCGCGTTAGATGCCCCATGCCGATTCCATTACTTGTCGCTAGAATAATGGTTGGCTTTTCCATGAAATAAGTATAACTACAACTAAGTTAGGCAGACCTGATGAATACCGCACTATTACTTGTGATTCTAGCTCTGCAGATATTTGCTATTTATTACTTGATTAGAACCGCTCGAAATCTTGGCTCTAAATCAACGCGCTACCACAAAGAGTTGATGGAAAATATAAATATGCTAAGAGCTAGCGATGGAAGTAATATTCTTAATCATCTTGCAGTTCCAAATACTAAAGAGTTTAGAAATATAAGTTGGGATCATGTAATCTCACTTACCAGCCACCCAGCAAGGTTTGCCACGCTCCACATTTCTTTAGATCAACTTCTAAATCAGCAATTGATTCCTAAAAAAATCTACCTAAATATTGCCCAATCAGATATATCAAAGTTGCCTACTAGAATTAAAGAATTAGAGTCTGGTGGAGTATTAAAGATTAATTCATGCTCTGATTTGGGGCCAGGCAAAAAGCTAATTCCAACTTTAAAATTAGAAGAGAACCTTCCTATTATCGTAGTTGATGATGACCTATTCTTTGAAACTGATTTAACTATGAAATTAATGGTTCAGCACCATCTTTCACCAAAAAATGTTGTTGCCAATAGAGTTCATAAAATTATCTTTGAGGCCAACGGCAGTATCGCCTCATATAGCAAGTGGATTAAAAACTACTCTTTATCAAATGGTCCAGCATCAGATTTTTTCCCAACATCAGGTGCCGGCACACTTTATAAAAAAGAGTTTTTCCACCCAGATGTAATGGATGAAGAGAGCTATAAAGCCTTATCACTGCATACTGATGACCTATGGTGGTTTGTGCATAGTAAGCGAGCTGGAGTAATTACTAAGCGCATGGCTGGTTATAGCAAATTAGAGTTTATTGATGGAACTCAAGAGAATGGGTTGTGGAACACAGGAAATAAGGATCGAAATGATCCAAATTTAAAATCTTTGCTAAGTAAATACTCACTTTAATTTAACTGGTGGCGGGTGAAGGATTTGAACCTTCGAAGGCAGAGCCGGGGGATTTACAGTCCCCTCCCATTGGCCGCTCGGGCAACCCGCCAGGGATTGTTAAGCGTGGTGAAGTCTAAAGCCTAGACAGTTGTTATGCCAAAAGATCAATTATTTATCAGCGTAGCGCGCAATAAAGCGCACATGATCAGGATTTAACTCAGCAACGGTTCGCGCACCAAGTAATTTCATTGTTCTAGTAATTTGTGTGCGCATAATCTCTAATGTTTTATCAACACCAGGTTTTCCACCTGCCATTAAGCCATACAGATAAGCCCGACCAATCCATGTGAAATTCGCACCCGTTGCTAGAGCAGCAACAACATCGGAGCCATGCATAATTGCCGTATCAACATGAATCTCAGCCTTATTACCTACAGCTTTAACTACCTCAGGTAGTAAGTGAAGTGGTACAGGCGCACGATCTAGTTGGCGACCACCGTGGTTAGATAAAATTATTGCATCCGCACCTGCCTCAGCCGACATCAGCGCATCATCAACATTTTGGATACCTTTAACAACTAGATTGCCCTGCCATTGGCTACGAATCCACTTTAAATCTTCATATGTAACAGTTGGATCAAACATTGAATCTAGTAGCTCTGCCACTGTGCCGTTCCAAGAATCTAGGGATGCAAACTTAAGTGGATCTGTTGTTAGGAAGTTAATCCACCAGGCAGGACGCGGAATCGCATTTAAAATTGTCTTAACTGTTAGTGAGGGTGGAATAGTCATACCATTTCTAACATCACGCAACCTTGCACCTGCAACTGGAACATCAACTGTTAAAACTAAGGTATCGAAACCAGCAGCTCTGGCTCTATCAACTAGCGCCATACTGCGATCGCGGTCCTTCCACATATATAACTGAAACCAATTTCTCCCATTAGGTGCTGCTTTTGCAACATCCTCAATTGACCTTGTTCCCATAGTGGAGAGTGTGTATGGAATTCCAGCATCACTTGCTGCACATGCTCCGGCATACTCACCCTCAGTTTGCATCATTCTAGTAAAACCAGTTGGCGCAATTCCGAGTGGCATCTTCATAGTTTTACCCAACATATTTACTGAAAGATCAACATGTTTAACATTAAGTAAAATCTTTGGCTGAAACTCTAACTTTTCATACGCTTGACGTGCTCTAGTAAGACTTGATTCAGTATCTGACCCACCATCGGTGTAATCAAAGGGAGCTTGCGGAGTGCGACGTTTTGCAATATCTCTTAAATCATAAATTGTTAATGCCCGAGATAATCTACGCTTACGAGGGCTAAGGATTACTTTTCTAAACTTAAGTAATTGAGCAAGATCTTTTGGGCTGGGAATACGGCGTTTAATCTTTACCTGGCTCATATATCCCCCGCTCAAATTCAAACTTTATGAGAAATCCGTACTGGATTTATTGGGTAAAGTATAGACATGGCTGACAGTAGTTTCGATATCGTCTCAAAGATTGACCAAATGGAGTTAGATAACGCCTTCAATCAGTGTGATCGGGAGATTGCAACTAGGTTTGATTTCAAAAATACCGGCACAAAAGTTGAAAAAACTGGCATTAAGGTATTGATTGAATCTGATACCGAGGAGCGAGCCAAGGCAGCACTTGATGTTTTTAAGGATAAGTTAATTAAGCGAAATGTCTCATTAAAACATCTTGATGCTGGTGAGCCACAATTAAGTGGAAAAACTTACCGAATTAATTGTGAGTTTAAAGAGGGAATAACTACTGAGAACGCTAAGAAGATCGCTAAGTTCTTAAAAGATAGTGGTCCTAAATCAATTAAAGCTCAGATCCAAGGAGATGAACTTCGAGTATCAAGTAAGAGCCGAGATGATCTGCAAACTGCAATTGCATTGGTGAAAAAAGAGAGCTGGGATTTTGCTGTTCAATTTACAAATTATCGGTAACTAAGAGTCATAAGAAAAGGTGTGATTGAACCGCAGCGGATCAGGTATTGCTTATGGAGTAGGTGCTTATGTAATTTGGGGTCTACTACCTCTTTATTGGCGGGCGTTAGATCGAGCATCAGCTTTTGAGATTTTGGCGCACCGAGCAATCTGGTCACTGCTTATTTGTATTTTATTTCTAACCTACCAAAAACAACTACGAACAACCTTTGCATTAATTAAAAATGCTCGTACCTTCGCACTCCTTGCGCTAACCTCTTTACTTTTATCAATTAACTGGGGTATTTACATATGGGCGGTATCAGTTGATCGAGTAGTTGAAGCCGCTCTTGGTTACTACATAACTCCATTAGTTGCAGTTAGTTTTGGTGTTTTTGTGTTAAAAGAAAAGCTAAGAAAGCTACAGATTATTTCTGTAATACTCGCTGCTGTTGGTGTGGTTATTCTTACTGTTGCTTATGGTCACATACCACTTATCGCATTTGGGCTTGCTGTTAGTTGGGGTTCTTATAGTTTAATTAAAAAGCGGCTAAATGCTGGCGCGCTAGAGACTTTATCAATTGAAACTTTAGTTGCATTTATACCTAGCTTTGCTTTCTTGCTCTATCTACTTAATAAGAATGAGGCGCAGTTCGGCCAAGATATTGGCTTCTCAATAGCACTTTTCTCCGCTGGCTTATTTACTGTCATTCCACTATTGATGTTTAATGCTGCAACAATCCGCTTACCATTAACTATTACTGGCTTACTTCAATATATAACACCAAGTATTCTATTTTTAATTGGAATAATTGTTTTTCACGAGCCGCTGGCAATCTCAAAGGTATTAGGTTTTATTTTTATCTGGATTGCTTTAGGCTTTCTTGGCAGAGATCTAGTTAAATCAGGTAGAACGGTTAACTAAAGCAAGGGTTAGATTTGTTAGAGCTGTTTTAGCAGCTCCTTCTGGCAAATCAGTTAGTAAGGCATTTGCCTCAACCGCTAAATTAGCAAGATACTCTTGAACTTGGGTAAGTGCTTTATGTCCACGTAGTGCGTTAATTACCTGCGATAAATCTTCCTCGCTAATTGGGCCGCTTAATTTAACAATTAAATCTTTATCGGCTGGATCATTTGCTGAAATAACAAAAAGTGTAACTAGGGTTGGAATTCCTTCTTTTAGATCAGTGCCTGGCATCTTACCTGATGCTGTTTGGCTACTTGATATATCTAGTAGGTCATCTGCAATTTGAAATGCAGTTCCTATTTTTTCACCAAATTTTGTTAAAAGATCTACTACTTCAGGTTTTGCTCCAGAAAGTAATGCACCAAATCTAGCGCTGGTTGCGATTAAGGATCCAGTCTTATCCGAGACGACCTTCAAATAATGTTCGATTTGTGTTAGCCCATCAGATTTACCTTGCGTCTCTTTGATTTGGCCAATAACTAAGCGTTCAAAAGTTTTAGCTTGTAACTTAACAGCCTCAGGCCCAATATCTGCCAACATATCTGAGACTTTAGAAAATAAGTAATCACCAGTCAAAATTGCAACTGCATTATTCCATTTTTTGTTTGCGCTTATAACACCACGCCTTAGTACAGCATCATCCATAACATCATCGTGATATAAAGTCGCAAGATGGGTAAGCTCGCAACAAACAGCGGCTTTAATAATGTCATGGTTAGAAGCATCACCAAATTGCGCAGCGATTAGTGTAAGAAGTGGGCGTAGTCGCTTACCACCGGCCTCAACTAAGTGCCTTGAGGTATCGATAACTAATGGATAATCCCCTTTAATATGGGAACGAAGTAAATCTTCAACTTTTTGCATGTCCGCAATTAACGATGCCTCAAGTCCTTTATCTAAATTAGGAATCCCGATTTTACTCATTATTACTTAACAAAGTTAGCAAAATTATCTGCTGCAGTAAGAAGCAGGGTAGGTGCAATGCCTAAAACTAATGAGAGCACCATCGAGATTGTTATGGAAATCTTGCTTTTAACTGATGGGATAACTACAGATACTGAATCATTTACTGGATCGGTAAAGAAAATCATAATAATTACTCGGATATAGAAGAAAGCCGCAATCGCACTTGCCAAGACACCTACTACAACTAATGAGATAGCACCTGATTTATAAGCTGCTGAGAAGATTGCAAACTTTCCCACAAAGCCAGCGGTTAATGGAATTCCAGCAAAACTTAATAGTAAGAAGGAGAAGGCAGCAGCTACTAATGGTGATTTTCTTCCTAACCCAACCCAGCGATTTAAATCAGTGACCTCACCAGTTGAATCTCTAATTAAAGTAATAATGCCAAATGCAGCAAGGGTGGTAAAGCCATAAGCAAATAGATAAAAAAGAGAGGCGGCTAAGCCATCTTTATTTAGCGCAACCACACCTGATAATAAAAAGCCAGCATGAGCAATTGATGAGTAGGCCAGCATCCGCTTTACATCACGTTGAGCTATTGCAACCAATGAACCAAACAACATAGTAATAATTGCAATTATCGTAATTACGGGGCGCCATTGTGTTTGGGAGTCAGCAAACCCAACATAGAAGATACGCAAAATCGCACCAAATGCCGCCACCTTTGTGCAGGCAGCCATAAAGCCAGTTATTGGAGTTGGTGCACCTTGATAAACATCAGGTGTCCATGAGTGAAATGGCACCGCACTAATCTTGAAAAGTAATCCGACTGAAACAAAGATAATTCCAATTAGTAGGAAAACATCATTTGCACTTCCTGCTGCAGCACTTATGCCAGCAAGTGAGATAGTTCCGGAGTATCCATATAAGAAGGCAGAGCCAAATAAGAAGAATGCTGAAGAGTAGGCACCGAGTAAAAAGTACTTAAGAGCTGCCTCTTGTGAAAGCAATCGGCGCCTGCGAGATAGACCAGCTAGTAAATAAAGGGGTAGTGAAAATACCTCTAGCGCTACAAAAAGTGTTATTAAGTCAGAGGCAACTGTAAATAACATCATGCCAGCAACGGCAAATAAAAAGAGTGGAAATATCTCACTCTGTTGGCTCTTTTCCGCTAAAGCGCTGCGCTCCTCGCTAGAGCCAGGCACAGCAGATGCTTGAGCAACAAAATTCTCTTGGTCAGCAATTAATAAAACAGCTACTAAAGCAAGTAAAACTATAGTTGCTTGCAGAAATATTCCAGCCTTGTCAATAGTTACTGAATTAACTGCAGCAGTTGTTGAGGATAGCTCTCTAATTCGCCATAGTTGTTGTAATGAAAGTAAGAGCGTGCCAATACTAATTGTTAATTGAATTGCAGCTCGATGGGTTTTATCTAAAAATGCTTCAACTAAAACACCCAGTAAAGCACCTGCTAAAACAATTAGGATTGGAGCAAGTAATGAGTAGCTCAATGATGGTGCAATTAACATTACTTACCTACCTTCGCCACTGGATCACTAAAGCCAGCATTAACTAAAACCTTCTCAGCGGTTGGGTTAATTAGATCTAAAACGGGCTTTGGATAAAAGCCCATCACAACAATTACCAAAATTACTGGTGCTATTGCTATTTTTTCGCGCAAACTCAGATCATTCAGTTTCTCATTGCCGGTAGTAGTTGGCCCATGCAAGGTTTTTTGAATTGGACTCAATACATAAAGAGCAGCAAGTACTATTCCTAGAGTTCCAATTACTGCAGCTACTGGATAGCGAGTGTATGTGCCAACTAATACTAGAAACTCGCTAACGAAGCTAGATAGACCAGGAAGTGCTAACCCTGACATTCCAGCAATAAAAAATGTCCATGCCATTACTGGTGTAACTCTTTGTAAGCCACCAAAATCTGAGATAGTTGAGGAGCCTCTGCGCATCATCATCCAACCAGCGATTAAAAAGAGTGCGGCGGTAGAAAAACCATGATTGACCATATACAAGGTAGCACCTGACATGCCTTGGGTAGTCATTACAAAAATTCCCATAGTTATAAAGCCAAAGTGAGATATTGATGTAAAAGCAATAAGCCCTTTAATATCACGCTGACCGATTGCCATAAATGCACCATAAATAATTGAAATAAGAGCTAAGGTAATAATTAATGGTGTAAATGTTTTACTAGCATCTGGAAATAATTTAATACAAAAACGAATCATTCCATAGGTACCAAC
>KB900399.1 GCA_000378865.1 actinobacterium SCGC AAA278-I18 | reverse complement strand
TATACCGCTCATCAAATCCACCAGCTGCAAGAATTGCAGATTTCTTAAATGTACCAAGGTAGACCGTGTCAGTAGCTCCAGCTTTTCCACCAGTATGAAACTTAGATGGACCAACTCCTAACTTAGAGCGCATTGCTAATGCAATCACTCGCTGCAAACCTTGGTTGCTGTCGGCATACATTAACCCACCAACATTTACTGCGCCCTGCTGCTGCATAATCTCTACCGCTGTTTTTATGTATGTATTTGGGACTTCAGAGTGGCCATCAATTCGGCAAATAATCTCAAAACTAGCAGATGCGATTGCAAGGTTTAAACCAACTGCAGTTTGTCCAGTTGGGTTATTTACTAATTTAACTCTGCTGTCTGCTGCTGCTAATTGCTGAGCGATTTGATTTGTCTTATCTTTTGAAGGACCAAGTGCCAAAATAACTTCGATATCTCCAGAGTAGTTTTGCTGAAGAATTGCTGAGATGCAATTGGCTAAATCCCGCTCTTCATTGAGAATTGGCAAAATAACAGAGACTGATGGAAATGATGAATCGCTCATAACCACTCCAATCATTATTTTGAGTACAACTATTCCCTGCCCATAATCTAGGATAAGAAGATGAAATCTGCTCGCAGTATCAGGATCTTTACTGGTATTTCGATCGCAATTCTGGCCATTTCTGCAATTAGCGCACTTGCCTTTGGCACAGTCAGTACCTTTACTAAAAAAGTAGATGCATTTGCTGGTTTAGATAAGCGGCCAGATAAGAAATCATCTGCAGTTAATTACCTACTAGTTGGCTCTGATACCAGAGAGGGCTTAACTAAGGAAGAGTTAAAAATATTACGAGTTGGCTCAGTTGCAACCGCTGCTGGAAAAAGATCAGACACTATGTTGTTAGTTCATATCTCTAAAGAAAGAGATAAAGCTGTTTTGATTTCTATTCCGCGCGATACCTATGCATTAATACCAGAGCACACTACAAAAGCGGGAAAGGTTAAGCCAGCTGTTTACTCAAAGATTAACTCTGCTTTTAATTGGGGAGATGCCCCATTACTCATTCAAGTAATTGAAAATATGACACAATTAAAGATTGATCACTATGTTGAGGTTAACTTTGCTGGCTTTGCCAGAGTGGTTGACTCACTTGGTGGGGTTGAGGTTTGTACTAAAAAAGATATTGATGATCCAAAAAGCCACTTAGTACTACCTGCTGGTGTTCATACATTAAATGGTCTTGAATCACTTAAGTATGTAAGAACTAGAGAGTTTGATGGGATGGGTGATCTAGGTCGGATGCAAAGACAACAATCATTTATGTCGGCAGTGTTGCGTAAGGCAACAAGTGCTGGTGTCCTATTAAATCCAATTACTATGGCTAGTTTTATCAACTCAGCGCTATCTGCTGTTACCACAGATAGCAGCCTAAAAAACTCAGATTTAATTTTGCTAGCAAAACAGATGAAATCATTATCTACTTCTAGTGTGCGCACACTTACTGTTCCACTCTCAAATTTAAATTACAATGAAAATGGTGTTACCGCCTCGGTGCTATGGGATCCAGAGCTTGCTCCACAACTTTGGGATCGACTACGTCAGGATTTGGCGGTAGTAGATGAGGTAACTCCATCACCATCACCATCTTCATCAAAAGCGGGGAAGGTTGAGGTTATTGATAAATTTAAAACCCGTACCGCCGAAGATAATATTTGCCGATAACTGCACCAATTTGAGTAGGCTCCTCTAATGGCACTAAAACTCTCAGTAATTGGTACCGGCTACCTTGGCGCAACCCATGCTGCATGTATGGCATCTCTTGGCTTTGAGGTTATTGGCTTTGATACTGAAGGATCAAAAATTGATTTACTTGCTAAGGGTAAGGTGCCTTTTTATGAGCCAGAGCTTGAGGATTTACTTACTGCACAAATTAAATCTGGTCGCCTTACCTTTACTAAGGATATTAAAGATTTAGCAGATGCTGATGTTCACTTTATCTGTGTTGGCACACCACAAGTAAAAGGTGGAAATGCTGCAGATTTAACATATGTGAACTCGGCATTGGAAAGTATTGCAAAGGTAGTAAAAGCTGGTGGGTTAGTAGTTGGTAAATCAACAGTTCCAGTAGGAACAGCAACAAGACTTCGCAATCGGTTGCTTGAATTAAATCCAAAGGCAGATTTGGCTTGGAATCCAGAGTTTTTGCGAGAGGGTTTTGCAGTTGAGGACACACTTCACCCAAATCGGTTAGTAGTTGGAGTTGTAAATGATCAAGCAGAGAAAGTTTTAAAAGAGGTTTATGCAGCAAATCTATCGGAGAACACACCCTGGGTAAGAGCTGATTTACCAACTGCAGAGTTGGTAAAGGTTGCTGCTAACTCATTTCTAGCAACTAAGATCTCATTTATAAATGCAATGGCGGAGATATGTGAGGCAGCAGGTGGTGATGTAACAGTTTTAGCTAAAGCAATTGGCTATGACCCAAGAATTGGTAGCCGTTTCCTGCAAGCAGGTATTGGTTTTGGTGGTGGATGTCTACCTAAAGATATTCGAGCCTTTATGGCAAGGGCTGAGGAGCTAGGTGCTAAACAAGCGGTTGAGTTCTTAAAAGAGATTGATGCCATAAATCTGCGGGCAAGACAGCGGATTATTGAGTTGGTAAGAAAAGATTTATCAGATGATTTACAAGGTAAGAAGGTGGCAATTTTAGGAGCAGCATTTAAACCAGATAGTGATGATGTGCGCGACTCCCCAGCACTTGATATTGCTGCCCAAATTCAAGCAGCAGGGGCGGTTGTTACCGTTCATGATCCAAAGGCAATAGCAAATGCGCAGAAGCGTTTTCCTGCTTTAAAATTTGCTGAAGATATTGATAACACACTTAAAGATGCTGAAATAGTTTTGCACCTAACTGAGTGGAAGATTTACCGCGAGATTGATCCGATAAAGGCAAAATCATTAGTAAAAAGTGCCATCATGATTGATGGCCGAAATGCATTAGATCGCACCAGCTGGCTAAGTGCTGGTTGGAAATTTAGGGCACTAGGCCGAGCAAATAATGAGTGATCAAATTGATCAATTACTTGCCTTAAAAACTTGGGCAGTAGTTGGCTTAAGTAATAATTCAGAACGTGCAGCATATGGGGTGGCAAAGATTTTAATTCAAAAGGGTCATACGGTAATTCCAGTTCATCCAAAAGCAGAGAGTGTGCATGGCCAAAAAGGCTATGCAAAGCTATCTGAAGTTCCAGTACAAATTGATGTTGTAGATATATTTGTTAACTCTGAACTAGCCGGTGGTGTTGTAAATGAAGCAATTGAAATTGGTGTCAAGGGTGTTTGGTTGCAGTTAGATGTAATTGATGCTGCAGCAATATCTCGAGCAAAAGATGCCGGACTACTTGCAGTTATGAATCATTGCCCTGCGATTGAGTATAAGAAGCGAGCTTAATTACTCATCTATCTCACCACTGTAGTACTGCTGTGCATGAATAATTTCAGTAAGTAATCTCTCCAAATCACTACCAGCTATACCCACCTGTTTACTAGATTGATCAAATTTTAGATCTGGATTGCGTGCCATCAGGTGTAAGTATGGGCGGTAATCATCACTTGATTGATCGGTTATTAACTTTCCAGTAATTATAAACTCTTTAGTAGCATATGTGCTTCCTAGTGGTAAATCTAATAGTGCTCTTAAATACTGCTCGAAGTAGTTTGTTATTGAACCAATCTGACTCCAATATTGCGCAAGTGGAGTTAGCCAATTAATTTTAACTAGTTTTTTGTAATCTGCTGCATCAACTAATAATTCAAATGCTCCAATTAAGTCAATTTCGGCTACTAATTTAAAAGCAGAAAGTTGTATTTGCTCTAATTGATCATTACTTACTCCAGGTGGTGGAGTAATTGTTAAGTTATTAGTAACTAAAGTTGCTGGCCAACATGCAATCTGATTATGGGCAGATCTTGCAATTAGAATTGAAAAACAATCACCAGTTACTGGAGTTTTCTCAATTAATGACAGTTGCTCCAAGGTTTTACTAGATGGGTATATCCGCACTCCAGAGCGCTCAACTGTCTTAATAACAGAGATGGAAATAAGGTCTGGCTCAACACAGAGCAATTGGCAATCTTTAGAAAACTCAATTAGTTGATCTGGACTGAAATGGCTTGAGCCAAATTTAACTCCCACCCCAAGTTTGCGACCCTCATTTTCATAAACTGCCCTCGCCCAGTCACCAGTAATTAGGCCAACAAATGGGAATGTCATGTAATAAGGTTACCTGCATAATGGTTCAAATAATTCTCGCCTCCTCATCAACATCAAGATTGCGGCTTCTTGAGAGTGCTGGAATTAAACCGAAGGTTATTATCAGTGGTGTTGATGAAGAGGCGCAAGAATTATTATCACTATCTCCTGCTGAACTAGTTATTGCCTTAGCTATTTTAAAAGCTCATACCGTTAAAGATGAGGCCCCTGCTGATTCATTAATTATTGGATGTGATTCAACATTTGAGTTTGATGGTAAGTCACTTGGTAAACCTGGAAGTAGAGAAAATGCTATTAATAGATGCAAAGAATTAAGCGGAAAATCTGGCTACTTGCATACTGGTCATTGTTTAATTGATTTAAAGCAAGGTATTGAGTTAAGTGAAAGATCTACATCTAAAGTGCAGTTTGCACAGATGAGTGATGAAGAGATAATTGATTATGTAGACTCTGGTGAACCATTACATGTAGCAGGTGGTTTTACATTAGATGGCTTAAGCGCACCCTTCATTACAAATATTGAGGGTGATCCCAGTGGAATTATTGGCTTATCCCTGCCGCTACTACGCAAGATGATCATCTCGCTTGGATATAATTGGCCAGAACTAAAAATAAGTAATTATTTAGGATAAGTTTGTCATATGAGTGATCTTTATAAAGACCCGATTGGTACTGCAGAAGCCGCTGCAAAGGCGATTACCAAGATAACTGGTGTAGAAAAACATGATGTGGCATTGGTTATGGGTTCTGGATGGATTTCAGCTGCTGATGCACTTGGAAAAGCAGAACATGAGTTTGCAGTTACCGATCTGCCCGGCTTTCCAGCTCCTACTGTTGTAGGTCATGGCGGCAAGGTTAGAACTTATAAATTAGCAAACTCTGTGAATGCATTAGTTTTCTTAGGTAGAACTCATTTTTATGAGGGTTTAGGTATGGAACCAGTTGCTCACGCAGTTAGAACTGCAGTTAAAGCAGGTTGTCGGACAATTGTTTTAACAAATGCTTGTGGAGGTATTAATACTGATTACAAAGTTGGTCAGCCAGTTTTAATTAAAGACCACATCTCATTAACTGCTGCATCTCCGTTAATTGGTGCAGATTTTGTTGATCTGACCGATCTTTATAGCAAGCGACTGCGCGAATTAGTAAAGGCAGAGGATCCATCACTTGCGGAAGGGGTTTATGTGCATTGGCGTGGACCTTCATATGAAACTCCTGCAGAAATTAAGATGATGCGCACAATGGGCGCAGATCTAGTTGGTATGTCAACGGTGCCAGAGGCGATTGCTGCGCATGCGCTCGGTGCACAAATTCTTGCAATATCACTTGTGACAAATGCTGCAGCTGGTGTAACTGGTGAGAAGTTAAATCATGCTGAGGTAATTGCTGCTGGTAAAGCTGCCGCTGATCGCATGGGAAATCTCTTAGCAAAGGTGTTGCCTAAGCTGTGATCTCAGATCAGCTACGTCTTGAAGTTGAAGAGTGGATTAAAAATGATCCAGATCAGAAAACTGCAGAGCAGTTAGGCAAATGGTTAGCAGAGAATAATGAAAAAGAGTTAAGCCGCTGCTTTAATGGGTTTTTGCAGTTTGGTACTGCTGGATTACGAGGTCTGATTGGCCCTGGCCCTTCCTGCATGAATCGCGCAGTTGTTAGTAGAACCGCAGCTGGCATTGTTTCATTTATGAAGAAAAATAATTTAACCTCAGTTGTAATTGGCAGAGATGCCCGCCATGGATCAAAGGAGTTTGCGCAAGATAGTGCTGAGATATTTGCCGGTGCTGGGATTAAAACTTATCTATTACCAAGAATGCTACCTACTCCCGTATTAGCCTTTGCGGTTAACAAACTAAAGACAGATGTTGGAATTATGGTTACTGCTAGCCATAATCCAGCCTCAGATAACGGTTATAAGGTTTATTTTGGTAGCACAGTTTTAGGTGTTAATTACCGAGGCTCTCAAATAACCTCACCCGTCGATCATATGATCTCAGATGAGATAGCAAAGGCAGGGCTATCACCTGCTCGATCAAACTCCTTTGAAACTGTTGATGAGTCGGTAGTCTCTGACTACATCTCATTGGTTGCAAGATTAGCTACAACTGCAAGTAAATTAAAGATTATTTATACCGCACTCCATGGGGTGGGAGCAGAGACCTTTGTATCAATATTTAAAAAAGCTGGCTTTAATGACCTGCTTCTTGTGAGTGAACAAAATGAACCAGATCCTAATTTTCCAACTACTCCATTTCCAAATCCAGAGGAGGCTGGTGTAATTGATCTGGCAATTGAGTATGCCAAAAAACATAATGCTGATCTAGTAATAGCTAATGATCCAGATGCAGATAGATGCGCAGTTGCAGTAAATGATCCAGAAAGTGGCTGGCGAATGCTACGTGGTGATGAGGTTGGAGTAATTCTTGGTAAATATCTTATTGAAAATAATAAGGTTACTGGTAAAGCATTTGCTAACTCGCTTGTCTCATCCTCACTATTGGCCAAAATTGCAGAGAAAAATGGTGTTAAGTTTTATGAAACTCTAACCGGCTTTAAGTGGATCTCTAAAGTTGAAAACTTAGGTTATGGTTATGAAGAGGCGCTTGGCTACTGCGTAGATCCAGATAATGTAAATGATAAGGATGGAATTAGCGCTGCACTACTACTTGCCCAACTAGCTGGTGATTTAAAGAAATCTGGCACTTCACTTATTGATTATCTACAGAATATCGGTAATGAGTTTGGTTTTCATGCCACAGATCAGATCTATATCCGCTTCACCGATTTAGTAAAGATTGATAACCTGCTTAACAAAATAAGTAATAACCCACCTAAGGAGTTAGCAGGCTTTACGCTGCAGTCAGTTGAGGATTTAAATGACTCTAAGACTATGCCAACACCTGGAATTCGAATGAAATATGCCAATGAGATTAGAGTAATTATTAGGCCTAGTGGCACTGAGCCAAAGTTAAAGTGTTATATCGAGGTAGTTTGTAATACTAAATCTGAGGCTAATTTATTGATCTCGCAAATTAAGCAGGCATTGACTAAAGTACTCTCATGATTGTCGATGGTAGTGAGGTCTCGTTAAAGAAGTTTTTATCTGACCTACCTCCAGTTGATCAGGTTGGTGCAGAGGCAAGAGCATCGATGCTGGCAACTAGAAGTATTAAAACAACAAGTAAAGCTTGGGCAATTGATATGGCAATTAGTATGGTTGATCTAACAACTTTAGAAGGTGCTGACTCTGCAGGAAAAGTAAAAGCACTTTGTGCAAAAGCAGTTCGGCCAGATCCAACCGATTTAACAGTTCCTTCAGTTGGTGCAATCTGTGTCTACAACGACATGGTAAAGATTGCTCGTACTGAGTTAGATGCAATTGGTGGCGGTGATGTTGCAGTTGCAGCGGTTGCAACCGCTTTCCCATCCGGCAGAGCAACACTTACAGTTAAAAAACTAGATACCCAAGATGCTATTGATGCTGGTGCAAATGAGATAGATATGGTGATTGATCGTGGTGCATTTCTATCTGGTCATTTAGGTGAAGTTTTTGATCAGATTAAAGTTATTAAAGAGTTGTGTGGAAATAAAGCACACTTAAAGGTAATTTTAGAAACAGGTGAGTTAGTTACATATGACAATGTTAGAAAAGCTTCTTACCTTGCAATGTTAGCTGGTGCTGATTTTATTAAGACAAGTACCGGCAAGGTTGCACCTGCTGCTACCGCTCCAGTTGTTTTGGTAATGCTAGAGGCGGTTAGAGATTACTTCGCATTGACTGGCACCAGAATTGGCGTAAAGCCAGCAGGTGGAATTAGAACTACTAAGGATGCAATAAAGCAGTTGGTCTTGGTAAATGAGACAGCAGGTTCAGAGTGGCTTAAGCCATCCCTGTTTAGAATCGGTGCAAGTGCGCTTTTAAATGATTTATTAATGCAGCGAATGAAGTTACGTACTGGGCACTACGCTAGTGCTAATTACGTAACGATGGATTAGGTGGTGTTGTGAGCAGCTTTGAGTACGCCAGCGCACCTGAATCTAAGGCGATCGCAAATATTGCATCCTCCTATGGATTATTTATTGGTGGCAAATTTGTGGAGCCAAAAAAAGGAAAAAGTTTTAACACTATTAATCCAGCAAATGAGGAGCTGCTATCTAAGGTTGGATATGCCGATAAATTAGATATTGATTTAGCGGTTAAAAGCGCTAGATCAGCATTTACTAAGGTTTGGTCAAAGTTACCAGCTAAAGAGCGTGGCAAGTATCTATACCGAATTGCTCGTATTTTGCAGGAGCGAGCTCGAGAGTTTGCAGTTGTTGAGACATTAGATAATGGCAAGCCGATTAGAGAGTCCCGTGATACTGATATTCCACTTGCTGCAGCACACTTTTTTTATCATGCAGGTTGGGCAGATAAATTAGAGTATGCCGGCGTTGGTAATAAACCAAAACCACTTGGCGTGGTGGGTCAGATAATTCCATGGAACTTTCCATTACTTATGCTTGCATGGAAGATTGCGCCAGCACTTGCTGCCGGTAATACTGTTGTATTAAAACCAGCAGAGACTACTCCGCTAACAGCATTGCTATTTGCCCAAGTTTGCCAACAAGCAGGCTTGCCAGAGGGTGTAGTAAATATTGTTACTGGTGATGGCATAACTGGTGCTGCTTTAGTAAACCACCCAGATATAAACAAAATTGCATTCACCGGTTCAACAGAAGTAGGCAAGGCAATTGCACGTTCAATCTCTGCAACTAAGAAAAGTGCCACCTTAGAGTTAGGTGGTAAGGCTGCCAATATTGTCTTTGATGATGCAGCAATTGATGAAGCGGTTGAGGGAATTGTTAATGGTATTTTCTTTAATCAAGGACATGTTTGTTGTGCTGGCTCACGTCTGCTAATCCAAGAGAATGTATCTGATGAGGTTATTGAAAAATTAAAGAAGCGAATGAGCTTAATTCGAGTAGGTGATCCAATGGATAAAAATACCGATCTGGGCGCAATTAACTCAAAGGAGCAATTAAAGAGAATCCATGAGATTTCAAATACTGGAGATGCCGAGGGTGCTAATAGATGGTCACCTGAGTGCAAGTTACCAACCAAAGGTTACTGGTATCCGCCAACAATATTTACTGGAGTCTCACAATCTCATCGAATTGCAAGGGATGAAATATTTGGGCCGGTTTTATCTGTACTCACCTTTAGAACTCCTGCTGAAGGAATTGAAAAGGCAAACAATAGTATGTATGGATTGTCCGCCGGTATTTGGAGTGATAAAGGTGCAAAGATTTTATGGGCAGCAAAGCAATTAAAGGCTGGCGTAATCTGGGCTAATACCTTTAATAAATTTGATCCAGCAAGTCCATTTGGTGGCTATAAGGAGTCTGGTTGGGGACGTGAAGGTGGTCGACATGGACTTGCCGGTTACTTAGCCTCAGATGCGAAGGTAAGCAAATGAGTAGATTAGATATTAATAAAACATATAAGTTATTTATAGCGGGGGCATTCCCAAGGAGTGAGTCTGGCCGAGTTTATGAAATAAAGGGTGCTTATAAGAAATTTATTGCTAATCCTGCTATGGCATCTAGAAAAGATTTACGAGATGCAGTTGTAGCAGCTAAGGCCGCCCAATCTGGTTGGGCTAATGCAACTGCATTTAATCGTGGCCAGATTTTGTATCGAATCGCTGAGATTATGCAGGGCCGAAGTGAACAATTTGTCGATGAAATATGTGCACTTGAGGGAGTAAGTAATAAGGCTGCAAAGACCCAAGTAGATGAGGCAATTGATACCTGGGTTTGGTACTCCGGATGGTGTGACAAATTATCCTCAGTAACTGGATCTCTTAACCCAGTATCAGGTCCGTTTTATAACTTCACAACACCTGAACCACTTGGTGTAGTAGCAGTATTTGCTGAAAGCAAACCTTCATTACTTGGTGCAGTTAGAACATTAGCCCCAGTACTAGCAGGTGGTAATACTGCTGTATTGATAGCTAGTGAGAGCTACCCGCTTCCAGTGATTACCTTGAGTGAAGCACTAGCCACAAGTGATCTACCGGCTGGAGTTGTAAATATATTAACTGGCAAAACTGCTGAGTTAGCCCCTTGGGTTGGCTCTCATATGGAGATTGATGGTGTCGATGTTGCCGGACTTTCTAAGAAGCAAGAGGAGGAGTTAAAACTTGTAGGTGCAGATAACTTAAAACGAGTATTTAGATTTACTCCATCTAATCATCCAGAGCGGATCTTAGGTTTTATGGAACAAAAAACAGTCTGGCACCCAATCGGTCTTTAAACTTATTCAGCAGATATTGCTGTGTATGCCGGCTTTACAACCTTTTCAATAATCTCAAGCCGCTCTTCAAATGGAATAAATGAGCTCTTAAGCGCATTAACGGTTACCCGTTGCAGGTCAGCAAACTTCCAATCAAATGATTTAACAGATTGACTCATCTCATGCGTCATAGATGTATTACTCATTAGGCGGTTATCGGTATTAAGTGTTACTCGGAAACGAAGTTTGGCTAATTTTCCAATAGGGTGTTCTGCGTATGTTTTAGCTGCCCCTGTTTGAAGATTAGAGGTTGGACAAAGCTCAAGTGGAATTCGACGGTCACGAACATAAGAGGCAAGTGGGCCTAATTTTGGTGTGCTACCTGAGAAATCAATGTCATCAATAATCCGAACGCCATGGCCCAATCTTTCAGCCCCACAGATTTGGATTGCCTCCCAAATAGATGGCAAGCCATAAGCCTCACCAGCATGAATCGTAAAGTGGGCGTTCTCTTTTCTTAAGTATTCAAAAGTATCTAATTGATTAGTTGGTGGAAAACCATCCTCAGGACCGGCAATATCAAAACCAACTACACCTTTATTGCGATACTTAACGACAGCTGCTGCGGCCTCTTGCGATCTATTATTTTGTCTCATCCCGCAAAGTAATGATTCAACTCTTATTTTCTTACCCTCTTTTGCAGCCTCTGCCATTCCTTGTTTATAACCTTCAGTTGTTGCCTCAACTACTTGATCTATAGATAAACCTTGTTCGGTAAATAGCTCTGGTGCTCCCCTAACCTCAGCATAAACAACACCATCTCTTGCTAAATCAATTGCGCACTCCCGCGCTACCTGAATAATTGCTTCCTTTGTTTGCATTACCGCAATTGTGTGGGAAAAAGTCTCAAGGTAGCGAACTAGTGAGTGCGAATTACAGGACTCTTCAAACCACTCTGCTAATTTCTTTGGATCATCAGTTGGAAGTTTCTTATAGCCAATCTTTTGGGCAAGCTCAATAATACTTTGTGGGCGTAAGCCACCATCTAAATGATCATGTAAAAGCGCCTTTGGAACTCGCTTTATTTGATCAGCTATTGGTGTATTTGTAAGTGACACTTACCCCTCAATTCGTTCAATTACTAATGGTAATCGCTTTACTGGATCATTTTGGCCGCCAATAGAAAATGCACCAACTAATGCCTCTTTTGCTCGATCAAATCTGCCTGATTCATCAGTGTGTAAAGTTAAAATCTTTTCGCCTTCTTTAACAATATCTCCAGGCTTTGCATGAATCTCAATACCTGCACCAAGTTGCAAAATCTCACCTTGTTTTTGTCTACCAGCACCTAACCGCCAAGCAGCTACGCCAACCTTCATTGCATCTAAAGTTAATAATTTTCCAGAAGAATTTGCTTTGATCTCCAACTTTTCCTTAGCAACTGGCAGGGGTGCATCATTATCGCCACCTTGTGCTGCAATCATCTTGCGCCAAACATCCATCGCCATACCATTTTTAAGTGCTGTTGCCGGATCAGTCTTTGGCTTAATTCCAACTGCATCTAGCATCTCATTAGCAAGTATTAAGGTAAGTTCAACAATATCACTAGGCCCTCCTCCTGATAAGACTTCAAGAGTTTCCCTTATTTCTAATGAATTACCAATAGTTAATCCCAACGGGATATCCATCGCGGTGACTAGCGCTCTAGTAGTAACACTGGCACGTTTTCCTAAATCAACCATTGTTCTAGCAAGTAATGCTGCATCCGTTGGATCACTCATAAAAGCACCAGAACCAGTCTTAACATCTAAAACTAATGCACTTGTTCCCTCTGCTATTTTCTTACTCATAATAGAAGATGCAATTAATGGGATTGCCTCTACAGTCCCAGTTACATCACGTAGGGCATAAAGTTTTTTATCAGCGGGAGCCAAACCAGTACCAGCTGCACAAATGACCGCACCGCACTCTTGAATTACCTTTAACATCTCAGTATTAGAAAGGTTTGCTTTCCAGCCTTTAATTGATTCCAACTTGTCTAACGTGCCACCGGTGTGGCCAAGTCCGCGACCAGAAAGTTGTGGAACTGCTGCCCCGCATGCAGCAACTAATGGCGCAAGTGGAAGTGTAATTTTATCTCCAACACCACCAGTTGAATGCTTATCAACTGTTGGTCGATCTAACATGGACCAGTTCATTTTTTCACCACTTGCAACCATGGCATCAGTCCATCGAGAGATCTCTTTGTTATTCATTCCATTTAAGAGTATTGCCATTAGCAGTGCTGACATCTGCTCATCAGCTATTAATCCACGAGTATATGCATCAACAGTCCAATCAATTTGCTCATCGCGTAAAACTTGCTTATCTCGTTTTGCTGAAATTATCTCTACTGCGCCAAATCTTTCACTCATTTATTTAAGATCCTCTGGACCAAACGCCCAAGGCAGTAAGGTTGAAAATGGTTTTGGGCCTTCTGGGGTCATAAATAACATCTCATTGCCACCATGCTCAAATAATAATTGCCGACATCTTCCACACGGTGATAAATAATCACCATTGCCATCAACACAAACAACTGCAACTAATCGCCCGCCACCTGTTGCAGTTAAAGAAGAAACCAATCCACACTCAGCACATAAGCCGACGCCATAGCTTGCATTCTCGCTATTACAACCAACCACAACCCTGCCATCAGAAACTAAACCAGCGACTCCTACTTTAAATTTTGAGTATGGAGCATAGGCATTTTTCATTACCTCTTTTGCGGCCTGATGTAGCTGATCCCAATTTATTTCCATGGGGTAATTCTCCTACGAAAATTAACTATTTATTACCGCGTGAGTATGGAATTCCATCTGCCGCCGGTGCACGGACCCTTCCAACTACGCCTGAGACAGCAATTATTGTCGCAACATAAGGAACCATTAACATAAATTCGGATGGAATCGGTACGCCAATGATGGTTAATGTGCCTTGTAAGTTGTCAGCAAAACCAAAGAATAGCGCCGCAATTACCGCACCCTTTGGTGTCCACTTTCCAAAGATTAAACCTGCAAGTGCAATAAAACCTGCACCAGCAGTCATTTGCTTAGTAAAGCCACCTACAGAGCCAACTGTGAAATATGCGCCACCAATACCGGCAACAAATCCAGCTAATATCACATTCCAAAATCGCAATCTATTCACATTAATTCCTACAGAATCAGCTGCGATAGGCATCTCACCGATTGCTCTTGTTCGTAGCCCCCATCTTGACTTAAATAATGCAATCTGAATTGCAATTACTATCAAATACATAAAATAAATAATGATTGTCTGATTAAAGAGCACTGGCCCAATAATAGGAATCTTAGAAAGTATCGGAATTGCTATCGCTGAAAAACTTGGTCCAGTATTCCAAGTTGCTTCATAAGGAATTAATAGTTCTGTATAAATAAATCCAGTAAATCCAATTACTAACACATTTATAACAAAGCCAATAATTACCTGATCAACTGCATATTTAATGGCAAATACTGCAAGCAATAAGGAAATCAATGCACCCGCAAATGGTGCTGCTACTAGCCCCCAAATTGAACTCTTAGTTAAACTTGCGACAATACCTGATACGAAAGCTGCGGCAAGTAATTGTCCTTCTATGGAAATATTAATTACTCCTGATTTTTCACAAAGCAAACCAGACATTGAACCAAAAATTAAGGGCACTGAAAGCATAAGCGCGCCCTGCAATAAACCAGTGAATGGTATAAATTTACCGCTAGCTGCCCAGCAAAGAAATGCCATAATAAAGCTAAAACCAAAAATAAAACTGGAAAGGCTAAGGGTGCGCTTTGATCTAAGTTGTAAATACCCAACTAATACTCCAACTATAGATAGTGAAAGAAATATCCCTGCACCTGTTTTTGAAACGATAACCCACTCTTTTATAAGCTTCCACTCATCGCCAACAATAAATCCAAATGTAATTGGTTCAGTCTTGTCAGAATTGAAGTAAAAAACATAAGCGCCAAATAATGTTAAAACAAACATAGTAATTAACCCACGGAGCTGGCGGCGTTGTTGAACTGTTAGGTTATGCATCAACCATTCCAACCTTTGGCAGTTAATGTTTTCTCTGCTGAAGTATTTTTTAATCGGAAAATGCCTTTTACAAGTGCTGGAGCCGCGATAAATAAAACAATTAATGCCTGTATGACCTGAATTATTTCTGCTGGGGTACCAGTATTAGATTGAAGTGTGACGCCACCTGTTCGCAGAGCCGCAAACAAAAATGCAGCCACAACAGTGCCCAGTGGGGCTGCTCTACCCAGCAAAGCGACAGTAATTGCATCAAAACCAAGTGATCCGCCTATTCCGCTTGTTAATGCATGCTCTGTACCAAGAACGTGCACAGCACCACCTAATCCAGCAAGTGCACCACATAAAACCATAGTTAGAGTTGTTACAAATGGGATTGAAATACCGGCAGATCTTGCAGCATTTGCATTAGATCCTACCGCTCTAAACTTAAACCCTAAAGTGCTCTTTGCTAGTAGCCACCATACAAATAGTGCAGCAAGTAAAGCAATAAAAATTCCTGCATGAATTCGTAAATCTTTTCCTAACAATAGAGGCAATCTGGAATTCTCACTAACCTCTGGGGCTATTGGATCAATTCGACCTGGACGCAGAAATAGTGTTGTCTTTAGTAGCCAAAGAATAAAAAAGCCAGCAACATAGTTGAGCATAATTGTTACGATTACTTCATGTGCGCCAGTTTTAGCTTTTAATAAACCAACAATGCCGCCATAGATTCCTGCAAGAAACACTCCAGCTAGAATTGAGGCGATCGGATGAATTACTGGTGGAAGGTCAAAGTGAAAACCAACATAAGAGGCGCCAATTGCGCCAAAAATAAATTGCCCTTGTGCACCTATATTAAATAGACCAGACCTAAAAGCTAATGTAACTGCAAGTCCAGTAAGTATTAATGGTGTGGCTGTGACTATAGTTTCTGACAAAGGATAAAAACCCTTAAAGAATGATTCTCCTCTAGCCAGATTGATATCATAAATTGAACCTTGAAAAACAGCTAAGTATGCATTCCCAATTTTTGCACCAGCAGAAGTTAAAAATTTACCTGGGGATTTAATATTACTCATGACCTCGGGGTCAGAAAATACAATTACTAAACCCCCAATAAAAAACGCAAAAATAAAAGCATAAATGGGTAATACTATATTGTTCTTAATTTTTTCAATTTTAACCATTTACTTTATACCTGCCATCATCAAACCAAGCTTTTCTCGAGTAACACTTGAATCAACTACTCCTAAAATTTCACCCCTATAGATAACAGCAATTCGATCAGCTAGCGCAGTGACTTCATCAAGCTCAGTGCTAATAAGTAATACCGCCCGCCCAGCATTTCGCTCTGCCAGTAAGCGCTCATGCACAAATTCAATTGATCCAACATCAAGTCCTCTAGTTGGCTGAGCTGCTACAACTAACTTAACTGTTCTAGATAATTCACGAGCTAAAACGACTTTCTGTTTATTTCCACCAGAGAGGGAATTTGCGGTATCAAAAATGCTTTGAGCTCTGATATCAAACTCTTTCTTAAGCGCTGTTGCATTGCTTGCAATATCAGTGGCAGATAGTTGCCCGAAACTTGCAAATGGTTTTGTGTCGTGAGTATCAAGTATTAAATTCTCAGCAATTGTAAAACTTCCAATGAGACCATCTACTTCGCGAGATTCTGGGATATAAGCGATACCTGAATCTAGGGTCTGATTAACTGACTTGCCTAATATTTCAACTTCTTCTAACTTAACAGAACCAGTTGTATTCTCTTCTAAGTTCATAATTGCCCGAACTAATTCAGTTTGTCCATTACCTTGCACACCAGCTATTGCCAGTATCTCACCAGCTTTAATATCTAGGTTTAAGTTTTTTATAATTGCACGTCCTGCAAAATCATAAATATTTAAATTAGTAACACTTAAAACATTTGCTCCTACATTAGAAATTGAGCGATTTGGGCTTAAGTCAACTGGGCGTCCCACCATTAAGTTGGCAAGCTCTTCTTGCGTCGTAGAAGGAGATGCGATTCCTACTACTTTTCCCAATCTAATAATTGTGATTTTATCTGCTACCGCTTTAACTTCACGAAGTTTATGGGTAATAAATATTATCGATGTGCCTTTAGCTTTGAGAATTTTCATCATATTAAGTAATTCATCAGTCTCTTGTGGAGTTAAGACTGCAGTTGGCTCATCTAAAATTAATACCTTAGCTTCATACATTAAAGCCCGAATTATTTCTACTCGTTGCTGGACTCCTACCGGTAAATTTTCAATTAAATCATCAGGATTTATCTCAAACTTAAATTCAGTAGCAATTTTATTTATTTGCTCTTTTGCTTCTGTTAGCGAAAGCAATCCTCGCTTTGAAGTTTCATGCCCTAATACAATATTTTCGGCAACTGTAAAGACTGGAACCAACATAAAGTGCTGATGCACCATACCAATACCAACATTAAGCGCATCGGATGGTTCATTTATCTTTACTTCATTTCCATCTACCCAAATACTTCCAGAATCTGCTTGTAACAACCCATAAACAATATTCATAAGGGTTGATTTGCCAGCACCATTTTCACCTAAGATGGCATGGATTTCACCTTTTGCAACTTTAAGATCTATTGAATCATTGGCAGTTAAATCACCAAAAGTTTTAGTGATTGCTTTTAACTCCAGTGACATTTATTCCTCAATTCAAGTTCTTTAAAATAAAACTGGGTGAGTTAATTTCTTAACTCACCCAGCGATCTTACCGATCGACTACCAATTAGTCGATCAATTACTTAGCAGAGATATATCCACCCGCTACGTTTGTTTGAAGATCATTTAACTCACTTAGCAATTTAGGTGAGATAGATGCCTTCATTGGAGAATAAAGTGGTGATAATCCAACACCCTTATTCTTTAGTGTTCCAACATATAGCGCGTTTGAGAATTTACCGTCATAAGCTTCTTTAACAGCAGCTTGTACGGATTCACTCAATCCCTTAAGTACTGATATCAAAATGACCTTGTCATATTGAGGTGCAGTAAGGTGGAAATCTGCGTCAACTCCAATTGTTACAGACTTGCCAGATTTCAAACTGTTATCAGCAGTTGTTGCTCCCAAACCACCGGCAACAGGGAAAATTACATCTGCACCTTGTAGTTCGAAGTTTTGTGAGATTGAAAGCGCTTTATTAGTGCTAGAAAAATCTCCAACCATTGTGCCAGCACTTGGTTTAGCAGGATCCCAACCAAGAACCTTTACAGATTTACCATGTATGTCGTTGTAGTACGCAACACCTTTAGCAAAGCCGTCCATAAAGATTGTAACTGTTGGATATGGTGCTCCGCCGTAAGTTGCTACTACGTTTGACTTTGAGTATCCAGCTGCAAGATAACCAGCTAGGAATGAGTTCTCATTTGTATTGAAAGTTAATCCCTTTACATTTGGGATCTTAGTTGAGAAATTCTTTAAACCATCATGGTCGACGATTGCGTACTTAATTGATGGGTTTGCTTCTGCGGAAGCGATAATTGCGTCAGCAACTGCAAAGCCGATACCAATAATGTATGTACACTTCTTATCAACAAACTTCTTGATATTTGGACCGTACTCAGAAGATGATGCTGCTGGTAAGTACTCAACAGATGATGCCCAGCCTTTTGTTTTAGAGGCAGTAGCTCCTGCATACGAGGTCTGATTAAATGATTTATCGTTGATTCCGCCAGTATCTAGCGCAACGCAAACCTTCTGCTTAGCTCCTGCTGCATTAGCTGGTGCTACTGCAACTGATGTAACTAGTGATGCAGCTGCGATAGCCACAATTACTTTATATGATTTTTTCAAAATCCCTCCCAAGGACTTAGGACCCAAAAGGTTTGGGTTGATCGTAGGACGACTCTATCGGGCAGATCATCTGATTTATAAAAGTGGCTCACCTGTGTTTTATTACGATTTCTTTAGATAAGAATAAAGCCTAACTTTAGGGTTTAAAGTTTTTAACCTTCCCAGCCTTTAAATCAGCCATAATAGAAAGAACTTTTGCTGGAAAGGCTGCTCCACTGACTGTCTTAACAACTACGCCGCCATCCTTAATGTTATAGCGATGGCCATAGATGCCTTTCTTACTATCTAAGATATCTAAAATACCCTTTCCAGCTACCTCGGCTGAAATCACCTGTTCAACCGCTAAATCAAACCGCTTACTAATTGTTAAATACTGATTCTTCTTACCAATTGTGAAATTTAGAAAGTACTGATCAGGAAGAAGTCCAGAGATTAATACCTGTTTACTACCGTCATTAAGGGCGGCAATGGTGGCGATAACCTCATCTGATCTTGCCCAGGTTGAGAATAATTGATCAATACCGGTTGCAACCTGAGTCTTAACCTCATCAGCAGTTGAGTCATCAAGTAATTTACTGCTCACTTTAATCTTTGAGTTTGCAGCTACTGCCCCCCTAGCAAATACTTGGGAATAATTAACTGCACTCGCCTCAGATTTATCACCGATAAATCCAATCTTTCCGCTCTTACTTGCCAACGCTAAGGCGGAGGCGGCTAGATATATGCCCTCCTCGGTTGCAAATGAGAGGTTTGAAACATTGGTCATCGCCACAGATTGATCATCAATTATCGCAAATTGGGTATTGGGGAACTCAATTGAGATTCGCCTGACTGTGTCGGCATAGCCTGCGCCAACGCAAATAATTAATTGATACCTACTTTTTGCTAGAAATCTAACTCTGGTAATTCGATCCCCTAATGTGCCATCGGTGATCTGCTCTCTAACATCAAGGCGAGAGATATTGTTCTTTTTTATCGCTCTTTCTAGCCCTAATGATGCAAGATCATTAATCCCATTATCACCTTTGCCCCCAGCCTCATAGGCGATGGCAATCTTTGTGCCCGCTGCTTGAGTTGAAGGAGTAAGGAGTGTGGTGGTTAGAAAGATTGAGATAAGTAATGCTGTAAAACGCTTAGCCATTTTTAATCAGACCCAGGCCAGCATAAACATCAGTTAATGTTTTACTAGCAACCTCATTTGCTTTATCTGCTCCACTCTTTAAGATTTTAAGTAGTTCACCTTGATCACTCATTAACTCTTCAGTTCGTTTGCGAATTGGATCTAAAGCGGCAACAACAATCTCTGCAACTTGAGTTTTAAAATCTCCATACCCTTTACCAGCAAACTCACTCTCAATATCTTTAATTGACTTGCCAGAGAATGCAGAATGTATTGTTAGAAGATTTGAAATACCTGCTTTTTCTTTCTCATCAAATTTAACCTCTTTGCCAGCATCAGTTACTGATGATTTAAACTTCTTTATTGTTACCTCAGGTGAATCAAGTAGCTCAATTACACCAGACATAGAGGTAGCAGATTTACTCATTTTTGCAGTTGGATCTTGTAGGTCATTAATCTTGGCTAAAGATTTAATAATCTGAGCTTGTGGAATATTAAAAACCTCTTTGTATTTACTGTTAAATCGTTGTCCAAGATCTCGAGTTAACTCAATATGTTGGCGTTGATCTTCTCCTACTGGCACAAAATCTGCTTGATACAACAAAATGTCGGCGGCCTGCAAAATTGGATAG
>KB900398.1 GCA_000378865.1 actinobacterium SCGC AAA278-I18 | reverse complement strand
ACGCCTCTTGGACAATAATTCCATCTGCTACTAATGACACATTTAGCTTTACGGGAGCAACATTTAGTATAAATAATAAGTATGCAAATACATCACTAACGCCATTTCAAGCAGATGGACTTACCAATGTGGCGGTAAAGATGAGCGGTAATGGCTATTTAGTTGGCGATATTGGCCCAGGGGGTGGGCGAGTATTTTATGCTTCAACTACTGGATTTAATTGTGGACCAAGCTACACCGCAACAGGTAGTCAATATAATTCTAAGTGTTACTACTTAGAGGCTGCTCCAACTGCTGGAGCTAGTCTCTGGACAGATAATGGCTATGATTGGTCTGGAAACACAAACACTTTAGTTAGTAACGCCAGCGCTCCAGAGACTGCAACGGCAACTGCAATAGGTTGGGGCTATCGAAATACCCTTGCCATGGTTTCACAAGACGCTGCTGCCAGCAAAGCTGGAACTATCGCTAGAGCATACAGAGGACCAAATAATTTATCTGATTGGTATTTGCCATCAAAGGATGAGCTAAACCAGATGTGTAAGTGGGCAAGAGGAGTGGCCTGGAGCTCTGATGCAACAGTTTGCAGTGGTGGAACTATCAACACAGGACCAGGTGCGGCGGGGTTCGTGTCTATGTCCTACTGGTCTTCTTCAGAGGGCAATGCGAACGTCGCGTGGGGCCAGCACTTCAACAGTGGTAGCCAGAACGAGCTCTTCAAGAGCTACACCTACTACGTCCGGCCAGTGCGAGCTTTTTAAATCTTCAGCTATTTGCCTATTCAGGTATTTAAATTTTTTTAATTTAAATACCTTGCGATAAAAAATTTAACGAGTTATGTGCAAAATTAACCACTAGAGCCTCTGATAATTACCTTCAAAGCGCGCCTGGCAGGAATCGAACCTGCGACCTAATGCTTAGAAGGCATTCGCTCTATCCGACTGAGCTACAGGCGCATTTATGTGGATTTGTAGGGATAAGTCTACCGATTACAACAGGTAAGGTTTGCACCTATGGCTGAGTTTATTTACACGATGAAAAAGGCGCGTAAGGCCCATGGCGACAAAGTAATTCTTGATGATGTCACCTTGATGTTCTTGCCCGGCGCCAAGATTGGTGTGCTCGGACCAAATGGTGCGGGTAAATCAACGGTGCTACAAATTATGGCCGGCCTTCAACAACCATCAAATGGTGAGGCGTATCTAACCCCTGGTTACAGCGTCGGTATTTTGCTGCAGGAGCCATCACTTAATGAGGATAAAAATGTATTAGAGAATGTGCAAGAGGGTGTTTCAGAGACTATTGGTTTATTAAATAGATTTAACGCGATCAGTGAAGAGATGGCAAACCCTGCGGCAGATTATGACAAATTACTTGCTGAGATGGGAGCGCTGCAAGAACAATTAGATCACCGCAATGCTTGGGATCTAGATTCCCAGTTAGAGCAGGCAATGGACGCGCTGCGTTGTCCACCCCCTGAGGCGGATGTAAAAGTATTATCCGGTGGAGAGAGACGCCGTGTTGCACTATGCAAACTATTACTTCAAAAACCTGATCTACTACTACTTGATGAGCCAACTAATCATTTAGATGCTGAATCTGTTTTATGGCTTGAGCAACATTTAAGTAAATATGAAGGAACAGTTGTCGCTATTACACATGATAGATACTTCCTAGACAATGTTGCCCAGTGGATCTTGGAGTTAGATCGAGGACGTGCTTATCCATATGAAGGAAATTACACAACCTATTTAGAGACAAAAGAGGCACGGATGAAGGTTGAGGGACAAAAAGATGTTAAGCGAGCAAAGAGATTAAAAGAGGAGCTTGAGTGGGTAAGAATGAATGCCAAGGGCAGACAGGTAAAGTCAAAGGCACGTCTTGCTCGTTATGAAGAGATGGCAGCGGAAGCTGATAAAACTCGTAAGTTAGATTTTGAAGAGATTCAAATTCCACCAGGGCCTCGGTTAGGTGATGTGGTAGTTGAGTGTGAAAAGTTAGTTAAAGGCTTTGATGATCGCATTCTTATTGATGATCTATCTTTCACACTTCCAAGAAATGGAATTGTTGGCGTAATTGGGCCAAATGGTGCTGGTAAGACCACATTGTTTAAAACTATCTTAGGTATGGAAAAAGCTGACTCTGGTTTAGTTAAGGTTGGCGAAACAGTAAAGATCTCCTATGTGGATCAATCCCGCGGCGGTATTGATCCAAAGAAATCATTATTTGAGGTGGTCTCAGATGGTCTTGATTTTATAAAGGTAGGAAATGTTGAGATGCCAAGCAGAGCCTATGTCTCAGCCTTTGGTTTTAAAGGACCTGATCAACAAAAGATGGCTGGAGTTTTATCAGGGGGTGAGCGAAATAGATTAAATCTTGCGCTAACTCTTAAGCAGGGTGGTAATTTATTATTACTTGATGAGCCAACCAATGATTTAGATGTGGAGACCCTTGGCTCACTTGAAAATGCCTTACTTGAGTTTCCAGGGTGTGCGGTAGTGATCTCTCACGATAGATGGTTTCTAGATCGTATCGCTACCCATATTTTGGCTTATGAAGGTGAATCAAAGTGGTTTTGGTTTGAGGGAAACTTTGAAAGTTATGAGGAGAATAAGATTGCTCGTCTTGGCATCGATGCTGCCCGTCCTCACCGTGCTACCTACCGTAAGTTAACTAGATAATTAGGATAGTGATATGAAATTTACCCACAAAGCATTTGTTCGCTGGAATGATTTAGATGCATTTGGCCATGTTAATAATGCTAAGTATTTAACATATGCAGAGAGTGCCCGAATTGATTGGGGCCAGCAACAATTTGCAGAAAAAGATGACTCTGTTTTGGTTCAGATGACAGTAGCTAGAAGTGAGGTTGATTATCTGATGCCAATTACTGAGTTTGAAAGCTACTACGATGTAGATTTATGGGTGGAGTCAATTGGTAACTCATCCTTTGTGGTGGGGTATGAGGTTTCAAAGGATGGGCTGGTATTTACCAAGATGAAGACGGTGCAGGTAATGATTGATTTAGAAAGTAGAAAATCTCGCCCAATTACAGATAATGAGCGAAGCTTTTTAACTAAGTACCTAGTTAAGTAATGAAGACAAAACTTCACCCAGCCTGGATTGTTGCAGGCATAACCTTTGGCACATTATTTGCAACCGCAGGTTTTCGTAGCGCACCCTCTGTATTAATTTTGCCACTGGAGGAGGAGTTTGGCTGGCGCCGGGATGTAATCTCATTTGCAATTGCTATAAATGTTTTACTCTATGGCCTAACCGCACCCTTTGCAGCTGCCTTAATGGAGCGCTTTACGGTGCGAAAAGTTGTAATGGCTGCCCTTACCACCGTTGGCACTGGCGCACTTTTAACAATCTGGATGAGTAAGAGTTGGCACCTGATGTTGCTCTGGGGTGTAGTAGTTGGAGTAGGGACTGGATCGATGGCATTAGTTTTTGCCGCCACAATTACAAATAGATGGTTTGTTAAAAAGCGTGGTTTAGTAATAGGAGTATTAACTGCAGCAGCAGCCTCTGGCCAATTAGTTTTCTTACCCGGTCTATCAAAGCTAGCTGAGAATCCAGGATGGCGGACAGCATCTTTAGCTATTGCACTCGGTGCTTATTTAATGGTGCCGCTCATTTATTTCTTTTTAAAGGAGGATCCACAAAGTATTAACACAACGCCATATGGGGCGCCTGATGATTGGCAGCCACCGGTATTACCAAAGGGTAATGCGGCAAAGGCTGCGATAAATGCATTAAAGGATGCAAGTAAGGTAGGAAACTTTTGGTACTTAGTAGGCTCATTTTTTGTTTGTGGTCTATCAACTAGTGGATTAATTGGCACCCATTTTATTCCAGCAGCTCATGATCATGGAATGGTGCAGGTAACCGCTGCTAGTTTGCTGGCATTAATTGGCCTCTTTGATGTGATTGGCACAATTTTTTCCGGCTATTTAACCGATCGAGTTGATCCAAGAAAGCTTTTATTCTTTTACTACCTACTGCGAGGCTTGTCATTATTTTTATTGCCATCCATATTATTCTCAACCTTGCACCCATCTACGCTAGTTTTTATTATTTTCTATGGGCTAGATTGGGTAGCAACTGTGCCACCAACAGTGTTGCTCTGTCGTCAGGTATTGGGGCCAGAGAAGGGCGCTGTTATCTATGGTTGGGTATTTGCCGCCCATCAAATAGGGGGTGCTATCGCAGCCTTTGGCGCAGCAGTTCTTAGAGTAAAGCTTGGTGATTACGCCGCCGCTTTTTATCTAACTGGAATTCTCTGCGTAATTACAAGTTACTTTGTACTGCAAATTTCAACTCCCACCTCATTAAAAAAAGAGCCGGTAAAGCTTTGAGTAGTAGCTTTTATGAAAGAGCGGGCGGTGAAAAAACCTTTAACGACCTAGTCTCACACTTCTACGCTTTAGTTGCGGTAAATCCAATTTTGCGCCCGATGTATCCAGAAAATGATCTACATGGCGCCGGCAGAAGACTTCAATTATTTTTAGAGCAGTACTGGGGAGGACCTACTACCTATAGTGAAGAACGAGGGCACCCACGGCTTCGAATGCGGCACGCGCCATTTCATATTTCAAGGGTTGAACATGATGCCTGGCTACTTTGCATGAAGGATGCGGTAAATGGCCTTGAGATTGGTGATGATTTAAAAGCTGAGCTTTGGGCGTACTTAGAGGCAGCTGCTGCTGGGATGATTAACGCTGCAGATTAAGAGGGCAGATTAAGCTTTGTTTTTGGGTTGAGATTTATTGCCAACTTTTAAGATCTCACCATTTCGCAGATACCAAATAGTTCCCTTTTTATCTCTTACCGTGGTAATTCTAAGTCCAACAGATTCAACTACGCCTTGGATATCAAGCACATCCACCTTATCGCCCACCCCATATTGATCCTCTACTAACATAAAGATGCCAGATAAAATATCGCGGACTAAGGTTTGCGCGCCAAGTCCTAATGCCACACCAATCACACCAGCGGATGCAATCAGCGGCCCAAGATTTAAACCAAACTCAGCTAAAATCATAAATGTTGCAATCAACCAGATCACACCATTTAAGGTTGATTTTAAAACGGTGCTAGTTGTTTTTGTTCGCTCCTTTTGCCGCACGCCCGATCTTTTAGGACCTAAGATCAGATCTGCGGTGGCAATTTTGTTCATAAGTCTTGCGATTCCCCGTTGACCAATAATTGAGATGGTGATCGATAGGGTGATAATTAAGGTGATATTTAATGGGGCGCCGGTGAACCAATCGATGAGATCTCGCATATTTTCAGCTCTTTTCATGATCAGATCAAAACCTTAACCCAAATGTAAGAAAGAATCTCGCCAAAAATGATGCGTTTTTTGCAAACCTCAGGCAAGATATGCCTACGGCGCGAGCCACGCGCTGACTTAAAAGGAGTTGCATTCAGTGTCACAAACATTGGTGCTGAACGCCACCTATGAGCCACTAGGTGTCGTATCAGAGCGACGAGCATTAATCCTCGTCTTAAATGAGCGCGCCACTAGCGTGGAAGATTCAGGTCGCATCCTTACCTACGCCCGCGGATCAATTAAATTACCATCTGTTGTTAAATTAAATAAATTTGTAAAGATTCCATACCGCCATGCGGTGCCATTATCTAGGCGAGCAATCTTTGCTCGCGATAACAACCGTTGTGTTTACTGCGGAGTTACTGCAACCTCAATTGATCATGTGATTCCAAGATCAAGGGGTGGCGGACATAATTGGGAGAATGTGGTTTCAGCTTGCCATAAGTGCAACCATGCAAAGGCAGATCGCACATTAAAGGATCTAGGTTGGCGGCTTCGTCATACCCCACGTGAACCAGTGGGCGCAGCATGGCGGATATTAGGAACTGGAAAACCAGATCGAGTTTGGATTCAGTATCTAAAACCATTTGGTGTTGAGGCGATGGGAGCGGCAACGGCGTAATGGAGGATGGCACATTAGCAGGGCAAGGTTTAACGGTGATGCAAACTCTTACCTACTTTGTTGGTGCGCCAATTTTGTTATTTGTAGTAATCTCATTTTTTGCTTACATAACCGCAAAAGAAACTAGAAAAGGTAGTAAGAAAAAGGCAAGTAGCCTTACTCATATTGATTAATTCTTTTTATACCTTTTAATTACTTATCTTTTGCCTGCACCTTAAGCGCTCGCTCAATAGCATCTCTTCCTTCAGAGACTAATCTTCTTAGCCCTGCCTGACCATCCTTACCAGTAGTTGCTAGCCAATCAATTGTTTTATTTAAGGTCTCTTCACTTGTTATATAGGTTGGATACATACCGGTAGCAAACTTACTTGCCACCTCATAGGATTTTTTGCCCCAGGTTTGAAGTAGTAAATCAAAGTAAGGATCAACATAAGCAGCAAGTAATGGCCGGTGCAGCGGTCGCATAAAGCCTGCAATCTTTGCCTCACGTTGTGAGGTTGAGATCTCCTCAGTAGTAATTGATCTCCAAATCTCATCCTTTGCTGCAGTAGTTGGCCGAGCAGCAAGTGCGCTTTGATAGGAGAGCTGTCCAGTTAAGGTGTTATCTAATGCTAACTCCGCTGCTAACTCATCATCACTCATTAAGCCACGCTCTGATAATGCAATTACTAAGGACCAACGCATCTCTGCATCTACCTTAAGTCCATTTAACTTACCGGCTAATAAATTTTTAAGTAGATCATTATGCTCAGCAGAGGAGGCGAAGCTGGTAAATGCCTTTACAAACTGTAATTGGTTATCACTACCACCAGCTGCGTTGGTAAGCATCTGCTCAACTGCATTTCCTACTCTAAGTCGTGCGGAGTCGCGCTTTGTGGGAGCGCTATATAACTCAACAGCGCTGCCTAATTGGGCGCAAATAATTGTTACAGTTGCAATCTCACTCTCACCTGCTAAGCCAGCTAATGCAATATCAATAAAATCTGTGGCACTAATCTCAGCATCTCGCAACATATCCCAGGCCGCCGACCAACAAAGAGCGCGGGTTAATGAATCATTAATCTTGCCAAGATGTGACTTTAAGGTAGTGATTGATCGATCATCAAATCTAATCTTGGTATAGGTTAGATCTTGATCATTAAGCAGTAATAAATCAGAAGCCTTCTCACCAGCAAGTGCTGCTACCATAGTTTTCTCACCAAATACATCTAACTCAACACTTTTGCGAAGCATTACATTTTGGCCAACTAGATCATATAAACCAACCGCCATTCGGTGGGGGCGAAGTTGGATGGAACGAGCGGGCATAGTTGGTGGCTCTTGAATTATGGTTACCGATTTATATGCACCATTTTCTATCTCAAGTGATGGGCGTAAGGTATTAACACCTGCATTTTGTAGCCAGGTAGTGACCCAAGGTTTTAAATCCCGGCCACTTGTAGTGGTTAACTCAACTAATAAATCATCTAGCGTGGTGTTTTTAAAGGCATGCTTTTTGAAGTACTCCTTAAGTCCGGCGATAAAATTATCTCTTCCCACATGTGCTACTAATTGCTGTAAAACCGATGCACCCTTGGCATAACTGATGCCATCAAAATTACCCGCCACTGTGTCAATATCAACCATGTCAGAGACAATTGGGTGGGTGGTAGTTAGCTGATCTTGTCGGTATGCCCAATTCTTTCGCTCTTGATTAAAGCCTGTCCAAGAGTTTTTAAATCTAGTTGATTCAACCATGGCAAGGTATGAGGACCACTCAGCAAATGATTCATTAAGCCAAAGATCATCCCACCACTTCATAGTTACCATATTGCCAAACCACATATGTGCCATCTCATGCAAGATTGTGTTAGCCCGCGCGTTATACATCCGCTCAGTAACCTTTGATCTAAAGACAAGTAAGCGCTCTAAGAAGGTAACTGCGCCGGCATTTTCCATCGCACCCCAATTAAAATCAACCACTGCGATCTGGTCATACTTTTCAAATGGATACTCAAGGCCAAAGACTTTTTCAAAGTAGGCAAAACCTTGTTTAGTAATTAAAAAGATATCCTCTGGATCTAGAAACTCAGCGAGTGATTTACGGCAGTAAATTCCAAGTGGCACAGTTTTCTTACCCACATACTGATCAGAAATACTGTAGTAAGGACCGGCAATAAGAGCGGTGATATAGGTAGAGATTCTTGGGGTAGTGGTAAAGCTCCACTTAGATTTATTATCTGCTAACTCAACCCTCTCTTTGACTGGGTTATTTGAGATTACCGACCAATGGTTTGGTGCTATGGCGGTTAAGGTAAAGGTCGCCTTTAAATCTGGTTGATCAAAACATGGATACATCTTGCGAATAAATGCGGTCTCACCTTGGGAGTAAAGGTAAACCTCATTATCAACTGGATCTACTGAGCGCTGCAATCCTTCGCCAGTTTTTGAGTAAAGCCCATTCATCTTAATTACTAACTCATTATCGGCTGCTAGATTCTTAATAAAGATGCTTTCGCCATCATAATTTGAGGTATCAACACTTTGGCCATTTAAGGTTGCTGAGATTACATTCTTCCCAGCTGCATCAAGGAAGGTGTCATAACCTGGCTTATTGCAGGTAAATTTAATTTTGGTCTCAGATATAAAGCTTTCTTCTCCAGCAGTTAAATCAAGGGTTAACTCATAACTTTGAACTGCAAGATGGGCAGCGCGGTCGGCAGCCTCAGCCCTAGTTGAGTTTAAACCTGGCACATCAACTCCTAATTAATAAGCAATAATTGGACTTGGAAATATTATTTTCTGACCATATCCAAGCAGAGATTGCAGGTTAAGCCAAGATGGAACGTCCTTCAAACCGAAGTTACTCACTTCGTGGTGATCGGATGACCCGTGCCCAGAGTTTGGCAATGAGGCAGTACTGGGATCAATACAGTTTATCTGCTGGGCAAGAATTAATTCTTAATCAGATTTTCCCTCAAAAAGAGCGGGTGATTTTAGAGATCGGCTCCGGCATGGGGGAAGCAACTGCGCAGATTGCGCACAGCTCAGTAGATAGGGGATATGTGGCAGTTGAGATGCACAGCGCAGGTCTTGCAGCACTTCTGCTATTAATAGTTGAGAAGCAGTTAACAAATATTAAGATGATTCGCGAGGATGCAACCTACCTACTTGCTAATTACATTCCAGATAACTCACTAGATGGTATTCACCTATTATTTCCAGATCCTTGGCCAAAAAATCGCCAGCATAAGCGACGGATTGTGCAGAGTGAATTCATCGAGCTAATTGCTAAAAAATTAAAGCCAGCAGCCTTTATACATATTGCAACTGATTGGCAACCTTATGCTGATTGGATAAAGCCTCGCTTTGATGCCAACCCTAAATTCACCGGCGGTATTGTGCCCCGGCCCACTTGGCGGCCAATCTCAAAGTTTGAAGGACAGGGATTAAAGAAGGGACATCTAGTAACTGATTTTAGATATGAGAAACTTTAAATACTTCCCGTATCTTCATAATTAGCTATCTGATTAATTCTTCTCACATGCCGCTCATCATTAGTAAAGGGTGTTGCTAGAAAGGTATCAACTAACTGCAGGCAAAAGGCCTCATCATGAAGGCGGCCACCGAGTGAGATTACATTTGCATTGTTGTGCTCGCGGGCAAGCTTTGCTGTTTCGATTGACCAAACTAAAGCTGCTCTTACTCCCTTAACTTTATTAGCAGCGATCTGCTCACCATTTCCTGAGCCACCTAAGACAATGCCAAAGGAGGCTAGATCTTTTGCAGTTGCAATAGCGGTTGGAATACAAAAGGTTGGATAATCATCTTGGGCATCAAAGGTGTGAGGTCCATGATCTGTAACTGTGTGACCACTTTTTTTAAGATGCTCAATTATCTTGGCTTTAAACTCAAGACCGGCGTGATCGCTACCAATATGAATCTTCATGATGGGTAGTTTGGCAGAAAACAAAACTGCCCGGCTTATTTTTGATAAGCCAGGCCAGTTGTGTCTAGATTGGAAGGGTACTTCCAGAAGTATTTACGCTCTAACGACCTTAATTTTTGTTTTGTTAGCAAGCTTTGTAGTGCCAGCATTTGTGCCAGGAATTACTAGCCCACCAGGTGCACCTTTTGAGCCACCTTTAATATCGCCATCATTGTCACCATCTGGACCATGTGGTCCCTTTGGTGGGCGAAGATTGTTAACCATCTGAGTTACCCGAGCAGTTATATTCGCTTTCATTTTTGTTGCTTGATCTGCTGTGATCTTTCCAGCAGTTTGAGCATCAGTAATCTCTTTATATTTAAAGGTAACTAGGGCTGCGATCAACGCATCTTTCTTTGCACCAGCAATAGTTGCTAGAGACTCTCCAGCTTTAATTCGTGTCTTAAGCGCATCCTCGGTAATGCCAAGAGTTGAGGTAACTATGGCAATCTCAGCCGCACGGTTTTTATCCATCGCTGCCTTGCCAGCAACCATTGCATCACTTTGAGCTTTAACAATTGCATCTGCTTGAGATTGTGTAATTGTTCCTTTAGCAACCAACCCAGATAGGAGTGAACCCAATCTATCTTTGCCTTTGCCATTATCAGCTAATGCGATTGCACTTGATGAAACTGTAAGAGCAACAGCTACTGTTGCAATTGTTGCAATTAACTTCTTATTCATTTACTCCTCATTTCTTCAAGTACCCATGCACCTGATGTGAGTAGATAACTCGCTATTGCTGAGCCAACTATTCAGATCCCCTGTGCGGTGAGTGAGAGTTTTGCTACTGGCTTAAGTGTAGGGGGGTATCGCCGGGTTAGAGGAGGTTTTTTCTTAGAAACGGGTGAGAGTTCCTTGAGTACGCAGCGTAGTTTTTAGAAAATATTTCTTAGTGCTGTGCCAACAGGGTGCAGCCATTGGACCCCAATAGGGGGGATGGATGATTGAAATGGCAATCTACAATCTAAAAGCCAAGTTAATAAAGGCAACAGTAATCGCAATACTTATCACAACAATAAATCAAACAGATAGTTATGGTGCTGGTCGAACCGCAGGCTCGATAGCAAACACTATCCTTAGCGGTGAGGGTGTGCCAGCAAAATCACTAGGCATCAATGGTGATTTCTATATTGATAGTAAATCAATGAATATGTATGGACCAAAGAAAAATAATAGTTGGCCGATTCCTATTTCAATGCGCGGACCATCTGGTCCAGCTGGTCCTTCAGGAGTTGATGGTAAAAATGGAACATCAGCAACTTCAGGTGCTGGTGCAACTGGAGCTGTTGGACCACAAGGACCTGCCGGTCCACAAGGTGCAACTGGACCAGCCGGACCTGCTGGTGCAACTGGACCAGCTGGTGCATCTGGTTCTGGAAGTGGCAGTACTGGTCCTGCTGGTCCTGCCGGTGCAACTGGTGCAACTGGTGCACAAGGACCAAAGGGAGATACGGGGACTACTGCTTCAATTCAGTCAGTTACCTTAACTCAATGGACAATGTCTACTGCAACGCCAGGTGGAGGATCTGAATCAAGTGGATTCGGAACTCTTTTAGCTGGAAAGAAATATTTCTTTTCGATTGTAATAAGCGGAAAGATGTTAACTAGCGTTTCTTCCTTTAGAACCGTTCCAGAATTAAAGTGTTCAGATAATTCTGCTTCGTTGAATTATGATTTTAGTTATGGATTTGCTCCTTCTGCAGACTCCACTGAAGATTACAACCGTGTATCTTTTTTCATTACTGGAACTGTTTCAGTAGTTAATAACAGTAGTTTTTCAGTACTAGTTAAAGATGTATTAGGTTCTGGGAGATCAGTCACTCTGAATGGAAAAGCCTTCATTCATGAGGTTGGCTTAATTAACTAAATTTGGAGCGGGTGACGGTAATCGAAACCGCACAGCTAGCTTGGAAGGCTAGAACTCTACCATTGAGCTACACCCGCAAAATTTGTTGCTGATCTGCTACTTGCGATGCCAAGTTTAACTTGAATTGCGGTAGCAGGTCATACCTTATTACTTCGGTTAGGAGAAGGGAAAATCACCCCTTAGACTTTCATCCTTCGGGGCGTAGCGTAGTGGCTAGCGCGCCTGCTTTGGGAGCAGGAGACCGTGGGTTCGAATCCCTCCGCCCCGACCAGATTACTTTCGTAAGGTAATAAAACTTAAGGGGATATTTAATTGAAGAGCGTTATTGAAAAACTTTCACCAACTCGGGTCAAGCTTTCAATTGAGGTTTCCTTTGATGAGCTCTCCCCACATATTGATGGGGCATATAAAACTTTAAGTGAGCGGATAAATATTCCAGGCTTTCGCAAGGGAAAAGTGCCCAGTGCGATGATTGATCAACGTGTTGGCCGGGGCGCAGTATTAGATGAGGCAATCAATGCAGCTCTTCCAACCTTTTACTCTCAAGCTGCTAAAGAAAATGATGTGTTGGTAATTGGCCGGCCAAATGTTGATATTACTGAGCTAAAGGATAAAGAGAAGCTCGCCTTTACTGTTGAGGTGGATGTGCGGCCAGAGTTAACTTTGCCTAACTTTTCAGAGATTGAAATTAAGGTAGATGATGTGAAGGTGGCAGATGCTGATATTGATGAGCAGATTCAAAGCTTGCGCACTCGCTTTGGCACATTAACCACAGTTGAGCAGGCGGTAATTACTGGAAGTTTTGTCACTATTGATTTAGTTGCAACTAAAGATGGTGCCGAGCTTGAGGGTGGTACTGCTAATGATCTCTCTTATGAGGTTGGTTCTGCTTCAATGATTGATGGCTTAGATGAGGCACTTATTGGATTAAGTGCTGGAGATAGTAAGAGTTTTGATACTGCATTAGTTGGAATGGCAGAGGGTGAAAAAGGAACAGTAAAGGTCAGTGTTAAGGCGGTAAAAGATCGGGAGTTGCCACCAGTTGATGATGCCTTTGCCAAGTTAGCATCTGAGTTTGAAACATTAGCTGAGTTAAAAGCAGATCTATCTACCCGATTGACTCGTCTGAAAGAGATGGAGCAGGGTGCGCAGGCAAGAGATTTACTTGTTGAGCGGTTAACTTCAACAGTTGATATTCCACTACCTGCTGAAATTATTGAGGCAGAGGTTAATGAGCATTTAGAAAAAGAGGGAAGATTAGAAGATGATAAACATCGCGCTGAGGTTAATGAAGAGGTTAAAGCAACTATCTCTCGGGAGTTCCTATTAGATTCAATTGTTAAAGCAGAGTCGGTTGCAGTTAATGAATCTGAGTTAACTGAGTACTTGGTTCGGGCAGCAGCTCGGTATGGCATGAGCCCTGATCAATTTATTAAAGAGGTATCTGAGGCTGGGCAGGTAACAACAATGGTGGCTGAGGTGGCGCGGGCAAAAGCATTGGCACAAGTTCTAGGTCGGGTAAAGGTTGTTGATCAATCTGGGAAAAAGGTTGATTTAGAGGCGCTGCGGCCACAAAACCCACCTGCAGTTGAGGAGAAATAATCGCTTACGGCGAACAGAGCGCAGGCTTAAACCGGGAAGCATTTTAGGCAAAAGATTGTTAAGGTCATGACAGTATTTATTAATAAACCAAATGAGGAGATATCAGTGGAGCTAAGTAATACCCCACGCGCTGCAAGTAGTGGCGCAGGTGGATTAGATGATCAGGTTTATCAGCGCTTACTTAAAGAGCGAATTATCTTTCTAGGTTCAGTAGTTGAAGATTCAATGGCAAATGCAATTTGTGCACAAATGTTATTACTAGCAGCTGAGGATCCAGATAAAGATATCTACCTATATATCAACTCTCCAGGTGGTTCAATCTCAGCGGGTATGGCAATTTATGACACCATGCAATTTATTAAAAATGATGTTGCAACTGTTGCGATGGGACTTGCTGCTTCAATGGGTCAATTCCTACTTTGTTCTGGAACCGCTGGTAAGCGATATGCACTTCCACACGCGCGAATTATGATGCACCAACCATCAGGTGGCATTGGTGGCACCGCCTCAGATATTAAAATCCAAGCAGAGCAGATGAGTTTTACTAAGAAAAATATGGCAGATCTAATTGCATTTCACACCGGACAAAAGGCAGAGACAATTACTGAGGATTCAGACCGTGATCGTTGGTTTAACGCCGAGGATGCTAAGAAGTATGGTTTTGTTGATCATGTTGTTAAATCAGCTAGCCAAGTCTCTGGAAGTGGTGGTACCTCACGATGAAGCCAGATATCAATAAAATAAATGAGATTACCTCTCGTTACATATTGCCAACAATTGAGGAGCGCACCAGCTACGGCTATAAGCGACTTGATCCTTACACAAAGTTATTTGAAGAGCGGATTATTTTCTTAGGCCAAGCAATTGATGACACTGTTGCAAATGATGTTATGGCGCAATTACTTACCTTAGAGTCAATGGATCCAGATCGTGACATCATGATTTATATCAACTCACCTGGGGGATCATTTACGGCGCTAACTGCAATTTATGACACGATGCAGTTTGTTCGACCAGATGTAATGACAATTTGTTTAGGACAAGCCGCATCTGCTGCTGCAGTCCTTCTTGCTGGTGGTGCTCCTGGTAAGCGATATGCGTTAGAGCATGCTCGAATTTTAATTCACCAACCATATTCTGAAGGTGGCGGACAAGGCTCTGATATTGAGATTCAAGCAAAAGAAATTTTGCGAATGCGCACATTACTTGAAGAGATGTTGGCAAAGCATTCTAAGAAGAGTCAAGCAGATATTGCAAAAGATATTGAGCGGGACAAGATATTAACCTCAGCTGAGGCGGTTGAGTATGGTCTTATTGATCAAGTACTTGCAACCCGTAAAGCAAAGGCGAAGAGTTAATAATTTCGCCTATAAGCGAACAGATTAAAGGCTATTTTTCCTACCCAACTTATTACCTGCGCTCTATTCTTAATCCCTAGTGAATAGGAGTAAGAGCAGATGACAACACGTATTGGCGAGAGCAGCGATCTTCTTAAGTGTTCCTTCTGCGGCAAAACTCAAAAGCAGGTTAAGAAGTTAATTGCCGGTCCTGGTGTTTATATCTGCGATGAATGTATTGAGCTTTGTAATGAAATCATTATTGATGAATTAAATGAGACCAGCTCATTAGGGCTTGCTGAACTACCAAAACCAGCGGAGATATTTGAATTTTTAGATCAGTATGTGATTGGACAGGATCAAGCTAAGAAATCATTATCGGTTGCAGTTTATAACCACTATAAGCGGGTGCAATCAGGAGATAGTCGGCGCGAGGATTCAGTTGAGCTATCAAAGAGCAATATTTTAATCTTAGGACCAACTGGTTGCGGCAAGACCTTACTTGCCCAAACCTTAGCCAGAATGCTTAATGTGCCATTTGCGATTGCAGATGCTACCGCCTTAACTGAGGCTGGTTATGTTGGTGAGGATGTTGAAAATATACTTCTTAAACTTATTCAAGCAGCAGATTTTGATGTGAAAAAGGCAGAGACTGGAATTATCTATATTGATGAGATTGATAAGGTGGCTAGAAAATCTGAGAACCCATCAATTACCCGAGATGTATCTGGTGAGGGCGTGCAGCAAGCACTTCTTAAAATATTAGAGGGAACTACCGCATCTGTGCCACCACAAGGCGGACGCAAACATCCCCACCAAGAGTTTTTACAAATTGATACTACTAATATTTTATTTATTGTTGGTGGTGCCTTTGCAGGGCTTGAGAAAATTATTGAAAGCCGCAAAGGTAAAGCTGGCGTTGGCTTTAATGCAAAACTACAAACTAGTGATGACATTGTTAAGACCGATATCTTTGGCGATGCAATGCCGGAGGATCTACTTAAGTTTGGCATGATCCCTGAGTTCATTGGGCGGCTACCAATTATGACCAGTGTGGAGAGTCTGGATCAAAAAGCTTTAATGCAGATATTAACTGAGCCAAAGAACGCCTTAGTTAAGCAGTATCAAAAATTATTTGATTTAGATGAGGTCGAACTTGAGTTCAGCAATGAAGCACTTGAGGTAGTGGCTGATCTTGCTATAAAGCGTGGAACTGGTGCAAGAGGACTTCGCGCAATTATGGAGGAGACACTTTTATCTGTGATGTATGAAGTACCAAGCCGTAAAGATGTTGAGAAGGTAATCATTACGCCAGCGGTTGTGAAAAAAGAGGAAGCGCCAACTTATGTTCCCCGCACTATTGGCTCAGCAAAGCGGGCAGCAAAGGGTGAGAAGAGTTCTGAGGAAAAAAGCGCGTAAGATCAACGTTTATGAGTGGTAAAAATAAGAAAGAGTTAGCAGCCACCTTCACCCCTGCCGAAATAGAGGCAGCCTTATATAAGAAGTGGCAAGATGCTGGCTACTTTAAAGCGGATGCAAAATCTAAGAAAGTGCCATTCACAATAGTTATTCCACCACCAAATGTGACTGGCTCACTGCATATCGGTCACGCACTAGATCACACAATTCAAGATTTATTAATAAGAATGAAGCGGATGAAAGGTTTTGAAGCACTCTGGCTACCTGGCATGGATCACGCCGGTATTGCAACTCAAAATGTTGTAGAGAAACAATTAGCTACTGAAGGTAAATCTCGTCATGATTTAGGGCGAGATGCCTTTATTGAAAAGGTTTGGCAGTGGAAGGCTGAATCAGGAGGTGTGATTTTAGATCAGATGAAGCGCTTGGGAGATAGCGTTGATTGGGATCGGCAGGCCTTCACAATGGATGCAAATTTAAGCAAAGCGGTTTTAACAATATTTAAAAAACTTTATGAAAAAGAGTTAATTTATCGGGCCGAGCGAATTATCAATTGGTGCCCAAGGTGTTTGACCGCCCTCTCAGATATTGAGGTGGAGCATAAAGATGATGTTGGTGAGTTTGTCTCCATTAAATATGGTGATGATGATTTAAATATCACTATTGCAACCACTAGAGCTGAGACGATGTTAGGTGATGGCGCAGTTGCAGTTAATCCAAATGATGAGCGTTATAAGCATTTAGTTGGTAAAAAAGTTATGCTGCCATTAGTAGATCGAATGATTCCAATTATTGCGGATGAGTTAGTAGATCCAGATTTTGGAACTGGTGCGGTAAAAGTTACTGCAGCCCATGATCCAAATGACTTCCAGATGGCCATGCGTCATGGTGTTGAGATTGTTGTAATTATGAATGAGCATGCTGTGATGGCAGGTACTGGTACAAAATTTGATGGTATGGATCGCTTTGATGCCAGAAAAGCGGTAGTTGATGAGCTTAAGAAACAAGGAAGGGTTGTTGCTGAAAAGAAACCTTATATTCATGCAGTTGGTCATTGCCAAAGATGTGAGACCACAGTTGAGCCACGTCTTTCAAAGCAATGGTTTGTAAAGGTGGCACCCCTTGCTAAAGCTGCCGCTGATGCAGTTAGAGATGGTCGGGTAAAGATTGAGCCACAAGAGATGGCGCCAAGATACTTTGAGTGGGTAGATAACATGCATGATTGGTGTATCTCTCGCCAACTTTGGTGGGGACATCGGATTCCAGTTTTCTATGGATCAAATGATGAGGTTGTTGTTTGTGGGCCAGATGAAAAACCACCTGCTGGTTATACCCAAGATCCAGATGTATTAGATACCTGGTTCTCATCTGCACTTTGGCCATTTTCAACCTTAGGTTGGCCAGCACAAACAGATGACTTAAAGAAGTTTTATCCAACATCGGTATTAGTTACTGGTTATGACATCTTATTTTTCTGGGTAGCCAGAATGATGATGATGGGATTATTTGCTATGGATGGCAAGCAACCATTTGATGTAATTGCACTGCATGGTTTAGTACGGGATCAATTTGGTAAAAAAATGAGTAAGAGCCGGGGAAATACCGTTGACCCAATTGAGTTTATGGATAAGTACGGCTCTGACGCGCTTCGCTTTACATTAGCAAGAGGTGCTAACCCGGGAACTGATCAAGCATTAGCTGAAGATTGGGTGGGCGGATCTAGAAACTTTGCTACTAAGTTATGGAATGCCACCAGATTTGCCATGCTAAATGGCGCAAGCGTCGCAGGAGCTATGCCAAAACGCGCTGAGCTAACTGCAATTGATTCTTGGATTTTAACTAGATTAGATCAAACAATTACTGAGGCTGATAAGTTATTTGAAAAGTTTGAGTTTGCCAAGGCTTGTGAATTAATTTATCACTTCACCTGGGATGATTTATGTGATTGGTATTTAGAGCTATCTAAATCAACATTTACTGCAGGTGGTGCTAATGCAGCGAAGAGCCAGCGCGTACTTGGTGAAGTTTTAGATCAACTACTTAGATTGATGCATCCGGTGATGCCATTTATAACTGAGGAGCTCTGGTGCTCACTTACCGAAGGGCAATCTTTAATGATTGCTGATTGGCCAAAATCAGATCCAGCATCACAAGATAAGAGATCAGTTGAATTAGTTACAAAGATGCAGGAGATTGTTACTGAGATCCGTCGCTTTAGAAATGATCAAGGGATAAAAAGTACAGCCAAGATTGCCGCTAAGTTCACCGGCTTAGAAAAGGTTGGCTTAGCTGATTATGAGGGGGCACTTCGCAGCATTGTTAAATGTGACTTAACTGAAGGTAATTTCACCGCTAAGACTCAAGTTGGTGGAGTAGTAATTGAGTTTGATATAACTGGAGCGATTGATTTAGTAGCTGAGCGAGCTAGGTTAGGTAAGGATCTACAGATTGCTCAAAAAGATCGTGATACTGCCAAAGTTAAATTAGATAACACCGGCTTTATGGCAAAGGCACCTGCTGAGGTAGTTGATGAGATTAAAACTAGACTTGCGCAAACTAGCGATGATATTGAGCGCTTAACCGCTTTGCTTGAAAAACTTCCAAAGTAATGAGCAATACAGATAACCAAGTGCAGTTGGATGCAATTGAGCAGTTGTTAAATAAAAGGTGGCCAGAAAATATAATTGAGCCAACTCTGGATCGAATTGCCGCCTTAACTGATGCACTCGGCTCACCACATCTTTCATATCCAACCATTCATATCGCCGGAACCAATGGCAAGACCACAACCGCTCGCATGATCGATCAATTATTAGCAGCCCTTGGTTACCGGGTTGGTCGCTACACCTCACCACATCTACAATCTTTTACCGAGCGAATAAGTATTAAAGGTGCGCCAATTTCTGCTGATTTAATGGTCGCTACCTATAAAGATATTGCACTTTATTTAGATTTAATTGGCTCTTCAAGTGCTTTGCGAATATCAGCTGAGGTAACCAAAATAGTTTTTGGCAATCCAGTTGCTAAATCCCTACCGCGAATCTCAGCATCTGGCTCACCTGGAAGTGGAAAGGCTGAACCAATTGCCATCTTTATTTCCTCAGCAGTCCGCTCACCTAATAACAATGAAAACTCACGTTTGACCCAACTAATAATTGCTTGGTCAAGTTCATCTCCGCCTACTCGAATTGAAAGTGCGGTAACTATGCCACCGAGTGAGATAACTGCAACCTCAGTGGTTCCACCACCAATATCAACAACCATATTTCCAGTTGGCTCATGAATTGGCAGATCGGCCCCAATTGCAGCGGCCATTGGCTCTTCAATAATGTAAACCTTACGAGCACCGGCGGCATATCCAGCATCCTTTACCGCACGTTGTTCCACACCAGTAATTCCAGATGGCACGCAAACCACAATTCTTGGCTTTGCAAGGTAGCGCCTTTTGTGAACCTTTTGAATAAAGTATTTAAGCATTCGCTCTGTAGTATCAAAATCTGCAATCACGCCATCTTTAAGTGGGCGAATTGCCACAATGTTTCCAGGAGTTCTACCAATCATCCGCTTTGCCTCAAGCCCAACTGCAAGAATTGCACCAGTGTCTTGATTAACTGCAACCACTGATGGCTCATCTAACACAATGCCACGACCGCGCACATAAACTAAAGTATTAGCTGTCCCTAAATCAACCGCCATATCACGGCCAACCCAAGACATACGATTTGATCCCTTAGCCATTGCGCTCTCCCTCTTAGTTCTTTTGATTAATCAAAAATTAATTACCAAAAAAAATCTTTATCTCACGGTTTGCTGACTCAACCGAGTCTGAACCATGGACAATATTCTGGACAACTTTACCGCCTTGCTCACCTGCTAAATCACCACGAATTGTGCCAGCCTCTGCATTTGCTGGGTCGGTTGCCCCGGCCATCTTGCGAAAGCCCTCAATTACCTGCTCACCCTGGGCAACTATTGCCACAATCGGGCCTGATGCCATGAACTCGATTAGCGGTTCATAAAATACTTTGCCCTTGTGCTCGGCGTAATGCTGAGTTAATTGGGAGGGATCTGCAGTTAACATCTTTAAGTTAGTAACTTTGTAACCATTTTTTTCAATACGATTAATTACCTCACCAACTAAACCACGCTTAACGCCATCTGGCTTAACCAAAATCAAAGTTTGCTCAGTACTCATTTTCATATTCTACGCACCTTTGGCTCTGATGAAAACTATAAGTTGCTAGAGCCCTTCTTATCCCGCTCGGTGATCAGCTTTGCTTTAATCGCCTCACCTCTGCGGCCAAGTAGGATCGCTGTAATCCAAAGGGTGGTAAATAAAGCGCCCATAAAATACATTTGCGTAACCACACTGCCATAGCTAATTAGGCAAATCTGCAAAATACTTCCCAACAAATACCCACCTTTGCGTTTTAAAACTCCTGCATTAAGAATGAAGGTAATCGCCAAGGCACCACCAAGCCAAAGTGAGATGGTAGTGGCATCATCTTTAGCAATTAATAAGGCAAAGCCCATTAGTAGGGACTCCATTGTTAGTACTGCTGCAGCCATGACTCTCACTTTTTAACCCCCAATCTTTTAATAATTGCACTTGCCGCCCCAGCAGTTACCACTGATCCGGTAATTAAGACCGCACTTACTGCCTCACTTACCTGATTTGCAAGTGTTACCTTTTCAAGTGCGTAGGTAATTGCGCTATTTAGATCACCAATTACCTCAATTTGTTCAGGCTTAAAGTAATCTGCAGCAATCTTAGCCAACTCAGTAGATTTCATCGCCCGCGCTGATGTATTTTGACTAACAACAATGTAATCAAGACAGGTAGCTAATTCAGTTAATATGCCAGCTACATCTTTATCTGCTAAAACTGCAACCACCCCAACTACCATTTCAAAATCAAACTCAGCATCAATTGTCTTAGCAATTGCACCAGCCCCATGGGGATTATGCGCAGCATCAATAATTACCGTTGGATCTCGATAAACAATCTCACATCTACCAGGTGAGGCGACCTTACTAAATGCATCCTTTACCAAATCATCATCTAATTTAACCCCAGAAAATGCCTCAACCGATGCCAGTGCCACCGCAGCATTACCAGCCTGATGATCACCATAAAGTGGCAAGTAAATATCATCAATATCACCATATAAAGCCTCTAGTGAGATCAATTGACCACCAACTGCTAGCGATCGTTTCTTAACGGAAAATTCAATACCTTCACGAAATGGTATTGCAGAGACCTTTGCCACCTGTGCCATTAAAACTTTAGCAACCTCACTACTTTGTGCTGCAAGCACCACATTTGATTCTGGTTTAAAGATGCCAGCTTTTGTTTGAGCAATCTCAGTTAATGTATTTCCTAAATACTCCATATGATCAAAGCCAATCGGCGTCATTACTGAAACCTGTGATGAAACTACATTTGTAGCATCCCACTGCCCACCTAAACCAGCCTCAATTACCCCAATATCTACTGGATACTCAGCAAAGGCGACAAATGCCATTGCAGTAAGTGCTTCAAAGTAGGAGATGGGATGTGGTTGGCCAGAGTCAATTAAATCTAAATAAAGTGCAATATCTTTATAGGTAGCGACCATTAAATCAGCAGAAATTGGCGCACCTTTAATACTTATTCGCTCGGTAA
>KB900397.1 GCA_000378865.1 actinobacterium SCGC AAA278-I18 | reverse complement strand
TAAAACAATTAAAGCGCGAGTAAGTATTGAGGCTGGTGTTGCACAACCTTGGTATCAATTTATTGGTGATAGTGGAGTCTCTATATGTGTAGGAAGTTTTGGTGCATCAGCAAGTGCATCGGTACTATTTAAAAAGTTTGGCTTTACCGTTGAAAATGTAGTTAGCGCTGCCAATGAAAGTATCCGCAACGCAAATGGGTAATGCGTTAGCACAAATATCCCAAAGTGGGGTTGCGGTCTGGCTTGATGATTTATCTAGGGATCGACTAAAAAATGGCTCTCTAACCAAATTAATCCAAACTTATAATGTGGTTGGTGTAACTACTAATCCAAGTATTTTTGCAGCCGCGATTGGAAACTCCGATCTTTATCAGAGTGATATCAAGCAAAATAAGGATAAATCAACTGAAGATATCATTACTAAGTTGACTACCGATGATGTAAGAAATGCTTGTGATCTATTTACTCAGATTTTTAAGAGTAGCGGTGGCGTTGATGGCAGAGTCTCAATTGAGGTTGATCCACGATTTGCCCGGGATACTCAAGCAACTGTCACTCAAGGCAAACAACTCTGGCAGATTATTGATCGGCCAAACCTATTAATAAAGGTGCCAGCCACCGTTGAAGGGTTGCCGGCAATCACTGAATTAATATCTAGTGGCATTAGTGTCAATGTAACCTTAATTTTTTCAGTCAGTAGATATAAAGAGGTGCTAGCTGCTTTTGCAGCCGGTTTAGAAAAAGGATTAGCTAATGGTGTATCAATTAAAGGTATCTACTCAGTTGCCTCGTTTTTCATCAGTAGAATTGACTCTGAAGTAGATAAACAACTTCCTATAGATTCCCAATTGCGTGGCATGACTGCAATTGCTAATGCTGTAATGGCATACGAAGCATATTCAGCATTTGAAAAAACCACTCGTTGGCAAAGTTTGGCGGATAAGGGTGGAAATCTGCAGCGTCCGCTTTGGGCATCAACTGGGGTTAAAGATCCCACCTATGATCCAACTAGATATGTGATGTTATTAGTTGCAAAAAATACTGTTAATACAATGCCAGAGGCCACACTTAATATAGTCAGGGATTCTGGAGTATTTGCTGGTGACACAATTACGCCAAATATAAAGAGTGCTAAGTCAACCTTAGCTAAATTAGCAATGGCAGGTATTGACCTTGATAAGGTCACTAACCATTTAGAAGTTGACGGTGTGGCGAAATTTGAGGCAGCTTGGTTAGATTTAATGAGTTCGGTTAAAGCAGTTGCCAATGGGTCATAGATGAATATTTCCGGGCCAGTCTTAGCTAAAAATAAGCCAGAGATAGTTGCAAAATTAGTAGCAATTGCTAACAGAGTTGCTGCAAAGGACTCAACTATTTGGGGTCCAGAAACTGAAGCCGTAAATCGACTTAACTGGGTAGATCTACCAACAAAATCTAGGCAACTACTCCCCCAATTAGATGCACTCTCAGCATGGGCCAGAAGTAATAAATTAACAGAGATTGTTTTGTGTGGCATGGGGGGCTCATCTCTTGCCCCAGAGGTGATTGCCCGTACTTATAATAAGGAATTAACAATTGTTGATTCTACAGATCCTGCTCAAATCGCTAACTCAGTACCAAAAAATTTAAGTAATTGCCTTGTGATAATTGGCTCAAAATCTGGCACAACTATCGAAGTGCAATCGCAGTTTATGTTTTATCAAGAAATATTCAAAGATAGCAAATTAAATCCGACAGATCACATAGTAATTATTACCGATCCGCAAACTGCACTTGATAAATCAGCTAGAGCAGATGGTTACAAGGTTATAAATGCTGATCCAAATGTAGGGGGTCGCTTTAGCGCGCTATCAGCCTTTGGATTAGTGCCAGCAGCCTTAATTGGAGTTGATATCTCAGTTTTGCTAGATGATGCTGAAAGAGCAGCTCTTAGTTTTACTACTGCAGATTCACCCGCTGTTGCAATCGCTGCCTCGTTATTTACCGCAACAGATCAAATAATTACCTTTTGCGATGATAAATCAAATACTGACGGTTTATCAGATTGGATTGAGCAGCTAATTGCAGAATCAACTGGCAAATCTCAAACCGGTCGACTACCAGTTGTTGTAGAAAGCTCAACAGCTCTCTCCTTTGGCTTAAAAGTGGGTTTTATAAAAGGTTATTTTGACCTGATAGTTCAAGCCACTCTTGGTGAGCAATTTATTTTATGGGAGTGGGTAAGCGCACTTCTTTGTTACTTGCTAAATGTTGATCCATTTAATCAGCCAAATGTCACTGAGGCAAAAGAGCGAACCGCAGATATTCTCGCCACTCTAAGCAAAAGTAGTTTTGCTACTCCTAAACCATCCTATGAAGATGCAGATCTTGCTATCTATTCAGATCAATCGATTAAATCTCTTACAGAGTTTTTAAACTCACCTGCTACATACTTTGCTGTTATGGCATATCTGACTAGGGGCGTAGATGATGAGGTTATAAAATTAAGAGCGGTAATCTCAAACAAAAGTAAAACTGCAACAACCTTTGGTTGGGGACCTAGATTTCTTCACTCAACCGGTCAGTTTCATAAGGGCGGCCCACAAAATGGGCGATTTATCCAAATAACCGGTGACTCAGAAAATGATCTGCAAATTCCAGGAGCACCATACACATTTGCGCAGCTAATAATGGCACAAGCACTCGGTGATGCGGCAGCGCTTACTGAGCGGAATTTACCGTTGATAAGAATCCATTTAAAAAACCGCAAGAGTGCAATCGCTCGATTACTTGCAGAGGTTACGAAGGATTAATCATCCCCACGTATTTTTTTTAGTGCAATTTCCAAAACCTTATTAGCCTCAGCTTCCGTGCGGCGCTCTTTTACATATGCTAAATGTGTTTTATATGGCTCATTCTTCATAGGCATTGGTGGCTTGTTTTTATCCTGACCTGCTGGAAAACCACACCTTGGACAATCCCATTGCTGCGGAACCTCTACCGTGCCATCCTCTGCAAAAGAGGGTTTAGTTTCATGGCCATTTGCACACCAGTATGAAACTCTAAAGCGAGCAATTGATTCACCGCGCTCGGCTTCACCCATTGGTCCTGCACCAACACGACTACCACGAATTGCACTTCCACCGGCCATCTTTACTCCTTTGGTTTTGTAATTACTTTAATAGCAAACTAAGTGCAACAACTGAAGCAAACCAAATACCACCAACTACGATAGTAATTCGGTCTAAGTTCTTTTCAACAACAGAGGATCCACCATATGTTGAAGAGATTCCACCACCAAAAAGATCTGATAATCCAGATCCCTTGCCCTTGTGAAGTAAAACTAAGATGATCATTAAAACACTAGAAAGTATTAAAATAATCGAGAGAGCTAAATTCATTTACTCGCCTTCACTAACTAGAACCTCAGCCTGTTGGCTATCGGCAAAGGATACTATCTTTTGCGCTACTTTTCTTAATCAAGCCAATCTAGGCCTTGTTTAGGACTCGATGGAATTTGGATATCCGCGCGAACTCTTCCGGATCAAGGCAGGCTCCACCGACCAAGGCGCCATCAACATCTACCTCATTCATAATATCCAAGGTATTTATAGATTTAACTGAACCGCCATAAAGAATTCTGCAATTATCAGCTATCTCATCACTGCCAATTTTTCGCAACTCTTGCCGAATTGCCGAACAGACCTCTTGTGCATCCTCTGGTGTAGCGGTCTTTCCACTTCCGATTGCCCACACTGGTTCATAGGCAACTACGATTTTCTTTAAGTCTGGTTTGTGAAATCCTTTAAGCGCATTCCGCAATTGACTTAAAACATGTGGAATGTGATTGCCAGACTCTCTAACTGATAACTCCTCACCAACACAAAGGATTGGTTTTATTTCATTTGCAAAGGCAGCCTTAATTTTGCGGTTAATTAATTCATCATCCTCGCCATGATTTGTTCTTCGCTCGCTGTGGCCAACTAATACATATGTGCAACCAAGCTTTGCCAACATAACTCCAGATATCTCACCAGTAAATGCCCCGGATTGTGCTGTTGAAATATCTTGTGCACCATAAAGTAGGCGAAGTCGATCACCATCAATTAGAGTTTGTACAGATCTAATATCTGTAAATGGTGGAATTATTACCACCTCAACTGCATCATAATCTCGATCCTCAAGTGAATAAGCTAATTTTTGGGTCACTGCGATTGCCTCAAGATGATTCAAATTCATCTTCCAGTTTCCAGCAATTAATGGCTTACGCATTTTTTCATCTTCCTAACTTAAAGCGACTAGACCAGGTAATTCTTTGCCCTCAAGATATTCAAGGGATGCGCCACCACCTGTTGAAATATAACCAAAGTCATTATTGGTAAATCCTAGTTTACGAACCGCAGCCGCTGAATCTCCCCCGCCGACAACTGCCAATCCATCAACCTCGGTCAAAGCTTGTGCAACCACCTTTGTGCCTTGTGCAAAATTATCAAATTCAAAGACACCCATTGGTCCATTCCAAAAAACGGTTTTGCACTTCTTAATCTCCTGTGCAAAATTGGCCGCACTAATTGGCCCAATATCTAACCCCATTTGATTAGCAGGTATCGCATCAATTGAGACTGTACTTGGCTTAGCACTCGCTGCAAACTCTGGTGCAACAACTATATCTGTAGGTAGTAGAAACTTAATTCCTAGCTTCTCAGCCCGCTGCATTAACTCTTTTACTGTAGGGATTAAATCTACTTCAACTAAAGATTTACCAATCTCTTTGCCTTGGGCTGCCAGAAAGGTAAATAGCATTCCACCACCAATGGCAATTAGATTTACATTATCTAGCAGATTAGAAATCACAGCAATTTTATCGGAGACCTTTGCGCCACCTAAAACAACACCGTACGGCCGATTCGGATTTTTAGTTAACTTTTCAAGAACATCTACCTCAGCGCAGATAAGATCTCCTGCTGCATGCGGCAACAATTTTGCTAACTCATATACAGATGCATGCTTGCGATGAACAGCGCCAAAGCCATCACCAACATATAAATCACCATATGTAGCTAACTCTGCCGCTAGTGCTGAGCGTTCAGCCTCATCCTTACTACTCTCAGCTGATTCAAAACGAATATTTTCTAGCATCATAACCTCACCACTTTTTAAGGCACGCACCTGACTGGCTATACCAGTAATGGAATTGGGTAATGACACCTCAATATTAAGCAGCTCACCTAACCGCTTTGCAATTGGAGCTAGTGATAATTCGCTCTTGCGCTCCCCTTTTGGTCGACCTAAGTGAGCAATAATTACAATTGAACAGCTAGCAGCAAGCAACTTCTTAATTGTTGATAATGAGGCAACGATTCGGCCATCATCTGCAATTACGCCATCTTTAATCGGAACATTTAAATCACAGCGCAGAATTACCTGTGCTTTTTGTGGATTTAGTTGGGAAAGTGTTTTTATGCCCATCTAAATTAAAGAGTCTTGCCAATGAATTGAATTAGATCAACTAACCGGTTTGAATAACCCCACTCATTGTCATACCAACCAACAACCTTAGCTGTGGTTCCAATAACTTTGGTCAAACCAGCATCTACAATGCAAGAGCTTGGATCGGTAACAATATCTGCAGAGACTATTGGATCCTCTGTATAGGTTAGATAACCCTTAAGAGATCCCTCACTTGCCTTCTTAAGTGCAGCGTTAATCTGCGCAACTGAAACCTCTTTTGCTAACTCAACTGTTAAATCAGTTGCCGAACCGGTTGGAACTGGAACTCGTAGCGCATACCCATCTAATTTTCCTTTTAACTCTGGCAATACCAGCGAAATAGCTTTTGCTGCCCCAGTTGAGGTTGGAATAATAGAAAGAGCTGCAGCTCTTGAGCGACGCAGATCCTTGTGTGGGAAATCTAAAATAACCTGATCGTTTGTGTAGGCATGAATTGTTGTCATTAATCCTCTAACAATTCCAAACTCATCATTTAAGACCTTTGCCATTGGCGCTAAGCAGTTTGTAGTACAAGATGCGTTAGAAATAATATTGTGCTTGGAAGAATCATATTTCTCATGATTTACGCCCATTACAATTGTTATATCTTCATCGGTTGCAGGTGCTGAAATAATAACTTTCTTAGCGCCAGCAGTTATATGCTTTTGCGCATCTGCTGCCTTAGTAAAAATTCCAGTTGATTCAACAACTATATCCACGCCTAACTTGCCCCATGGAATATTTGCTGGATCACGCTCTGCGCTAACTGAAATACTCTTACCGCCAACGGTGATTGTGGTATCCGTAAAAGTTACCGGCATCTTTAATCTACCTAAAATTGAGTCATACTTTAAAAGATGGGCAAGGGTGGCGTTATCTGTTAAATCATTTATGCCGACAATTTCAAAGTTTGCTCCCGATTCAAGGGATGCTCTTAAGAAGTTTCTGCCGATTCGACCAAATCCGTTAACGCCAACCTTCAACATCTCTACCTCATCTAAATAATTAATTGGTAATTTTTACCGTTTTAAACACCACAACGTTGTGAGGTGCTTATCTTATCAGGAATGAAGGTGTGGATTAATTCAATAAATCAGGGCTGATGCTTGCTTCAGTATCTGGTACACCCAATTCACGAGCCCGCTTATCAGCCATTGCAAGTAATCTGCGAATTCGACCAGCAATTGCATCTTTTGTCATTGGTGGTGTTGCAAGTGAGCCAAGCTCTTCCAGGCTAGCCTGCCCGTGATTAACCCTAAGTTCACCAGCCTCTTTTAAATGATCTGGTATATCAACTCCTAATATTTCCATTGCTCGCTGCACTCTCGCTGAGGCAGCAACTGCAGCCCGCGCAGATCTGCGCAGGTTTGCATCATCAAAATTTGCTAATCGATTTGCCGTAGCACGAACTTCGCGCCGCATTCGGCGCTCCTCCCAAGCCAATACTGTTTCATGAGCGCCTAACCTAGTTAAAAGTGCGCCAATCGCATCACCATCACGAATTACAACTCGGTCAACACTTCTTACCTCACGCGCCTTAGCAGTTATTCCTAATCTGCGAGCTGCGCCAACTAATGCAAGAGCTGCCTCAGGTCCAGGACAGGTAATTTCAAGCGCCGATGATCGACCAGGTTCAGTCAATGAACCATGAGCTAAAAATGCTCCCCGCCAAGCCGCTTCCGAATCACAAATAGCAGCGGAGACAACCTGTGGTGGTAATCCTCTGATTGGTCGATTGTTTGCATCTACTAATCCAGTTTGTCTAGCAAGAGCATCACCATCTGCTAAAACTCTAACTATGTAACGACTACCTTTGCGAATCCCGCTTGCGGAAACAACTGATAACTCACTTTCATGACCAAATACCTCAGAGATATCTTTGCGTAACCGACGAGCGGTTTGAGCGGTATCTAGTTCAACCTCCACAATGATTTTTCCAGCTGCAACATGTAGGCCGCCAGCAAATCTAAGCAATGATGAAACCTCAGATTTTCGACAACAAGGTTTGGTTATAGATAGCCGGCTTAGCTCATCCTTAACCGCTTCAGTCATTGCCATTTAATTCTCCTCTAACTATTTGATGGGGTTATCTAAGCAGGTATTACTTGAAAATGTGAGCGAAAGCTGAAATTAATTTATCTCTATCATGGTGGAAAGTTTGCTTGTTATCTGCTAGATCAAAAGCCATAACCTGGCCACCACATTTAGCAACCAACTCATTAAATCTAGGCTCTAATCCCTCTAATGACTTATCAATAAGAGCGATATCAATCTTTAGATCAGGTGTGTGGTCTAGCACCAGCTGCAAATGAGCCTCTAGCGAGAAGCCTGAAAACTCATCTGAGGTATTTTTATCAGGTAGGTTAAATATCATTATCTTCTTTGCTTTACTTTTTTGTATTTCAATCGCCTGAGCAGTTAGTAAAAAGTGAGGCATAACACTAGATAGCCATGAGCCCGGTCCAATTGTTATCCAGTCAGCTTTTTGCAATGAATCCAGCGCCTCTGGTGTGGCTTTTGGTTTACTTGGAATTAATTTTAACTCCTCAACCTTGCCAGTTGCTGCTGCTACCTCTACCTGTCCTCTAACTAATTTACTGCCAGATTTACTTACAAATTTGCCTTCAATATCAAGGGGCTCTAATGCCATTGGCAAAACTCGACCAACCACTTTAAGTAATTCACCAACCCGATCTAATCCCCTAACTGGGTCGCCATCTCGATCCCAAAGCGCAGTCAGTAGTAAATTACCAATTGCATGGTTATCCATTTCACCTTGGCTAGTAAATCGATACTGCATAATCTGAGCCCAACTTCTGCCCCACTCATCATCAGCACAAAGTGCGGCAAGTGCCATCCGTAAATCACCCGGTGGCAGTGAATTAAATTCAGCCCGCAATCTGCCAGAGGATCCGCCATTATCGGCGACAGTAACAATTGCTGTTACTTGATTAGTTAAGGTACGCATTGCGGCCAATGTTGCAGCCAAGCCATGCCCGCCACCTAGGCAAACCACCTTTGGATTTATACTCATCTCCTATATCTTCTACTACCTGTCAAGCATCTAAAATCTCACCACTTTGCATATCAATATTTATTGCTGCAGGTTGAGTTTCTACCTGATCCATAATGGTTTTAGCCATCTTTGCACCAATGCCTGGAACGGCAGCTAGCTCCAATAAGGTAGCCTTTTTTAACGCGGTAACAGATCCAAAATGAGTAAGCAAAGATTTTCGCCTTACCTCTCCTAGTCCAGTTACCTCATCTAAAAGTGACTCCAGCATCATCTTTGATCTCTTTGAACGGTGAAAATTAATGGCAAATCTATGTGCTTCATCTCTTACCTTTTGCAGTAAATACAAAGCTTCGCTATGCCTTGGAAAAATTATTGGCTCACTATTATTTGGCAGCCAAACCTCCTCTAAGCGCTTAGCAAGGCCACAAAGTGCAACATCGGTAATCCCTAATTCGAGTAACGCTTTTGCTGCTGCATTAACCTGTGGCTTACCACCATCAACTACTACTAATTGGGGTGGGTAGGCAAACCTTGGTCGATCCGCACCTTGGGCAGTGGCCTCAGCAACATCAATATCCTTTTCATCTAAATATCTTTTAAACCTTCTAGTGATTACATGGGCCATTGCTCTGGTGTCATCAAATCCGGCCTCATCTGAAATAGAAAATCTTCGATAATCACTCTTCTTTGGCTGGCCATCCTCAAAAACCACCATAGAGGCAACCATGCTAGTTCCCTGAATATTTGAAATATCAAAGCATTCAATCCGCAGTGGTAACTCAGCCAACTCAAGTTGTCCTGCTATCTCAGCAAGTGCGCTACCACTTACTGCAGCATCATTTGCACGCTTACTTAAGTACTGAATCAAAGTTTGATTTGCATTACGTTTGACCATTTGCACTAACTCTAATTTTTCACCACGTACAGGTTGAGATAAAGAAACACTCCTGCCTCGTTGAGTAGTTAGCCATTGCTCAATAACTGATGAATCCTCTGGCAGCAAGTCAACTAATATCTCCGCTGGTGGTTTATTCTCACCATATATCTTCCCTATCATTGCTGAGATTATTCCCTCATCCTCTAATAAATTAGCTCGATCAACTACCCAGGAGCGAGATCCAGTAATTCGGCCAGCAACAATAATAAATTGTGAGAGTGCAGCATGGGTAATCTCTTCATGAATAGCTAAAACATCAGCATCAATATTCTCATTTAAAAATCGATCAGTAGATTCAAAAGCTTTATTTATAGCATCTAGTTGATCTCGTAATTTTGCTGCCTTCTCATACTCCTCCGCAGCGGCGGCAATCTTCATCTGATCTTCAATGCGAGTAGAAATCTCTTGTGGTGACTTTTCTAAAAATAAGACCAGATCATTTGCTAATTTCTTATGCTCATCCGAACTCACCCATTCAACACAGGGAGCAGCGCATCTGCCAATATCACCTAATAAGCACTGCCGCTTGCTTCTTACAGCCGACTTAAAATTAGATTCACTACAGGTTCGAACTGGGTATATTTTTATTAATGTCTCAAATGTACTTCGTAGCGCCCATGCATGTGAGTATGGCCCAAAGTATTTAACTCCCGGAATCTTCTTTGAACGAGAGATAAATAACCGAGGAAACTCTGAATTTAAATCAATTGCAAGATATGGATATGACTTATCATCTTTAAATTGGACATTAAAATCTGGGTTATATTGTTTTATCCAAGTAAACTCTAATTGCAGCGCCTCTACCTCACTGTTAACGATGGTCCAATCAACCCGAACTGCAGTATTGACCATCCGTCTAGTTTTTATTTGAAGATTGCTACCAAAGTATGAATTAAGACGATTCTTAATATTTTTAGCTTTGCCTACATAAATTACCTTTTCATCCTTATCAAAAAACCGATAAACACCTGGGTCGGTAGGTAAATTACTTGGCCGATAGCTCTGTGGATCTGTCATAACTTACTTCTTTAATGCCTGAGCTAAAAACTTTCCGGTGTAACTCTTAGCATTCTTCACAATATCCTCAGGTCGTCCCTCAGCTACTACTAGGCCACCACCAGATCCACCCTCTGGTCCAAGATCTATAACCCAATCAGCTGATTTGATCACATCTAAATTATGCTCAATCACAATTACAGTATTTCCAGTATCTACTAATCTATTTAATACTAGAAGTAACTTACGAACATCTTCAAAATGTAGGCCGGTTGTTGGTTCATCTAATACATAGATAGTTCGTCCAGTTGATCTGCGCTGTAACTCAGTTGCCAGCTTTACCCGCTGTGCCTCTCCCCCAGAAAGCGTTGGTGCTGATTGGCCAAGCCGAACATAGCCAAGTCCAACATCACATAATGTTTTTAGAAATCTTGCAATAGCAGGTACTGATTCGAAGAAGTTATTTGCCTCTTCAATAGACATATCAAGAACTTGGGCGATAGTTTTACCTTTGTAATGCACCTCTAAAGTTTCACGGTTATACCTTGCGCCATGGCAAACCTCACATGGCACATAAACATCAGGTAAGAAATTCATCTCAATTGTGATGGTGCCATCGCCAGAGCAGTGCTCGCATCGACCACCTTTAACATTAAAGGAGAATCTTCCCTGTTGATATCCACGAACCTTTGCTTCACTTGTCTCGGAAAATAACGCTCTTACTTTGTCAAAAACACCGGTGTATGTTGCAGGATTTGATCTAGGAGTTCTACCAATTGGTGATTGATCAACATGAACAACCTTATCTAGTTGATCTAGTCCAGTAATTGTTCTATGGCGCCCTGGCACAATCCGGGCACCATTTAATTTATTAGCTAGGACAGAGTACAAAATATCATTTACTAGGGTTGATTTGCCAGATCCACTTACGCCAGTGACTGCAACAAAGGCTGCTAATGGTAATGTCACATCAATATCTTGTAAATTATTCTCTTTAGCCGATTTAACAGTTAATGATTTCTTTAAATCAACCGCTCTACGCTTTTTTGGAATTGCAATCTCTAACTTTCCAGATAAATACGCCCCAGTTATAGAATCCTTTGCCGCGATTAAATCCTGATAGCTGCCAGATGAGACCACCTTGCCGCCATGCTCACCAGCACCAGGTCCAATATCAACTATCCAGTCAGCAGTTCTTATTGTGTCCTCATCATGTTCAACCACAATTAATGTGTTGCCAAGATCGCGAAGTTTGGTAAGAGTTTCAATTAGCTTACGATTATCACGTTGATGTAAGCCAATACTTGGCTCATCTAAAACATATAAAACTCCAGTTAAGCCAGAACCGATTTGAGTAGCAAGCCTGATTCTCTGTGCCTCACCACCTGAAAGAGTTGCAGCTGGGCGAGCAAGTGATAAGTAATCAAGTCCAACATCTAGTAAGAACTTAAGTCTGTCATTTACCTCTTTTAATACACGCTCTGCAATCTTCTTCTCTCTAGCAGACAGAGATATGTTTTTAAGAAACACCTCACACTCTGCAATTGAAAACTCACAGATTTGCGCAATATTCTTTCCGCCTAATGTAACTGCTAAAACTTCAGGCTTTAGCCGACTGCCATTACATACTGGGCATGGAGTTTGACGCATATAAGCTTCATACTTATCTCGACTAAAATCACTATCAGTTTCAGAGTGGCGACGGTGAATAAAAGGTACTACTCCCTCAAACCCAGTTGTGTAATTACGTACTCGCCCATATCTATTCTTATATTTAACATGAACCTCATAATCCCAGCCATGCAAAATAGCGGTTCTTACTTTCTCAGATAGTTTTTTCCAGGGGTTGTCCAAAGAAAACTTTAAGTCAGTTGCTAAGCCCTCTAGTAGTCGTAGGAAGTATTCTGAAGATTGCCCACCTGACCAAGGCGCGATAGCTCCTTCATAAATTGATATTGAATCATCCGGGATTAATAGATCCTCATCAACCTCAAGTTTTGTACCAATGCCAGAGCACTCTGGACAGGCACCAAAGGGTGAGTTAAAAGAGAATGATCTTGGCTCTAGCTCTTCAAAAGATAACTCGCACTCATGGCAGGCCATGTGTTCACTAAAGGATTTCTCTTTATCAGGTGAGCCTACTTTTAGATCAACAAAATCTAGAATTACTAAACCACTAGCAAGACGTAGCGCTGTCTCAATCGAATCTGTTATTCGAGACTTACTCTCTGCCTTAACACTTAATCGATCAACTACTACCTCAATTGTGTGTTTTTCCTGCTTCTTTAACTTTGGAACATCAGCAATTGCATAAACTGTCCCATCTACTCGTACACGGGCATACCCCGCAGTTGTGAAATCTTTGAATAGATCTAAGAACTCACCCTTTCTTGCTCTAATAACCGGAGCTAATACTTGAAACTTACTTCCATCTTGCATTTGCAAGATTTGGTCAACAATATTTTGTGGAGTTTGCTTAGCAATTTCTTTACCGCATTTTGGGCAATGTGGCTTACCAGCACGGGCAAAAAGCAGGCGCAGATAATCATAAACCTCAGTAATTGTGCCAACAGTTGAGCGAGGATTTCTATTTGTCGATTTCTGATCAATCGACACAGCAGGTGAGAGTCCCTCAATGAAATCAACATCTGGCTTATCCATCTGCCCCAAGAATTGGCGAGCGTAGGCAGAGAGGGACTCAACATAACGCCGCTGTCCTTCAGCAAAAATAGTGTCAAATGCTAATGATGACTTGCCAGATCCAGACAGACCAGTAAAAACAATTAATGCATTTCGCGGCATATCTAGTGAAACATTTTTAAGATTGTGCTCGCGAGCACCACGGACTATCAAACGATCATTCACTAGTTGCCCGCCTCCTGCATTCCCTTTAACTCCCGCTTTAACTCTCTAATCTCATCCCGCAATCTAGCGGCTAATTCAAAACTTAACTCAGCTGCTGCAGATTTCATCTGCTCAGTTAGCGACTCAATCAGGGCGATTAGCTCTTGACGTGGAAGTGAGTGAGCATTCTTACTATGCACACCAGTAGTAAATCCAATTTTCTTACTTGATGCTGCTAAATTCTCTGTGTCATCAATCTCTTTCGTAATTAAATCTGTAATATCCGCAATTTTCTTGCGTAATGGGGTTGGATCGATGCCATGCTTAGTGTTATAGGCTACTTGCTTGGCACGTCTGCGATTTGTCTCATCAATTGCACGGGTCATTGACTTGGTCATATTATCGGCATACATGTGAACCTCACCAGAAACATTTCGTGCAGCTCGGCCAATCGTTTGAATTAATGAGGTTGCAGATCGTAAGAAGCCCTCTTTATCAGCATCTAATATTGCAACTAGTGAAACCTCTGGCAGATCTAAACCCTCACGAAGTAAGTTGATACCGATTAACACATCATATTCACCAGTTCGAAGCTCACGTAATAATTCAACTCTGCGCAATGTGTCTACCTCAGAGTGCAGGTACCTTACTTTTACTCCCAAGCCAAGCATGTAATCAGTTAGATCTTCAGACATCTTTTTGGTAAGAGTAGTAACTAGAACCCGCTCATTTCGCTCTGCTCTGACTCTTATTTGATTTACAAGATCATCAATCTGACCCTTTATTGGCTTTACTACGATCTTTGGATCTATTAAACCAGTTGGCCTAATAACTTGTTCAACAACATCGCTATTACTCTTTTCTAACTCATACTTACCAGGGGTGGCAGATAGATAAACTTTTTGACCACATCTATCTAAGAACTCTGCAAACTTAAGTGGACGATTATCCATTGCACTCGGCAAGCGAAACCCATGCTCAACTAATGTTCGTTTTCTTGCTGCATCACCCTCATGCATTGCACCTATCTGAGGAACAGTCACATGGGATTCATCAATTACTACTAAGAAGTCCTCCGGAAAGTAGTCAAGCAAGCAGTTTGGTGCAGAGCCAGGTGCTCTACCATCTAATTGGCGTGAATAATTTTCAATTCCAGAACAAAACCCTAATTGCTGCATCATTTCAATATCAAAAGTAGTTCGCATCTTTATTCGTTGCGCCTCAAGCAATTTTCCAGCACGCTCAAACTCATCCACTCGCTTTTCCATCTCTGCTTCAATCTCACCAATTGCCCGTTTCATTGTTTCAGGTCCGGCTGCATAGTGAGTGGCAGGAAATACATACATTTCACTCTCATCTTGCACAATCTCACCGGTAAGTGGATGTAATGTCATTATCTTTTCTATTTCATCACCAAACATTTCAATTCGAAGAGCGAGTTCTTCATACATTGGAATAATTTCAATCGTATCCCCCCTTACTCGGAAGGTTCCTCGCTCAAATGCCATGTCATTACGCTTATATTGAATGTCTACAAACTTGCGAAGGAGTTGGTTGCGATCAATAAAGTCGCCAACCTTTAAGCGAACCATTCGGTCCACATACTCCTGCGGTGTACCAAGACCATATATGCAAGAAACCGTTGCAACTACTATTACATCTCGACGGGTAAGAAGTGAGTTAGTAGCTGAGTGACGAAGCCGCTCTACCTCATCATTTACCGATGAGTCCTTCTCAATAAAAGTATCAGTCTGCGGAACATATGCCTCCGGTTGATAATAATCGTAATAAGAAACAAAGTATTCAACTGCATTATTAGGTAGTAGCTCTTTAAACTCATTTGCAAGTTGAGCAGCTAAGGTTTTATTTGGTGCAATTACCAGTGTTGGCCTTTGAACCTTTTCAATTAACCAGGCGGTAGTAGCTGACTTTCCGGTTCCAGTAGCGCCAAGTAATACAACATCCTGCTCACCTTTGGCTAACCGCTCAACTAATTCAGCTATCGCAGTAGGTTGATCACCAGCTGGAACATAATCACTAATAACCTCAAAGGGATGGAGCTTGCGGGCTAAGTCGGTAATCGGGCGCATTACTTAACCTTATTTTTTGATTGCAAGATCTCCCATAATTTCTCAACTTGTTGCATTAGATCTTGCTCACTTTTTTCATTATTTATCACAGTATCTGCAATAGCCTCACGCTGAACATCGCTAGATTGGGCTTGAATTCGGGAGGTTATCTGCTCCTTAGTTAAACCTCGCTTTAATAATCTTTCAACTCTTAATTGCTCAGGTGCTGAAACCGTTACTACATAATCAAATTTATAATCATGCTTTGATTCAACTAGAAGTGGAATTTGATTTACCACAATAGATTGATCTGGGAGCGAAGATATAGCCTTTGCAAAAGCTTGCCTTATTAACGGATGTGTAATCTGTTCTAGTTTTATGCGCATTGCTGAATCTTTAAATACCAAAGATGCTAATGCTGATCGATCTAGCTCACCATTTTTAAGAATTTCATCGCCAAAGGTTGCAACTATCTGGTCAAAGCCAGTACTGCCACGCTCTACAACATCTCTGGCAATTTGATCAGAGTCCAGTACTACCGCACCAAATCCAGCAAGAATCTCACCGACTGTAGTTTTACCAGAGCCGATACCACCAGTTAGAGCGACAGTTAACATAAGTTAAACCCTACACAATAAAAAATGGCCCCAGTTTTATGAGGCCAAATTTAGTTAAATACTTACTCTGCAGCAGGGGCTGCTGGTGCTGCAGCATCGGCTGCCTTAGCCTCAGCTTTTTGTTTTTTGTGAGCCATGAATCGTGTTTGTGCTTCTGCGTACTGGCGCTCCCACTCTTCACGTTGCGTTTCATATCCTGGCTGCCACTCTTGAGTATCAGAGTTGAAGCCTTCTGGATAAATAAATTTACCTTCAGAATCATAACGAGCTGGCATTCCATATTGAGTTGGATCAAAAGCCTCAACCTCAATCTCTTGACCTTCATTTGCTTGCTTTAATGAAAGTGAAATACGGCGGCGCTCTAGATCAATATCAATAATCTTTACAAATAATTTATCGCCAACTTGAACTACCTGCTCTGGAATTTCAACATGGCGCTCAGCTAGCTCTGAGATATGAACTAATCCTTCGATGCCTTCAAATACTTTAATGAACGCACCAAATGGAACTAGTTTTGTAACCTCACCAGGCACAACCTGATTAATTGTGTGAGTACGAGCAAATGCCTGCCATGGATCTTCTTGCGTAGCTTTAAGAGAAAGTGAAACTCGCTCTCGCTCAGAATCAATCTCTAGAACTTCAACAGTAACCTCATCGCCAACCTCTACTACCTCAGATGGGTGGTCAATGTGTTTCCAAGAAAGTTCAGATACATGTACTAATCCATCAACGCCACCTAGGTCCACAAATGCGCCAAAGTTAACAATTGAAGAGATAACACCAGAACGGACCTGGCCTTTTTGTAATTGATTTAAGAATGTAGTGCGGGAAGCAGATTGGCTCTGCTCTAAGAATGCTCGGCGAGATAAAACCACGTTATTACGGTTCTTATCTAACTCAATAATGCGGCATTCAACCTCTTGGCCAATATATGGAGTTAGATCACGGACTCGGCGCATTTCAACTAGAGAAGCGGGTAGGAAACCACGAAGTCCAATGTCAACAATTAAGCCGCCCTTAACAACTTCAATAACAGTTCCAGTAACAACCTCATCGCGCTCCTTCTTGCCTTCAACATCGCCCCAAGCTTTTTCATACTGAGCACGCTTCTTGGAAAGGATTAAACGGCCTTCTTTATCCTCTTTTTGTAGAACTAATGCTTCAATCCGGTCGCCAACTTTTACCAACTCACTTGGTGCAACATCATTGCGAATAGATAGCTCTCGGGATGGAATTACACCCTCTGTTTTATAACCAATATCAAGTAAAACTTCTTCGCGATCGATTTGAACAACAATTCCAGAGACAAGATCTCCGTCATTAAAATTTTTGATTGTGCCTTCGATAGCGGCTAAAAAATCTTCTGCAGTTCCAATATCATTTACAGCAATTTGAGAAGGGGTCATTAGGTAGTTGTACTCCGAGGGTAAAACACTAGTAGGGACAGGGACGGGTAAGGTTACTTTCGATTAGACCTTAGGGTCAAACTGGTGAGGAGTAGAATGCTCATATGAGCAGATATTCCCAAGTTTTAAGTAATAAATCAGGTCAATATCTGCTTATTAGCTCCTTTCCAGCACGTATGGCTTACGGAATGATCTCACTTAGCATTTTTTTCAAAGTCCAACAAACAACTGGATCAATTGCAATTGCAGGTCTTGCCACCGGTGTAAATGGAATAACAGGAGCTACTACCGCTGGTTTACGTGGCACATTAATCGACAGATTTGGCATGAAAATTCCATTACGTTTTTTTGCACCAGGTTACGCACTTCTTATCTTGCTTTTCTCAACCGGCTCATCAAAAACTGAGTTGGTCTTATTTGCTGGCCTTTTAGGATTCTCTGCACCACCAATTAATCTTTCAATTCGGCCACTTTGGAAAGTTACTGTGCCAAAAGAGCAAATTAGAACTGCATATGCAATAGACACTGCAGTAATGAACTCTGTTGGTGTATTTGGTCCACTACTTGCAACAACAGTTTCATTAAACTACAGCCCACAGATATCCCTACGGATTTGCTCAATTCTTATAATTGCTGGTGGAACTGCGCTATCTCTCTCACCACAATTAAAGCGCTGGAAGCCAGAGAAGAAGAGCTCATCAGATTTAGCAGTATGGCGTACTCCGGCAATGCAATTATTAATGTGTGAGGGTGTATTTATAGGATTGGGCTGGGGTGCATTTGATATTGCTGTTCCAGCCTTTACAACACTTGAGAATATTCCACAGCGAACTGGAATGATTTTTGCAATTATGGCAGCCGGAAATGTAATTGGGGGCCTGGTAGCCGGAATGGTCTCAAAGAAAACTTCATCTTTTGCTGCATTCAAACGTATCTACTTTTACTGGTTTATTTTCTCGCTTCCTCTTGCTTTTACCTACCCAAATTGGTCCATGATGATAGTAACCGCAACCATGAGTTTGATGGCAGGTAGTCTGCAAGTTTTTTATCTTGAGATTAGTGAAGCAGTACGGCCAAAGGGAACAGCTGTTGCAGCACTTGGTTGGCTTTGGACTGTAGAAGGAACATTTGCTTCAATAGGTGCTGCTGTTGGTGGTTTTATTTCAGAGCACTACTCCCCTAGATACTGTTTGGCATTAACAACAGTATGTGTTGGAGTTGGCTATCTGATCATGCGGGGTGGTGCCAGGTTGTTAAAGGCTGCTGATCGAATTCCAACTGAGGCAGAAGATACTGATGCCCTTAGCGTCAATCTAAATATAACTAACTAGTGAGCTGCTAAATCCCAACTTTTTCCAGTACCAATGTTGACATCAAGTGGCACATTTAACTTATAAGCATTAGACATTTGTTTTTCTACAATCTTTGAGAGTGAATCCTTCTCGCCTGGGGCAACCTCAAGAATTAACTCATCATGAACCTGAAGTAACAATCTAGATTTAAGACCAGCGTTAATGATTTCTTGCTCAACCTTAATCATTGCAATCTTAATAATATCTGCAGCCGATCCTTGGATTGGGGCATTAAGTGCAGCTCGCTCGGCAATATCTCGACGCTGACGATTTTCATGATTGAGATCTGGCAAATAACGTCTGCGACCTAAGATAGTTTCGGTATACCCCTTCTCTCTAGCAGTTATGACTACGGTCTTTAGGTAATCTCTAATTCCACCAAACCTTTCAAAGTATTTATTCATTAGCTCACTCGCAGCTACTGGATCAATATCTAATTGCTGAGCTAATCCAAACGAAGACAATCCATAAGCTAATCCATATGACATTGCTTTTATGGTTCGCCGCATCTGAGCATCAACCTCAGCTGCTTTAACACCAAAAACTTGAGATGCAACAGTTGAGTGAAGATCCTCCCCTGATTCAAAGGCAGCAATTAATCCTTTGTCATCAGATAGGTGGGCCATAATTCGCATTTCAATCTGACTGTAATCAGCGGTCAATAGATCAGTAAATGGTGATTGAGCAATAAAGCAATCTCTTATTTGCCGGCCTTCATCAGTTCTAATTGGAATATTTTGCAGATTTGGTTCAGTTGATGAGAGCCTGCCAGTTGCTGCCACTGTTTGTTGAAAATTAGTGTGAATACGGCCATCACTTGCTGTTGCAGTTATTAATCCTTCAATTGTTGTAAGAAGCTTGCTAGTTTCTCTAATTCGAAGTAGATGCCTTAATAACGGGTGTTTAGTCTTTGCGGATAACCACTCCAAACTCTCTGCATCAGTAGTAAAACCAGTCTTAATCTTCTTGGTTTTAGGCAGTTTCAACTCATCAAATAGAACCACCTGCAGTTGTTTAGGTGAGCCAACATTAAACTCATGCCCAGCCTCTTTGTATGCAGCAGCAGTTTCATCTGCAACAATCTTTGAAAAATATGAAGAGAGAGATTTTAATTTAGGCTGATCAACTGCAATTCCTACCTGCTCCATTTTTGCAAGCAAAACCAAGGTTGGCTGCTCTAATTCAGAGTAGAGATCACTCATTCCCTTTGCTTTTAACTCTGCCAATAATTCATTTTGAAGTTTAAATATCCAGGCTGCACTTTTTGCATCAAAGCTGGCAAATAGATCTTCGTTACTTGCACTCATACCTAGCAATCTCTCTGCTAAATCAGATAAATCTAAGTTTCTACTTCCCGGGTTTACTAAATATGCTAATAACTCAATATCTGATGCAAGACCATTTATATTTAGATTCTTTAAAGCGTATTTAGCCCCATGGAGATATTTAGGTAATTTAGGATCTGAAATCCACTCACCTAATGAGCTACTAACTACATTCCAAACTTGGCTACCACTTACTGCAACTGCATAACCAAGTAACTTATCTTCACTAAGATCAAATGAAATAGCTACCGGATCGGTCCGATTAAACAGCATCGAATCTAATTTATTGGAGTCAATATTTTCAACATTAATAGAAATCTCTTCAGATTGAACTCCGCCACTTTGTGGCATTGATTTAAGTCGCTCTTTGAGTGCTCTAATTTCTAGTTTTTCGAAGAATCTCCCAGTTAAATTAATATCAAATCCAGGCCATAATAAATCATCAACACCTGCAGGCAGTGACACATTATCTAATAAGTGCGTCAGTTCGCGATTTAATCTAACAGCCTCAATATTTTCTCTAAGCGACTGCCCAACCTTGCCAGCTATTTGATCGGATGCTTCTAATAACTTTTCAAGTGATCCATAATCAATAATCCATTTTGTTGCTGTCTTCTCACCTACACCGGGTACCGATGGCAAGTTATCACTTGGATCTCCTCGTAATGCTGCAAAATCTGGATACTGTTCTGGTGTTAATCCATACTTTTCTAAGACTGCTGCTGGAGTCATTCGTGCCATTTCAGTTACACCCTTCTTTGGGTATAAAACAGTAGTTTTATTATTAACTAATTGAAATGAATCACGATCTCCGGTGCAGATTAAAGTTTCAAATCCATTTGATTCAGCAGATTTAGCCAAGGTTGCAATAATGTCATCCGCCTCAAAGCCCTCTACTTCAAAATGCTTGATACCGAAGACATCCACCATTTCATTGATGTGAGAAAGTTGTGATCTAAACTCATCTGGAGTACTCGCTCGGTTTGCTTTGTATTCTGGGAATCTTTCCGTTCTAAATGTTCTTTTAGAGACATCAAATGCAACTGCGATATGAGTTGGCTTCTCCTCTTTTATTAAATTAATAATCATTGAGGCAAATCCATATATTGCATTGGTCGGTTGCCCGGTGGAGCTCTTAAAGTTCTCAACTGGAAGGGCGTAATAAGCCCGATATGCCATGGAATGACCATCGATAAGAAGTAATCGCTTCAGGCTGGTGCTCATATTGGGATTCTAATTGGCAACACAGGTTAAACTTACAACATGAGTGATTTCCTAGAAGAAATTCGCAAGCGTGGCAGTGGCGCCCTTGATAAGAAGATGGGTATCGAGATTATCGAAGCCTCTCCAAATAGATTAGTTGCAACAATGCCAGTTGAAGGTAACACCCAACCAATTGGATTACTCCATGGTGGAGCTAATGTTGTTTTAGCTGAAACTCTTGGTTCGGTCGGTACACAGCTTCATGCTGGCGCAAATCGTAGAGTTGTTGGAGTTGATATCAATGCAACCCACCATAAATCAGCAACTAGCGGAATTGTTACCGGCGTAGCTACTGCTGTGAGCTTAGGAAAAACACTCTGTTGCTATGAGGTTGAAATAACTAATGACAAAGGTGAGCGCACGTGCAGTGCACGAATTACTTGTTTAATCTTGGCTGAAAGATAAATCTAGTAGTTATCTATCTGGCGCAGCCTCTGGTGAGATTACTGCCTGAGCAACTTCCTTCATAGAGATTCGTCTATCCATTGCTGTTTTTTGAATCCAACTAAAGCTTTCTGGTTCTGATAAATTCATGGCTTTCATCAAAATACCTTTTGCCCGATCTATAATTTTACGAGTCTCTAATCTCTCATAAATGTCAGCGACCTCAGCCTCTAAAGTTTTCATCTGTTTATGTCGGCTAATTGCAATCTCAATAGCTGGAATTAGATCATTAATTGAAAATGGCTTAACCACATATGCCATAACCCCAGCATCTCTGGCTCGTTCTACTAATTCACGCTGACTAAATGCAGTTAACATTAAAACAGGAGCAATTGAAATAATTTGCTCAGCCGCTGTTATACCATCAACCTCGGGCATTTTTACATCTAAAATTGCAAGATCTGGCTTAAACTTTTTTGCTAATTCAATTGCAATTGCCCCGTTTTCTGCCTGGGCAACCACTTCATATCCAGCCTCAGTCAACATCTCAACTAGATCTAACCGAATGATAGTTTCATCTTCGGCAACTAAGATCTTTATCTTTTCATCTTGTGTTTTCATGTGCCTCGAGTCGGATTCGAACCGACACTATACGGTTTTTGAGACCGTCCTCTCTACCGTTGGAGTACCGAGGCGAATAGAGAGTCTGAGTTTATAGTGCTTACTTTTTTATACGAAATTACTTGCGGTATGCAGGCGCAGCCCCACCAACAGCATCACCAATCTTATGCACTCGCATAGCATTTATTGAGCCAGGTATTCCTGGAGGTGAGCCAGCCACAATTAAAACTAAATCTCCAATACTTACTCGTTTTGATTCAATCAAAATACTATCTACCTGCATAACCATCTCATCGGTGTGGTTAACAACAGAGGTAAGCATTGATTCAATACCCCAAGAAAGTGCTAACCGATTAAATGTTCCAACCTCAGGAGTTAATGCCAGCATTGGGATAGGAGATCGAAGTCTAGACATTCGTCTTGCAGAATCACCACTTTGAGTAAAGGCAACTAAAAACTTCGCTCCAACTGTTAGCCCAACCTCGGTTGCTGCCTTAGTAATTGCGCCACCTTTGGTAGCAGGTGAGTGCTTAAGTGGTGGAATTTGATCAAGTGCAACCTCTTCGGTGCGCTCAATAATTCTTGCCATTATTTTTACTGCTTCAATTGGAAAATCACCAACACTTGTTTCACCCGACAACATAAGAGCATCAGCACCATCTAAAACTGCATTAGCGCAATCTGTGGCTTCAGCCCGAGTTGGTTGAGAGTTACTAATCATTGAATCAAGCATCTGCGTTGCAACAATTACTGGCTTAGCCGATTCTCTAGCCATAGTGATACAACGTTTTTGTACCATTGGCACATCTTCAATTGGTAGCTCAACACCTAAATCACCACGGGCAACCATAATCCCATCAAAGGCATCAACAATTTCCTGTAAATTCTCTACCGCTTGTGGCTTTTCAATCTTGGCGATAACTGGAATCCTAATTCCAACCTCATCCATAATTTTATGGACATCTTTAATATCAGCAGCGCTACGTACAAAAGATAAGGCAATAAAATCAGCGCCTGCTT
>KB900396.1 GCA_000378865.1 actinobacterium SCGC AAA278-I18 | reverse complement strand
TGGAAGATCTGGTTGAAGCTGCTGGTGTTGGTGCTGGTGATGATCAAGCCGATGCCGGGGCTAAGACATTTGAACGCGAGCATGAAATGTCTTTGGTATATAACGCAAGAGATATGGTGCAACAAACAGAGCGCGCACTGGAGCGAATTACAAATAAAACTTATGGTAAATGTGAAGAGTGTGGCAACTTTGTAGGTAAGGCAAGATTACAAGTTTTCCCACGCGCCACTCTATGTATGGTTTGTAAGCAAAAAGAGGAACGACGCTGAACTACCTTCAGCGAAAATGGTTAGCGGCTACCGCTTTAATAGTTTTTGCCTTAGATCACCTAACAAAGACATTAGCAATCGAGTATTTATCGGATGAGCCTAGAAAAATAATCGGATCTATTCTTCAATTTAGATTATCCTTTAACTCGGGTGCTGCTTTTAGTCTGGCATCTAGTGGCACAATATTTTTATCTAGCTTTTCAATAATTATGGCAGCTACAATTTTCTATTTTGGCCGTAAGGTAAATTCAAATCCGTGGGCTGTTGCATTAGGGCTTGCACTCGGTGGCATATTTGGCAACTTATCTGACCGCATATTTCGCTCCCCAGGCCGGTTACAAGGAGAGGTAGTAGATTGGATCCAAATTCCACACTGGCCAATCTTTAATATTGCAGACACCTCGGTAGTAAGTGCTGCGATATTAATTACATATTTAAACTGGAGAAATGTCTCCTTTAGTAAAGGTAAGGGTGAAGAGTGAGCAAGCGTGAGGTGAGAAATTTAGTAATACCTGAAGGATTAAATCAGGAACGAGTAGATGCAGCACTATCAAGGTTGCTTGGACTCTCTCGTAATGTGATTGTGGGATTAATTGAGGCTGGTGAGATAAATAGATCGGGTAAGCCAGTTGGTAAATCTGATCGAGTAGCAAGTGGTGATCAATTAGAGATATTACTTCCAGCAGCTAAGGGTGAAGCAAAGTTAACCGCTACACCAATTGATGGTTTAAAGGTTATCTACGATGATGAGTATTTAATTGTGATCGATAAGCCGGTGGGAATTGCAGCTCACCCAAGTCCAGGTTGGCAAGGGGCGACAGTTGTGGGCGCAATATTTGCGGCCGGATATCAACTGGCCACCTCTGGTGCTGCTGAGCGACAAGGAGTTGTGCATCGGTTAGATGTTGGCACATCAGGGTTAATGGTGGTGGCAAAAAATGAAATTGCTTATGCTCATCTAAAAGATCAATTTAGAGACCGAACTGTTTCTAAGGTTTACCATGCATTAGTGCAAGGACATATGGATCCGACAGTTGGAACTATTGATGCACCAATTGATCGCCACCCAAGAGAGGATTATCGATTTGCAGTTGTTGCAAATGGCAAGCCAAGTATTACTCATTACAAAACTTTAGAAGCTTTCCCAGCAGTTACATTGCTTGAGATTGAACTTGAAACTGGCCGAACCCATCAAATTCGAGTTCACTTTTCTGCCCTGCATCATCCACTAGTTGGAGATTTAACCTATGGCTCTGATCCAGCACTGGCGCAGCGGCTAAAGATCTCTCGTCCTTGGCTACATGCAAAGCAACTTGGATTTACCCACCCAGCAAGTGGGCAGCGCCTCTCCTTTAATGCTGAGTACCCAGAGGATCTGACACGCTCGCTTACGCTCCTTTCCGATTTAGCCCGCTAGAAATTAAGGGCAGTAGTAATCTCACCATCCATGCCATCTGCATCTACTAATCCGCAAAAATCGGAGAACTTCGTACATCTTCATGTACACACCGAGTATTCGATGTTAGATGGTGCTGCCAAAATTTCTGAGTTAGTAGCAGAGGTTGCTCGGCAAGAAATGCCAGCAATTGCAATGACAGATCACGGCAACGTTTTTGGTGCATTTGAATTTCATAAAACTGCTAAAGCGGCTGGCATAAAACCAATAATTGGTATTGAAGCATATGTTGCTCCGGAATCTAGATTTGATAAGAGAAGAGTTAAATGGGCAGAAGGCGGTGAGGATGATGTTTCTGGTGGTGGTGCTTATACGCATATGACATTGCTTGCCGAAAATAATGAAGGTTTATCTAACTTATTCAAACTCTCATCCCTTGCCTCACTTGAAGGTTTCTATTACAAGCCACGGATGGATCGAGAGCTACTTGCTAAATATTCAAAGGGAATTATCGGCACAACTGGCTGCGCCGGAGGTGAGATCCAAACTAGATTGCGAATGGGTGCTTACAAAGAGGCGGTCAATGCAGCAAGTCAGATGCGAGATATATTTGGCGCAGATAATTTCTATTTAGAGCTGATGGATCACTCCATAGAGATTGAAAAGCGTGCATTTAATGATTTAATTAAATTGGGCAAAGAGTTGAATCTGCCACTACTAGCAACAAATGATCTGCACTATACACACCTTGATGATGCCGCTGCCCATGAGGTGTTGCTGTGCATTCAATCTGGGGCAACTATGGCTGATCCAAAACGATTTAAGTTCGAAAACTCTGAGTTCTATTTAAAATCTGCCGCCCAGATGCGTGCATTGTTTAAGGATTTCCCCGAATCATGTGACAACACATTACTTATTGCAGATCGCTGCGAGACAACTATGCGTGAAGGCGAAAACTTACTACCAAGATTTCCAGTTCCGCAAAATGAAAGTGAGGATAGTTGGCTAAGAAAATTAGCTAATGAAGGTCTAGCAAAACGAATGGATAATCAGATTCCAGTTGAGTATCAGGAGCGCCTCAATTTCGAATTAGATGTAATGATCAAGATGGGCTTTCCAGGTTACTTTCTAGTGGTGGCAGATCTTTGTAATCATGCCCGAGAGGTTGGAATTCGAGTTGGTCCAGGGCGTGGCTCTGCCGCTGGCTCCTTGGTCTCTTATTCATTAGGGGTTACTGGACTTGATCCAATTAAATTTGGCTTGTTGTTTGAGCGATTTTTAAATCCAGAGCGTATTTCGATGCCAGATATTGATTTAGATTTTGATGAGCGTAGAAGATCAGAGATGATTCAATATGCCACAAGTAAGTATGGTGATGACAGAGTTGCTCAGATTATTACTTATGGAACCATTAAGTCTAAGCAAGCAATTAAGGACTCAACTAGAGTGCTGGGATATCCCTATGCATTAGGGGAGCGGCTAACAAAATCACTACCACCTTCTGTAATGGGTAAGGATATTTCACTTGGTGGAATATTTGATATTGAAGATGGTAGGTATGGAGAGGCTACTGAGTTTAGATCACTGTATGAAAGTGATCCAGATTCAAAGCGAATAGTTGATACCGCCTTAGGAATTGAAGGATTAAAGCGACAATGGGGAGTGCATGCAGCGGGAGTTATATTAAGTAAGGAGCCACTGCTTGATGTAATTCCAATTCATCGCCGTGAAGCTGATGGTGCCATTATTACTCAATTTGATATGGGTGCTTGCGAGGCAACTGGATTACTTAAGATGGATTTTTTAGGACTGCGAAATCTTTCAGTCCTTGATGATTGCTTAATTAATATAGAGAAGAATTTAAGCAAAACCGTTGTATTGGAAAGCTTGCCACTTAAAGATAAGAAGACATTTGATTTATTATCTAGAGGTGACACCTTAGGAGTATTTCAGTTAGATAGTGCGCCAATTAGAGCCTTACTTAGATCAATGGCACCAGATAGTTTTGAGGATATTGCTGCTGTTATTGCACTTTATCGACCAGGTCCGATGGGTGAGGACTCTCATAATAAGTATGCTGATTACAAAAATGGCCGAAAGGCGCCAGTTGGTATTCACCCAGAGCTTGAGAAGCCGCTAAATGAAATATTAAAAGACACTTATGGTCTTATTGTTTATCAGGAGCAGGTATTAGCTATTGCTCGAAAGGTCGCTGGCTTCACGCTAGGTCGGGCTGATCTGCTGCGTAAGGCGATGGGTAAGAAGGATAAGAAGATTTTGGATAAAGAGAAGGTGCACTTTGAAGCGGGAATGAAGTCAAATGGATTCTCTGAGGATGCAGTAGAGAAGCTATGGCAAACCTTAATTCCATTCTCAGATTATGCGTTTAATAGAGCACATAGTGCTGGTTATGGCTTACTTTCATTTTGGACTGCATACCTTAAGGCAAATTATCCAACTGAGTATATGGCTGCGCTTTTAACAAGTGTGCGTGATGATAAAGATAAGAGTGCACTTTATCTAAATGAGTGCCGCCGAATGGGTATAAAGGTATTACCACCTGATGTTAATGAATCTGATTCAGAGTACACACCACGCGGTGATGACATTCGATTTGGTTTAACAGCGATCCGAAATGTTGGCGAAAATGTAGTCTTATCAATTATTGGAAATCGTAAAGCAAAAGGCAAATATGTAAACTTTGGTGAGTTTTTGACGAAGGTAGATGCGATTGTCTGTAATAAAAAAACTATTGAGTCACTAATTAAGGCTGGTGCTTTTGATTCACTTAGCCACACTCGCCGCGGACTAATGATGGTTTTCCTTGAAGCACTAGACGCAGTCTCAGAGGCAAAGCGGGCAGAATCTATTGGTCAATTTGATTTATTTGGCGCAGCAAATGCAACCACAAGTATTAGTGGAGTTGCGCTAGATATTCCAAATACTGAGTGGGAAAAAATGATGCTGCTCGGTTATGAGCGAGAGATGCTTGGACTTTATGTCTCTGACCACCCGCTATTAGGTGTTGAACATGTTTTACGTTCAGTGGCTGATTTTTCTATTAGCCAAATCTCTGAAGTTGGGCATGATCAGATAATCACAATTGGTGGATTAATTACTCAAATACAACGTAAGGTTTCAAAGCAGGGAACTCCTTGGGCAATTGTCACTGTCGAAGATCTTGATGGGGCAGTTGATGTTTTATTCTTCTCAAATGCTTATGCAACACATGGTGTTAATTTAGTTGAGGATCGGATTGTTGCCATTAGAGGCAGAGTTGATAAGCGAGAGGAACAACCTCGTATCTCAGCCCTTGATTTAACAATGCCAGATTTAAAGCAAGCTCCAACTGGTCCTTTAATTATTTCTATGGAGATGGCTAGATGCACACCACCGGTGATCGATCGAATGAAGGAGATTTTAAGATCACACCCTGGAGGTAGAGAGGTGCACTTGCGTCTTGCAGATGGCGAGAAAAAAACAATTCTTAAATTAGATGAAGCACTAAAGGTTACCTCCTCACCAAGTTTGAGCGCTGATCTTAAAACCGTACTAGGCCCTGATTGTTTAGTTGTATAGATTCTTATGAAACCTCTTGAGCTACTTGCTGCAGTTGATGTGAAGGCTGGCATGGCGGTTAGATTAAATAAAGCTGATCTAGGTTCACAAGAAGAGTTTGGTGCCCCAAAAGATGTAATTAAGGATTTTATAAGTGCTGGAACAAAGTGGATCCACTTAGTTGATCTTGATGCTGCTTTTGGTGTTGGTGATAACAGTGCGCTTCTAAAGAATCTCATCAAAGATTCGAAAGTTAAGGTGCAAATATCAGGTGGAATTATTGATGAGAAGTCACTTAATGTTGCGCTAGCGACAACTGCAGCACGAATAAATCTTGCCACCTCTTGTCTTACAGATATTGAATGGGTCAAGAAAATATTATTGGCATATGGTGAGCGAATAAGTATTAGTTTGGATATAAAAGATGATTTATTGACTGCCCGGGGAAGTGGCGTAGTTGTCGGTGATCTATTTAAATATTTAAAGATTTTAAATAATGCTGGGTGCAATAGATATGTTGTTACTGATACTGCTACAGACGGTGCGTTATCTGGGCCGAATTTTGATCTACTTAAAAAGATTTCACAAGCCACAGATTCTGCTGTAATAGCAAGCGGTGGTGTTGCAAAAATATCTGACCTACAAGAGCTGCGTCAGATGGGGGTTGAGGGCGTAATTCTTGGAAAGGCCTTATATGTTGGAGCAATTGATATCGCCAGTGCAATAGAGGTTTGCTACAAATAATCGGCACCAGCCACTAGATAATTACGGCAGAATAGGCAAGTGGATAAGGCATTGATCTCCCTGTTAGAGTTCCGCGAATTTGCGCGGGAGTTTAATGTCATTCCGGTTGCTCGCAAATTATCAATTAAAGATGAGACGCCTCTTTCTATTTATCAAAAACTAACGCAGCACCGAAGTCAAACGTTTTTACTTGAATCTGCTGAAGCTGGTATTTGGTCACGCTATTCATTTATTGGAGTTAATAGTGAAGCCACATTGACCGAAGCTAGTGGTGTTGCACTTTGGCAAGGAGTTATGCCAGCTGGTGCACCAACTGGAATTGATCCGCTAGAGGCGTTGCGTATTACTACTGCACACCTTCGTTCGCCAAAGATAAGTGGACTTCCGCCATTAACTGGTGGCTTAGTTGGATATTTAGGTTATGAGATTGTGCGCCGACTTGAAAAACTACCAAATAACACCAAGGCTGATATTAAAATCCCGGAAATAGCGATGATGCTCACCTCCGACCTTGCTGTCTTTGATCACCAAGAAGGTGTTGTCACATTAATTGCCAACGCTATTAACTGGGATGGAAGTAGTGAGCGAGTGGATCTTGCATATGAGTTAGCTTTAAAAAGGTTAGATGTGATGGAATCTGATTTAGGCAAAGCAGAGCAAGCAAAATTTAAAGCCATTCCAGATCGTATTACGCCAGAGTTTGTTCGTAATACAAGCGATGAGAGTTATATAAGTAAGGTTGAGGTAATTAAAGAACAGATTAAATCTGGAGAGGCATTTCAGGTTGTGCTTTCGCAGCGATTTACCATGGATAGCAAAGCCGATCCATTTGATATCTACCGCGTACTACGCGAGCAAAACCCAAGCCCTTACATGTATCTCTTCCGTTTTGCAGATGGATTATCAGTTGTTGGATCAAGCCCGGAGGCTTTAGTTAAAGTTAACGGAGATAAAGTAATGATCCATCCAATTGCTGGAACTAGGCCGCGAAACTCAAATGAGAAGGTTGATAATCAAATAGCCCAAGAGTTACTTAATGATCCGAAGGAGCGTGCTGAGCACTTAATGTTAGTAGATCTAGGTCGTAATGATCTAGGGCGAGTGTGCCAAGCCGGATCAGTAGAGGTTTCAGAGTTTATGCAGATTGAGAAGTACTCTCATGTTATGCATATTGTCTCTACAGTCATTGGAAAATTAGCACCAAAGTTTGCACCAATTGAAGCATTATTTGCAGTCTTTCCCGCTGGCACATTATCTGGTGCACCGAAGCCAAGGGCGATGGAGATCATTGAGGAGAATGAATTAACTAAACGAGGAATCTATGGCGGAACAATTGGCTACTTAGATTTTACTGGCAACATTGATACCTGTATTGCGATTAGAACTGCAGTAGTTAAAGATGACAAAGCTTATGTACAAGCCGGTGCTGGAATTGTTGCCGACTCAGACCCGGCCTCTGAGAACATTGAGTGTATAAATAAAGCAGCCGCGGTCTTAGGTGCTATTGCAACAGCTAATGCGATGGTTGGTGGAAAGTGAGTAACTCTATTATTGGTAGCTTAATTTTGATTGCAGGGGCGATATATTTGATAATTAGATTGAATAAGCGATCTGCTTCAACTAAGTATGAGCGAAAGCCACAAAATAATTGGAGTGCTCTCTCAGATGGAATTGATCCAACTGATGAGTAATTCAAATGTATTGCAATCAATAATTGATGGGGTCCTAGAGGATCTACAAAAGCGGTTAGTGCCTATTTCACAATTAAGAGAGCAGATACAGAGTGCACCAAATTTAAGGGGTGCTTATGCTGCATTAAATAAAGATGGAATGAGATTAATTGCTGAGGTAAAAAGGTCATCTCCAAGTAAGGGGGAATTAGCTCAAATACCAGATCCGGTAGCACTTGCTAATGCTTACCATGCAGCAGGTGCCGATCTTATTAGTGTGTTAACTGAGGAGCGTAGATTTAAAGGCAAGATTGAAGATTTTATTGCCGTAAGAGCTGCAGTCGATCTTCCGATATTACGTAAGGATTTTATTGTTACTGAGTTTCAAGTTTTCGAGTCTAGATTATTAGGTGCAGATTTAATGCTACTAATCGTTGCCGGACTTTCTAAATCACAACTAACTGACTTTTACCAATTAGCAACAGAGCTAGGAATGGATGTTTTAGTCGAAGTGCATGATTTAAATGAAGCAGAGATAGCATTAGATATTGGTTCAAAGATTATCGGTGTTAATTGTAGAAACTTAAAAACATTAGAGGTTGATGATAAGAATTTTGGGTTAATCTTGCCTCAATTACCAGATACGGTTTTAAAGGTTGCCGAATCCGGAATAAGTACTAGATCTCAGGTTGCAGCTATTGAAGCATTAGGTGCCGATGCGGTATTAGTCGGGGAAACTCTGGTTAAAGCAGGTAACCCAATTCATACGATAAATGAACTGCTCAATCGGTAAAGATCTAATAAACTCTAGCCATGGCAATTGATAAAACATCCCAAAGCATGGACTCATCAATCCTTGGGCACTTTGGTCCTTATGGTGGAAGGTTTGTGCCGGAAGCATTGATTGCAGCACTTGATGAATTATCTGCCGCACATACCTCAGCACAATCTGATCCTGCTTTTCAAGCAGAGCTAACTGAATTACATAAAACTTATTCTGGTAGACCAAGTATTTTGACAGATGCTAAAAGATTTTCAGAGCATGCTGGTGGTGCAAGAATTTTATTAAAGCGTGAAGATTTAAACCATACTGGTAGTCATAAAATTAATAATGTCTTAGGACAAGCATTGCTTACAAAACGGATGGGCAAATCAAGAATCATCGCTGAGACTGGGGCTGGCCAACATGGTGTTGCCTCCGCAACTGCTGCTGCACTCTTTGGTTTGGAGTGTGTTGTTTATATGGGAGAGGCTGACACTAAGCGACAAGCATTAAATGTTGCCCGGATGAAATTACTTGGCGCCACAGTTGTTCCAGTTACTCAAGGTTCAAAAACATTAAAAGATGCAATTAATGAGGCAATGCGTGATTGGGTTACAAATGTTGCAGACACTCACTACCTATTAGGAACAGTTGCTGGACCTCATCCATTCCCTACGATGGTTCGTGATTTTCAACGAATTATTGGTGTTGAAGCACGGGAACAAGTTCTTGCTTTAACTGGCAAACTTCCAGATGCAGTATTGGCCTGTGTTGGTGGAGGATCAAATGCAATTGGAATATTCCATCCATTTATTGATGACAAATTAGTTCGCTTAATCGGATTAGAAGCAGGTGGTAAGGGAGTTGAAACTGGATTACATGCGGCGACTATCTCCGGTGGTACGCCAGGTGTTCTTCACGGTACTCGCTCATATGTCTTACAAGATAAAGATGGACAAACTATCGAGTCTCACTCAATCTCAGCTGGCTTGGATTATCCAGGAGTCGGACCAGAGCATGCATACTTAAATGACATTGGACGTGCTGAGTATCGAGCAATTACTGATGATCAAGCGATGTATGCATTTTCATTACTTTGTAAATCTGAAGGAATAATACCTGCGATCGAGACTGCGCATGCCTTAGCGGGTGCGTTAGAGATTGGTAATGAATTAGGCAAAGATGCGACATTATTAATTAACCTTTCCGGCAGAGGCGATAAGGATGTGCAAACTGCAGCAGAGTACTTTGGACTTCCGCTTTAATGTCAACTGAACTAGAGAATCTTTTTGTTAAGACTAAGAAAGAAAATCGCGCAGCACTAATTGGTTTTCTACCAGCTGGGTTTCCAACTCAGAAGGATTCAGTTTCAATTATTAAGGCAATGATCGATGGTGGTGTTGATGCCATTGAGATCGGTTATCCCTACTCAGACCCGGTTATGGATGGGCCAGTAATACAAGCTGCATCTGAGCAGGCGATTACTAACGGAGTAGGTGTTGATCAAGTATTTGATTTGTTAAAAAATAGTGTTGATTATGGTGTTCCATCTGTTGTAATGAGTTACTGGAGTCCAATAGAGAAATATGGTGCAGATAAATTTGCATCTGCGATTTCATTAGCAGGAGGCTCTGGAGTCATTACACCAGATCTTACGATTGAAGAGTCATCGCTGTGGGAAATTGAAGCAAATAGCAAATCAATTAATCGAATTTATGTAGTAGCACCTAGCACTACTGATGAGAGATTGGCAAAAGTTGTTGCCAAATGCTCTGGCTTTATATATGCAGCAAGTCTGATGGGAGTAACTGGCACTCGTGATGTGGTTTCAACAAATGCGAAAGTCTTAGTTGACCGAATTCGTATTTCAAGTAATACACCAGTTGCAGTTGGTCTAGGAGTTTCAACCAAAGAGCAGGCAAGTCAGGTGGCTAAATATGCGGATGGTGTGATTGTAGGCTCTGCATTTATTAAGATTATTCAAGAGCATGGTGCAGGTAGGTCTGGCTTAAAGAAGATTAAGCAATTAGCATCTTCATTAGCTGAAGGAGTCAGAAGTGGGCGATAAATTTAATAGATTTCAACCTTGGTTGGTTTTATACCTTAATGACAATTGGCACATTAGTTTTTGATAAGTCCTCGTATAAAACAGTTTTATGTTTAGGTCATATTTTAGATAAAGATGGCCGCAAGATGAGTAAACACCTAGGTAATGTGCTGGAGCCGATGCCGCTTATGAATCAACACGGCGCGGATGCGGTGCGCTGGTACATGTTGGCGGCTGGTTCACCATGGAGTGCACGCCGAGTTGGTCATGATGCAATCTCTGATGTAGTTCGAAAAACCTTGCTGACATATTGGAACACAATCTCATTCTTTACTCTCTATGCCAACGCTGCTAATTTTCAGATTTCATCGCTGCCAAAAGAGCTAACTCTGATGGATCGTTGGATCCTTTCTGAGTTAAATAAATTAATCCAAGGTGTGGATACTGCGCTAGAAAACTTTGACTCGCAAGGTGCTGGCAGTTTACTTGCCGCCTTCATTGATGATCTTTCAAATTGGTATGTTCGCCGCTCTCGTCGACGCTTTTGGGATGGTGACCCAGTTGCACTTAACACTCTCTACTTCTGCCTTAAAAACTTAACATTGTTACTAGCCCCAATGGTGCCATTTATCTCCGAGCATGTTTGGCAAACACTTGTCAGAGTCGCAGAGAGTGAGCAAAGTGAATCTGTTCATCTTGCAAACTTTCCGATTGCTAATAAATCATCAGTTGATGAGAAGTTATCCAATGCAGTTGCGCTATCTCGTCGGTTAGTTGAATTAGGAAGAGCGGCAAGGGCTGAATCTGGAGTTAAAATTCGCCAGCCACTCTCCCGAGCTTTAGTTTCAGCCACTGGTTGGGAGCAGATGTCAGAGGAGATTAAGACTCATATTGCAGAAGAGTTAAATATTTTAAAGCTAGATGGTATTCATGTGGCCGGTACAGATCTAGTTGATATAACCGTGAAAGCAAACTTTCGTACCCTTGGAACAAAATTTGGCGCAGATGTTCAGGAGATTGCCAAGCAGATCGCATCGGTTAATCCTGGTGAGATGGTAAAAGAGTTGCGTAAAAATAACTCATACCAGATCAAGGTTAAGATTGCCGGTAAAGATAAGCGCATCGAAATTGATCTTGATGATTTAGTTATTACCGAAACCCCCCGGACCGGTTGGTCGGTTGCATCCCATGGCGGTGAAAGTTTGGCCTTAGATCTAACCCTAACTCCAGATTTAATTCGCGCTGGTTTAGTTCGAGAAGTAATTAGAGCTATTCAAGAGGAGCGGAAAAATATTGGCTTAGATATCAGTGATCGGATTAGCGTTAGTTGGAACGCACCTGGCGAAGTTGCAGCTGCGATCTTATCTGCAATAGCGCAAATCAGTACCGAGGTATTAGCAACTGAAATGAAGCAAAACTTAGCAGAGAGTTCTAGTGCTAACGAATTAGGGCTTTGGCTTAAACTAACTAAAAGCTAATTTAAAGTATTACAACTAAGCGCATCAACAACTGCACTACAAAGAAAACCACAATAAATGAGAGATCTAATGCGATACCGCCTAATCTAAGTGGTGGCACAAACTGCCTAACAAAGCTAAGTGGCTTATCAGTTATTGAGTAAATCAACTCCGCTATCGCTAAAACAACACCTTGTGGTCGCCAGCTTGGCGAGAAGACTCTAATGTAATCCAAAATTAATCTACCAATTAATGCAATTAAAAATAAATTAAGCGCCCAGTAAATTAGACCAAGTATTGCACCCATAATGTGGGAGGGCTTGATCAGCTTTGATTAAAAAAACTTGCCTGTGCTGCAGAGTTCTTATCTTCAACGCTAACTGAAACATTTGGTGGTGTTAATAAAAATACCTTTGGTGTTACTCGCTCAATACTTCCATGGTGACCAAAAACTAATCCAGATGCAAAGTCAACCAATCGCTTGCGCTCTGACTCTTCCATGTCACTTAAGTTCATAATTACCGGTTTACCTTCACGATAATGTTCACCGATTAAACGAGCCTCACTATAAGTTCGTGGAGTTAAAGAAATAATATGATCCATTACTTTTACTGAATCTGCAGTTGGTACTACCTCAATATTTTGTCTAGCAGCAGATTTTGTATTTGCTCGCACTGATCTAGGTGCACGTTCAGTTAACTGATTTGTCCCATGGTCTAACTCATCCTCATCCATTAATCCGAGGTACCCAGCAACCCGCTTAAATGCACCAGCCACGCCCAAAGGCTATGCGATCGGTTGCCGATTACCGAGTATTGAACTGCCAATTCGCAGATGTGTCGCACCATAGGAAATTGCCATTTCATAATCCCCACTCATCCCAGAGGAGAGGGATTTAGCGGTTGGAAAGCTGGCCAAAAAATCTGTATGTATTTTCTTTAAATTGGCAAAAGCTGTCCCCGGCGCAGTATCGGTAGGTGCAACTGCCATTAGACCATGCAGTGAAATACCAGGTAGTTTTGTAATTTCAGATGCCAACTGCACCAACTTGGCTGGATCAACCCCACCGCGTGACTCTGGCGGGTGATCTAGTGAGACTTGAATAAAAATTGGTTTTGCTTGGACCCTACTTTGTTCTGAAATAATTTGCGCATACTTCAGTTGGTCAACTGAGTGAATATAGTTTGCCCAGTTGGTAATTGATTTTAATTTATTACTCTGAATCTGGCCCTGAAAATGCCAATTTATATCAGAAGGTAGCTGCCCTACCTTGCTACTTGCCTCTTGATCTCTATTCTCACCAAATTCCCTGACCCCCAACGAGTATAAAATCTCTAAATCAGAGAGCGGAAAGGTTTTTGTAACCACAATTAAAGTTATCTCATCAGGTGATCGATGAGCTTTAATCGCTGCTGCTGCAATCTTTGCTCCAACATTATCAAGATTACTTTTAATCTCATCAATACGGTTCATAGGCAAATTACCCCAACCTGTCGGCCCAAATTACCATCTCGGCGGTGTGAATAATATGAAGTGTTCTCCTTGGTACAGATACCTAAGTTAGTTAGCTCAATACCAGCTAACTGCTTTGCAAGGCCGGCAAAGAGATTCAGGTGCTTATTTTTGCCAGCCGTTGCTGGATGAGTCTTTGTAATTTCAGTAAACATTTGTGAATCAACCTCATAACAATTTCCGCAAATATGTGGGCCGACTATGCCAGTTATTTGTTCAGCCCCTAGCAACCTCATCTGCGTAACCGCATTTAAGGCAACTTTATTTAACAACCCTTTCCGGCCAACATGTATCGCCGCTACCACCGTAGTTGAGTGCAGTAGTAGGGGTAGGCAATCAGCCACCCGCACCGCCAACGCAATATTGCTTTGATTACTAACTAAGCCATCGGCTGCTGGGGACGTATTTAATTGATCAGCATCTTTTTGAGTCGCCAAAATTGTAATTTGATCACTATGGGATTGCTTCATGAATTTAATCGGCTTACCTATTAACTTTGAAAGTCTTTGTTCAGTTGCTAGATCAACTGGATCAGCTAATGATCCAAACTCTATGGAGGTGAAGAGCAGTCGAGCCATAACGGCTCTTACCGCATGAAATCAGGGATGTCGATCTCATCTTCTGCAACTAACTCTTCAAAGGTAATCCGACGTCGAGGTTGCTCTGCTGAGTTAACATTTAAATCAAGGGCAACTACAATAGGGTCGTTAGCAGCAATTGGATCTGCCTCACCATTCATAGTCGCAGCATTAATTACCGGCATCAAAACTCGCTTAGGCTGTCCACCATCAAAGCCCGCAGCAATGACAGTTACCCGAACCTCATCCCCTAATGCATCATCAATGACTGTTCCGTAAATAATGTTTGCATCCGGATGCGCAGATTGCGCAACTAACTCTGCAGCCTCTGAGATCTCAAATAATCCAAGATCAGATCCACCTGCTATTGATAATAAGACGCCATGTGCGCCATCAATTGATGCCTCAAGTAATGGACTTGAGATTGCCAACTCTGCAGCCCTAATTGATCTGGCCTCACCACGAGCTGAACCGATTCCCATTAACGCAGATCCGGCACCAGACATAACACTTTTTACATCAGCAAAATCTAAATTAATTAATCCAGGAGTAGTAATCAAATCAGTAATTCCCTGCACACCAGATAGTAAAACTTGATCTGCAGTTTTAAATGCTTCAAGTGCACTAATTGAACGATCTGAGATTGCAAGCAGACGATCATTTGGAATAACAATTAATGTATCAACCTCAGAGCGGAGATTTTCAATTCCCTCATCAGCTTGTGCACTACGGCGCTTGCCTTCAAATGTAAATGGCTTTGTTACAACACCAACTGTTAATGCACCTAAATCTTTTGCAACCTTGGCAACAATTGGTGCACCACCCGTGCCAGTACCGCCACCTTCACCTGCAGTAATGAAAACCATATCCGCACCGCGTAGTACCTCTTCAATTTCATCGATGTGATCTAGAGCTGCTTGACGACCAATCTCTGGCGCAGCACCGGCACCTAACCCTCTAGTTAACTTTCTACCAATATCTAATTTCACATCCGCATCTGACATTAGTAATGCTTGTGCATCGGTATTGATCGCAATAAATTCAACACCTTTTAAACCGACATCAATCATCCGGTTAACGGCATTAACACCGCCGCCGCCGATACCAACTACTTTGATAACAGCTAAATAATTTTGTGGTGTTGCCACTTTGCGCCTCTTCCCTAGCCCTAAATCTCAAGTTGAGAGTTAAAGTTAATGCTTTCCGATTAAGCAAAAGTAGGCACTAAGCGCTACGCAATCAAACACCGACACGATTTATATCCAACCAAATATTACAAGTATTTTTGAGCAAATCTAATTGCAGATCTGCAGATTAGTGATTATTTACCTTGATATTAACTGATGATTGGTGAATCGGCTTGCGACAAATCAACCTGCTTAATCTGCTGATTTTCTGGCAGCTTCAGCAGAGTGGCTAGAACCGCTGATTTTTGATCGATTAATTCAACTAGGCCCCAATTCACTCGCACCGGCATTGAATTAATTTGAGTACTCATAATGATAAAGCCTGATTTTGTCACTGAGATCGAGTCCAGATTCGTTACTAGATAATTCAACTCTGCCGGTATTTGCCTTAATAATTGAGCAACCGAAGCTAGCTCATCCTTACCGCTGCCTTGGGTACTTACTTGTGGCAATTTATTTTGCATAGCCAATTGGGTTGCTGAGGTAGGTGTGAATATTGAGCCAGAATTGTCGAAATTAATTACCTTATTTCCAGCAGAGATTGACCTTGCCACCGCAACTCTTTCAATTACATTTATAGAGAGCTTCTTGCTAACCCAATTACGGGAGATATCAGAGCTAGCTAACCAATCTAATTGGGAGAGTGAGTGCTTAATCCCTCTGACATCAACTCTAGCTAATTTTGTGCCTAGTTTTGGCTCAACACCTGTTGCCTTAAGTTTGTTAATAATAATTGAACTCGAATTACTGCCAGCTATTGATACCGTTTTGACTGAAAGTAATGAGGACCAACCTAAGATATAGGCAGAGCCGATTATTAGTGAACCAACTAATGATGTAATTAGTAATCTTTTAAGCCGCTTTTTTTTAATAGCCCGCACCATTTATCACTTAACGATTGGCTAATGCCTGCAAGATCGGATCTCCTAAGGAGCTAACATCACCGGCCCCTAATGTAATAATCACATCTCCACTTTTAGCCATTGCAGCTACCTCGCTAACAACTTGTATCATTGAGGGTTCAAACTTAACCTGCTCACTTTTCATACCTCGGGCAATCAGCAATGATGATACGCCGGAGATTGGTTTTTCACTTGCGGCATACACCTCTAACAAGTATGTGAAATCTGCAGCAGCTAATGCTTTTGCAAACTCGGCAGCAAATACAGCAGTTCGTGAGTAACGGTGGGGTTGAAATACCACAAGTACTCGACCGGCTTGGGCAAGATTTTTAGCAGCGGTTAAAGTTACTGCAATCTCAGTTGGATGATGGCCGTAATCATCAATTACCTTAACGCCAGATACTTCACCTTTTAGTTCAAATCTACGCCGAGTTCCAGTAAAGCTGGCTAGGCCATTTAGTAACTTATCCTCAGGGATGCCCATTGCCGTGGCTGTAGCAAATGCTGCCAGGGCGTTTAATAGGTTGTGCTTTCCGACTACTGCAAGATTTAACTCACCAATCTTGCGCCCAGTAATTGATATTACAGCTGATGAAGTAGTGGGATCTAATTTGATTCGATCAATTCGAAAATCATTACTGCTGCTCTCGCCATAGAGGAAGATTCTTAGATCTGAACGTTTAACTTGGGTAAGTAATTGCTTAACACCGGCATCATCACCGCAGGCAACTAGGAAGCCATCTGTTTTTATTGAGGAGATAAATTGCTCAAAGACTGCAAAGACTGCAGCCTCATTAGCAAAGTGATCCACATGATCTAGCTCTACGTTTGTAATAATTGCACCACTTGGCTTATAGGCTAAAAAAGAGCCATCAGATTCATCTGCCTCTGCCACAAATATCGAACCGCTGCCACTATGCGCATTTGTGCCGGCAGTATTTATCGTGCCCCCAATTGCAAAGGATGGATCAACACCTGCTGATTGCAACGCAACAGTTAACATCGCGGTTGTGGTGGTCTTGCCATGAGTGCCAGCAACTGCAACTGATGTGGACTCTGACATTAACCAAGCAAGGGCGGTTGCTCTAGCCACGATCGGTATTGATTTTGCTTTTGCGGCAATTAATTCAGGATTACTATCCATAATCGCTGCTGAAATAATTACTAACTCTGCTTGGCCTAAATTTTCTTTATTGTGCCCAACATGGATATTAGCTCCCAAGGCTTTTAGAGAGGTCAGCATTGGCGAGTCATTTTTATCTGACCCGGAGATTACAAATCCTTTAGCCAACATGATTCGAGCAATGCCACTCATACCAGCACCACCAATGCCAATAAAGTGAATCTTAAGTTTTGATAATTGGGCAAGTGAGTACTCTGAATTTAAATTCACTTGCCACCAATTTCTTCAATAATGGCATTTGCAATTATTTCACTTGCTGAAAACTCACCTGTTGGCTTAGCTTGGTAATTTTTCGCTTTACTCCAAATCTCATCCCAATTGCTAATTAACCAGCTGGCATTAAATTTATTATCATTAATTACCTCAGCCGCACCAGCTGCTTGTAGATCAGATGCATTTGCCGCCTGCTCACCATTTCCAATTGGGAGCGGAATTAAAATGGCAAACTTTCCAACCGCAGAGAGCTCAGCACAGGTTAGAGCGCCACTGCGAGCAATTACAAGATCACAAGCAAGGTAGGCCGATGACATATCTTCAATATATGAAAGCGGTAAATAATTCTCAGTACTAGTTGGCAATGGATTATCCCGACCAACAGAGTGAACTACCTGTACACCTTTTTCGGTAAAGGTGGAGAGGGATTGCAATATTGCTTCATTAATATGACGAGATCCCTGCGAGCCACCAAAAACTAAAATAGTTGGTTTATCTTGAGCGAGCCGCCATTTCTCTAGTTGCAATCTCCGTTTTTGATCTGCATCTGGTTTGGAGAGTGTGGAGTTTTTAATTATTTCTACCCTAATTGGCATGCCGCTTAACTTTGCATTACGCCAGCGACCAATCTTTAGTTGAGCGCGAGTGAAGGCGACAAAGATCTGCTTGGCAAATGGGGCGCCTAATTTATTAGCCCAGCCTGGGATTGAGTTGGCCTCGTGAATAAATATCGGCTTCCGCAATATTGCTGCTGCAAGATAGATCGGTGGACAGGCATAGCCACCAAAACCAATTACTAGATCTGCATCCCGGCAGATTTTGATCCCTTGCCAGGTGGCATGTAGGAGTTTAATTGGCCAAATTAATATTGATAATGACAATTTTCTTGGCATTAATACCTTAGGAATATGCACCAATTCAAAGCCTGCTTGCGGAACCAATTGATTCTCTAGACCGTTTTTTGTACCAACAAATCTGTACTCCCACTCTGGTTTAGCACCCCGTAGCCAATTTGCTACCGCCAAAGCAGGTTCCACATGACCAGCAGTTCCACCACCGGCAAAAATTACCTTGGTCTTCATCTGCTCTGCTTTCGCATCCGACTTTGCTTAATTCCCTCTGCGATCTCAGGTGTTCGCCTTGCAACTCCTAATACAAAGCCAATTGCTAATAAATTAGCTAACAATGAGGAGCCACCATATGAGATAAGTGGAAGGGTAACTCCAATAACTGGAATAATTGATGTTACCGAACCAATATTTATTGCCACCTGCACAATAAACCAACAAGCAACTCCAGCTGTGGCATATCTTGAAAAGGCGTCCTTGGTTTTTAAAGAGACCCGCAAAATTGCATAGATTAACGCTGCATATAGGCAAAGCACTACCAAGGTGCCAAGTAAACCAAGCTCCTCACCAATGACTGAAAAAATAAAATCTGTGTGTGCCTCCGCTAAGTTACCCCACTTTTGCTTACTAGCACCAAGGCCTGAACCCCAAAGCCCACCACTAGCTAAGCCCATAATGCTGTGGGCAGGTTGCCAGCCGGAAAATTTATAATACTTTTCATCAAATGGATCGAATAAGGCAGCAATTCTACTCATTCGATAATTACTACTCAAAACAAGTGCGCCACCAACCATTACTCCTAAAACTATTACAACCACAAAATGTTTTATTGGAGCACCAGCAATAAATAATATTCCAGCAAATATTGCTAGAACTAATAGCGCTGTTCCAAGATCTTTCTCTAATAAGATCAACCCTTCAATAGCGATTAGTCCAGGCGAAATTGACCATATTGGATTTTTTACCGCAGCAATTGATTCGATATTTCTTAGTTGCAGTGCACACCAAAGAATTAGCCCAAACTTGGCAAACTCAGAGGGTTGAAGTGTGAAGCCTGCAATCTCTATCCAATTTCGATTACCTTTAATATTTTTACCTAAAAATGGGATAAATGGCAGTAGCAATATCACAATCGAAATACTTAGCGAGATCTTGGCAATCCTTGGCCAAATAGCACCCTGCACCCTAAAAGCCCAAAAAGCAGCAAATGCGCCTAGGATCAAAAAGAAAAACTGCTTAATAAATATTGAGTAAGTATCACCACTTTCCTGCAAAGATGTAACTGTTGAGGCAGATAAGACCATTGTTAAGCCAAGAGCACACAAAAAGATTGTGCTCCAAATTATTAGAAAGTATGGCAACTCAGGACGAGTAAAAACTCGGGAGTACTTGCGAAGGCTTAGGTTGCTACTCATATTAAACCTGTGCCTTTACCGCTTCAGCAAATAACTCTCCGCGCTGCACATATGAATCAAATTGATCCATCGAAGCACATGCTGGCGCCAATAAAACTGTATCTCCTGGTTTTGCTAGCTTAATTGCTACCTTCACTACATCACTCATTAATGTTTTGGCATCACTAATCTGTTCAACTCTAACTAACTCTGTAGCAGCTGAATGCTCAGCAAAAGCACTGGCAATTAACTCACGATCCTGACCAATTAATATAACTGCTTTAATGCGACTGGCGCATCTTGTAACTAACTCCCCCATACTGGCACCCTTTGCCAAACCACCAGCAATCCAAATAACTTTAAAGTTTGAAAGTAATGAGGCTGTGGCAGCATGTGGATTAGTAGCTTTTGAGTCATCGATCCAATTAATTTCATCTTTGCTAACTATCAATTCCATTCGATGATGATCAGTAGCGAAGTTTTTTAAGCCTGCCTTTACATACTCATATTTAATACCGATTGAAAGTGCTAAAGCTGCTGCTGCTAACGCATTTGAAATATTGTGTGGAACAGTTGGTGATATATCTACCAACTCTGCTATTTCATTCGCTTCATCTGTTGTAGTTGAAAAAGCACGATCAATTAATAGATTCTCAACTACCCCGAGCTCACCGACAGTTGGGGTAGTCAATGAGAACCAGACCGCAGAGTCTTTACCTACGCGATTTACAATCTCTGGATCTGCCTTATTTAGAATTACTTTATTTGCTTGCTTTAGTAATTTCAACTTTGAGGCAGCATAATTCTCAAAGCTACCGTGCCAATCAATATGATCTTCAGCAATATTTAGTAACACAACTGACTCATACCTTGGTAAATCACTCCATTGGATCTGAAAAGAGGAAAGCTCAATTGCTAGATAATCAAAAGGCTTATCTGCGCAAACCGCTGCAATAACTGTTTGTCCAACATTGCCACAAGCAACCCCGTTTATTTTTGCTGATTTAAAAATAGATTCAACCATTTTTATCGTTGTTGTCTTGCCATTGGTGCCGGTTAGGGCAATCCACCTCTGCTTAGGTACTAATACCTGCTTTACCTGCCAGGCAAAATCAATCTCACTTAGGATTGCAACCCCAGTTGCTCTTAATTTAACAATAACTGGGTGATCTATCCGCCAACCCGGTGAAACTATAACTAAATCAAGGCTGGCAGGAATCTTGTTTATCACATCTTTATCACCAGCAACCTTCTCGTCAAAGATCATCGAGGTTGCGCCAAATTTTAAAAGAGCATCATGCACTGCTCTACCGGTGACGCCTGCGCCAACTACTAAGCAATTTTTGCCAGAAAGTTCAGAAACAAAATTCATATTAGGAGACAACCCATTGGGCATAAAACAGTCCTAGACCAGCTGCTACGCCAAGGCTTGCAATAATCCAAAACCTAATAACGATTGTTACCTCACCCCAGCCAAGTAATTCAAAGTGATGTTGCAGCGGTGCCATTTTAAATACGCGCTTGCCGCCTGAAATTTTAAAATAAACGACTTGGATAATTACTGATGAGGTTATTAGCACAAAAAGAAAACCTAAAACAACTAGCAATAGTTGGGTTCGTAATGTAATTGCCATGCCAGCTAATGCTCCGCCTAAAGCAAGGGACCCGACATCTCCCATAAATATCTTTGCTGGTGATGCATTCCACCATAAGAAGCCACCGCAGGCGCCAGCAAGTGCGGCGGCAAGAACTGCTAAGTCCAATGGATCTCGAACTGCATAACATTTAAGGCCAGGTGAGATGGCACAACTTTGACCAAACTCCCATACGCCAATAAGAATAAAAGATGTAAAGACCATAACTGCTGCACCCGTTGCTAACCCGTCTAAACCATCGGTTAAATTAACGCCATTACTACTTCCAAGCACCATCAAAATCACCCAAATAATTACCAAACCAACTGCTAATTTAATTGAGGTATCTCGAAAAGTAGATAGGTTGGTAGAGATGGGTGTAAGACCGGCCTTATCAGGAAATTGCAACCCAGCATATGCAAATGAACCAGCAACTAAAGCTTGGCCAATTAACTTTTGTTTAGCATTTAAACCAAGTGAGCGATGTTTTGCTACTTTAAGCCAATCATCCAAAAACCCAACTGCAGCCAACCCAAGAATTAAGGCGATAACAAGTAGCGCAGAGGTAGTCGGTGGTATTGAAGTTATTAAGTGACTTAGAAAGTAGCCAGTAATTGTGGCGACAACCAAGATTACGCCACCCATAGTTGGTGTTCCACGTTTTAGATGATGAGTAGTTGGACCATCTTCTCTAATCATCTGGCCATAACCTTTTTTTGTTAAAAACTTTATAAAAAATGGAGTAGCAAAAAATGCTAAGAATGCTGAGATCGCACCAGAGAGCAATATTCCTTTCACGCTTGCCCTCCATTCCAAGAATCAGTAACTAATTGAGCAATTTCTTCAAATCTTTCAGAACGAGAAGCTTTTAACAAAATTACATCACCAGCAGAAAAGTTCTTGGCTAATTCTAAAACAGCATCGGCATTTGTGCAGTTATGTAGCAGCAAATGTTTCCTAGATCCTTGCTTTTGACTTATCTGATAGAGATCCGTACCCACACTAAGCAAGTGATCTACCCCAATATCTTGGCAAAACTCAGCAATCTCAAGGTGCCCCTGTTGCTCAGCAATACCTAACTCATGCATCTTTCCTAAAATTGCCCAGGAGGAGCCACCGCTTTCTTGGCTAAGTAAAACAAGTGTTTTTAATGCAGCTTTCATACTCTCTGGATTTGCATTGTAGTAATCATGAATTATCTGTAATCCATTCACTTCTGCTACCTGCATCCGCCATTTACTACTTAATACCGCAGTAGTTAAACCAACTGCAATATTTTCATTGCTAATACCTAATGCAAATGCGGCAGCAGCAGCACCTAGGGCGTTTGCTATTTGGTGCTCCCCTAATACCTGCAGTGAAACTGCAGTGCGGCCTGTAGGTGTCACCAATTCAAAGTGTGCATAGCCACCATGCATCTCTATATTTGCTGCCCGAATAATCTGATTATCACCAAAAGTAATTTTTTCAATAGATAGGCCATCTGCCATTTTAGGTGTCCATTGATCATAACTTCCAAGAACCGCAGTTTTACCCACCGCTAAGGCTTGAATTAACTCCGCCTTTGCGTTAGCTAATGCAGTAGCAGAACCAAACTCACCAATATGGGCGCTACCAACTACTAAAACAACGCCAACATCAGGTTTAGCAATTTTAGCTAACTTAGCAATATCTCCAGTATGACGAGCCCCCATTTCAACAATACAAAATTTACTCTTCTCTGTGCAACGCAGAATAGTTAGCGGCACACCAATTTCAGTATTAAAATTTGCCTCAGTTGCAACGGTCTCACCGATCGGCTTTAGTATGGAATCTAAGAATTCCTTAGTAGTTGTTTTTCCTTGTGAACCAGTAATGCCAACTACTTTCATATCTACTAAACGTTGCCGGACTACTTCGGCCAAGGTAAGCAGGGCTTGGCCAACATCACTTACTAAAATAGATGGTGCGTTGACACTTTTAGATACTAAAGCAAACTTTGCACCAGCCTTTATTGCTTGGCTAACAAAATCATGTCCATCAACTTTTTCACCCTTAAACGCCACGAAAAATGTACCTGGCATTGCATTGCTAGAATTAATTACTGGGAATTGATCAATTACTGTCTCTGCTGGCAAGTTTTGAAGAGTTCCAGAGACTATTTCGGCAAACTCAGTAGCTGTAATTTTAATCATTACATACTCACCCGTTTAATTGATTCTGCTAACTCAATTCGATCATCAAATGGGGTAATAACTCCACCAACATCCTGTCCGCTTTCATGGCCTTTGCCTAATATTAAAACAGTATCCCCACGCTTTGCTTGCTTAACGGCAAAATCTATTGCTACTTTGCGATCTGCTAAGACAAAGCCTTTTTCCGAAAGATCTACCCCTTTTGTCATAGCATTTAAAATCTCATCTACTGACTCACTACGCGGATTATCACTAGTAAAAATAGCTATATCACTACCCGAAAATAAAGCCTTGCCCATTATGGCTCGTTTACTACTATCTCGATCACCACCACAACCTAAGACTGCAATTACCTTGCCAGTAGTAAATGATTGTGCAGTTTGTAAAACTCTCTC
>KB900395.1 GCA_000378865.1 actinobacterium SCGC AAA278-I18 | reverse complement strand
CAGATTTAGTTTCGGCAAAAGTAGTTAAAGAAGGCAGTGACATAACAATTGTAGCAACTTCAATTTGTGTTCATGAATCACTTTTAATTGCATCAGAGCTTGAAACTTTGGGAATATCAGTAGAAGTTGTTGATTTAAGAACCATTCAACCAATAGATCGCATCACGGTTTTAGATTCTGTTAAAAAAACTGGAAGATTATTGATTTACGATACAAGTTGGGTCAATTTCGGCGTTGGTGCTGAAATTGCAGCAATAATAGCGGAAACTAATGGCATGATTATGAAAACTCCTATCGTGAGAATCGGACAACTAGGTGTTCCAGCGCCGGTGTCAAAACCACTTGAAGACCAACATTACCCATCGAGCAGATCTGTACTCGACATTATTGAAAAAATGATGTCACGGAGCATTACTTCAACAAAAACTATTCCCTCTATAACTAAAGGCTTTAAAGGACCATATTAATTAATTTAGTGAGGTAAACTGCTTTGATTTATGAGCACAACAAATGAACCGAGTGGTGATTTTACGTAGTATATATATCATAATTTAATGAATTTCGTATACAATAGTTAAATGCTGAATTTTTCTGGGTATATTTCATCTCAAAATATTGTTGCGTCTTCAATTAATAATTCGGAAATAATAGATAATTTAGTTGAATCTATCTGGAATTTATCAGCAGATTCTAATTCATTTGTATTTACAATTGGAAATGGGGGAAGCGCTTCAACGGCTGAGCATTTCTCAGCAGATTTAGCCCAAATGGAAAATCGAACTGGTAAGACAATTAGATCCTTTTGTTTAAATTCACAAATTTCATTGAGTTCAGCCTTGGCTAATGACTACGATTATTCAATTGTATTGGAAAAACAATTATCCCTTTTCAAAAATTCAAATTATGTATTGGTAGCCTTTTCAGCATCTGGTAATTCAAGTAATATTCTAAAAGCTATCAAGTTTTCATTGAATTTGAACAAAGAGGTGTATTGTTTTGTTGGATTTAATGGTGGCCAAGTATTGAATATTAATGAAGCAAAAACTATACTTTTCCCTGACAAGAATAAAAATTATGGAGTTGCAGAAAACTTGCACCTAACAGCGACGCATTATGTTATCGATAGGTTGGTCGAAAAATTTAATGGAAAGTAAATGAGAGTTGCCGTTACGGGCGGTGCAGGTTTTATTGGAAGTCACTTAGTTGATCATTTGTTAGATAAGGATTATGAAGTAATTATCGTTGATAATTTTTGTACTGGTTCAATTACTAATATTAATAGTGTTAATAATAAAATTTCAATTGTTAATCATGATATTAGGACTACCTTACCAAAAGATGTTTTTAAGAATTGCTCAATAGTTTTTCATTTAGCTGCTCTTGCTGACATTGTTCCTTCAATTGAGAGGCCAATTGATTACATGTCAACTAATGTCCAAGGAACCGTGAATATCTTGGAAGCAGCAAGGGCTAGCAATGTTGAGCGAATTATTTATACCGCTTCTTCCACATGCTACGGTTTAACAAACAATTTCCCAACGAATGAAAATGAGAAAATCGCCCCCAAGTTCCCTTATGCATTAAGTAAGTATTTAGGGGAATTAGTTTTCTTCCATTGGCTAAATTTGTATGGGCTAAAAGGTTTAAGCCTCAGACTGTTTAATGTTTATGGTCCCCGAGCTCGTACTACAGGTAACTACGGGGCCGTGATGGGTGTTTTTTTGGCACAAAAAATGGCTCAACAACCTTTCACTGTTGTTGGTGATGGCAATCAAGTTAGAGATTTCACTTATGTAAGCGATGTTGCTCAGGCATTTGTTCTATCAGGCGAGAGTAAAATTACAGGTCAGGCTTTAAATATTGGAACCCAAAACCCACAGTCGATTAACAGATTAGTACAATTACTCGGAGGTGAGGTTGAGTTTATACCAAAACGGCCAGGCGAGCCAGACCGAACCCATGCTGATATTACAAAAGCGAAAAAACTACTGGGATGGGAACCGAATATAACTTTTGAGGCAGGTGTCAAAAACGTTTTAAGCCAAATAAAACTGTGGAAAGATGCACCATTGTGGGACAAAGAAAATATCTCGATTGCTACAAATACGTGGTTTAAGTATTTAGGGAAAAATGAAACTGATTAAAACTTTACTTTATATTGAAAATGAGACATCAAATTTAACGTTTGATACCCTCGAGGCGCTACAAATTATCGATGCCGTATCTGATTATTTTAGCATCTGTGGCAAAGCATCTGATTCTATTTTAAAAATTAAAGAAGTAGAACGTCGCTTGCAAGACAATCAAGCAGATGTTAATAAAAGGAATGGATTAGGTATTTTAGACGATTTTAAATTAGAAGAAAATATACTGATCGTTACAATTGGGAATCAAATAGAGCTAAAAAAATATTTGGCAAAACGGATTAATACGAGCGCTGGTGATTATAAATGGCATATTATCAATTCAACATACGCAAGAATTGGATATTTAGACCGGAAAAAGAATTTAAGTGATTTTATACCTTTTGACACATTACGTTGGCTAAAAGAACAAATTAAAAAGTTTGGAGATGAAATATTTGTAGAATGTCTAAAAACTTTAACAAATTCAAGCGTATTAATATTGGGTGAAGCAATAATTGATGAATATATTTACTGCGACGCCCTTGGAAAAGTTACTAAAGATCCGCTCATCGCGTTTGAAAAAAGAACTCAACAAAGCCAACTAGGTGGAGTTCTTGCGGTAGCGAGACATTTTAGTGGGCTTGGAATTGAGTCAAACGTAGTCACTAAATGGGCGGATTCTGAAAATAATTTTATTAGGTCAGAAGTAGAAACGAACAAAAAAATAAATTTTTTCAATCTAAAGTCGAAAGATTCAATCAAAAAAACTAGATATGTTGATAGATCATCAAACACAAGAGTTTTTGAAAGTTACATATTACCAACCGAAATCGACTATTTAACCACCCCTACTGAAATAAGAAAATTGGTTGAAGATAAGAAAATAAATTTTGACCATCTAGTCATTATGGATTATGGACATTATTTTTTTAATCATGAAATAACTAGTGAGTACATGAACTTTGGAGTACCAGTATCAGTTAATACTCAATCAAATGCTGGTAACAGGGGATTTAATCCAATTTCTAATTATCTGGATGCAGATATTGTTTTTTTGAATGGTTCCGAAGTACAGCTTGAAATTAGAAATAAGGTTACGAAAATTGAGAATGTTGTTTCAGATTTAGGTTCAAAATTAAAATGTAAAGAGTTGTATGTAACCAGCGGCTCTGCAGGTATTATTTCATGGAGTGAAGAGAAAGGAGTTATTTTTGCGCCAACATTCGCACCAACCATAATTGACCGTACTGGGGCAGGGGATGCTTTGTTAGCAGCTATATCAAGTCTAAGAATGAATAATGTCCCTATTGAAATCGCAACTTTTTTCGGGAACATAGCGGGATCATTACTAGTAGGTGTCATGGGAAATGAAATAGCTATTACCTCATCAGATTTACAGCTTGAGGCTGAAAGAATAATGAGTAAAGTTAAGGCAATATGAGTAAATTGGGTCGAGTTTTATTAGTGGGCGGCGGCGGCTATGTCGGAGTGGAATTACAAAAATTGCTGGCTAAAGCAAACTACAAGGTTATTGTTTTAGACACATTTTGGTATCGCTCTGGCAAGTGGGGAAAATCTGATGGTAAATTTGTGGAAAACATTGAATATATTGAAGGAGATATAAGAGACCGAGAAGTCGTGAGAAATGCATTAAAAGAAGCAGATGCTTGTATACATCTGGCCTGTATTTCAAATGACCCTAGTTACGAACTTAACCCTAACCTTGCTAAGAGTATAAATTTTGATTCATTTTTAATGTTTATAGAAGAAATTAACAAGAGCCCTATTAAAAAATTAATCTTTGCGTCCTCTTCTTCTGTGTACGGGGTTAAAGAAGAAGAAAATGTTACGGAAGATTTAATTTGTGAACCCTTAACAGATTATTCAAAATTTAAAGTTTTATGCGAAGATTTTGCATTGAACAATATATCAGATGAAATTTGCTTAACTATTGTGCGCCCATCTACCATTTGCGGTTATTCTAGACGGCAGAGATTTGATTTGGTTGTTAACATTTTAACAATCAGTGCTTTATCTAATGATATTATAAATGTTGAAGGCGGAGATCAATTTAGACCAAATTTACACATAAAAGACATGAATGCCTCCTATAAATTGATACTTGAGGCTGATCCTAAAATCATAAATAGAAAAATATATAATATTGCTGGAGAAAATTTGACAGTTTTAGAAATTGCAAAAAAAGTACAATTGCAGATGAAGCATAAATCAGAAATAAAAATTCTCCCAGTTTTAGATCAACGCTCATACCGGGTTTCCGGGAATAAAATTGCAACAGAACTAGGTTTTATACCTAAATTTTCGGTAGACGAAGCAATTACAGATATTAAAAATGCTTATGAGGCAGATAAATACTCAGACCTAAATTCTGAGTTCTATTACAACATTAAACAGATGAAATTGCTAATGTTGCAAGGTACGATCAAATAGTTTTTCACTTTTTTTACTAATCTCGATGGCTGCAAGATATGATTTTTCATCATCTATAGATACTCGAGTTCCGTTACATTTTTCTAAGTATAGTTTTTCGTGATCAGCAATATAATTAATTAAAGTTGGTGCGATACTAACTCCTATTTCCGGCTTAAAGTTAAATAGTGATGAGCTTTTTACAACCATAGCTCCTGAGCTACTCCATACTAACTCGCTATCATCGGTACTGTAGATATTTTTAGCTAAGTCCGTATTAGATGATTCAAAAATTGATTTAATTACACCGCCCGTTTCGCTAACAATTGACCGCGCAATTTGTTTAGGGCGTTGATGGCAAAGCAAAATCGATGCTTCTTCCGACTTATGGGTAATTGAATGTATTATTTGAGAAAAAGTTAAGTCAGAAAAAAATAAATCTCCGTGAAGCACCAAAACATTACCGCTAATTTTATTACAGTGATATGTAACCGTTAATGCAGGACCAAGTGGATTATGCTCCCAAATTATGTATGGCCTCCTATTTATATTGAAACTAGTAATTTCATTTATTATTTTTTCTGCTAAATATGAAACGTTAACATAAATTTTAACTCCAGTAATGTATTTTTCTGACTGCTCAATTAGATTCCGTAAGATATTTGTATTATTTATCGGGAGCAAACACTTAGGTAAATTATTTGTATATGGTTTTAATCGAGTTCCTCTGCCAGCAGCAAGGATTAAAACACTATCAATCTTCATTAAACGTTTTCTTAATCAACATAAATTCTTCAAGCCCTTTTATAGGAACAAATTCATTTTGCAAAGGCTGATTACTTAAATTATCATTTATTTCGAGCATGTTGGAATTTACTACTAAAAAAAGATGCTTAATGCCCGCGGCTGCTCCCGCCTGTATATCAGTTATTCGGTCCCCAACTAAAGAAGATTTACATGGATCAATATTATGTTTTTCTATCATCAAGTTAATTAAACCAGGGAATGGCTTTCTACATTTACATTTTTTCCTTAATAAAAAATTTTTAGCATTTGGGTGATGATAACAGATTACAAAATCATCTATTAAATTTAGTTTTATTAAATTTTTAAAAAAAACGTCAGTGAAATTTTTAAATTTGAAATAATTCATTTTATTTCTAGCAGCAAAAGTTTGGTTAGAAATAACAATTTTTAAATACTGTTTTAGTTCAATTACAGCGAGCAATTCTAAATTTCGAATTGCTTGAGCTTTACCGGTTAATATGCCTCCGGAGCCACTATCTTCCCAGAGCACACCATCTGCATCTAGAAATATCGCGCCTATCCCATTATTATCGGACATTCTTAAATTTTACTATGTAAAAGGCATGGCCATCGTATTTTAGGTCCTAACATAAAGAGTCAATAATATGATTGAACGGCTTCTATTTTGCTAGTTAATCGCGTAGGCTATGGTATGGTTGATTTATTTATGAGAAGCACTCAATGCTATTTATCGTAAATTACTAATTACTAACGTTATTTCACACAATTGCTTGGAGAATTTCACGTTTGTTTTAATTATTTAATAAGTATTTCTATCAATAGTGCTGTAACATTATTTCAGAGAATTTTTGGGTAATTGAATTAATCCAATTTTTAGCTAAAAATCGGTATGCTCTACGCTCTATTGCGATTTCTTAGGGCTTATCAATTTTATAACCAGAAATCATACAAATGCACGGGAATGTGGCGGAGGATGAGGGATTTGAACCCTCGGTAGGTTGCCCTACACACGCTTTCCAAGCGTGCGCACTCGGCCGCTATGCGAATCCTCCAATATTACTTCAAGGCTTAAGGGTATCGGTGGTGATGACTAAGATTTACCGTTAGATCCCCCGTGCGGCATTAACGTGCCGAACTCCCCCAGGGCAGGAATGCAGCAAGGGTAGGTACGCTCTAGTGGGTGTACGGGGGATCCTAAATTTTATTTTAATTAAGCAAAGGAGTGCGATAAATGTCATTAGCTTTATATCGTAAGTATCGCCCATCAATCTTTGCTGATGTAATTGGTCAAGAACATGTAACAACTCCATTAAGTAATGCACTTGAGTCTGGAAAAATTCACCATGCGTATTTATTTAGTGGACCAAGGGGATGCGGTAAGACATCAAGTGCCAGAATTATGGCGCGCTCACTTAATTGCGAAAAAGGTCCAACACCAAACCCATGTGGCATCTGCCAATCTTGTATGGATCTAGTTGCAAATGGTCCAGGCTCCCTTGATGTAATTGAGTTAGATGCTGCTACCCATGGCTTAGTAGATGATGCAAGAGATCTGCGAGATAAAGCATTTTTTGCACCAGTGCAATCTCGTTACAAGATTTATATTATTGATGAGGCTCACCAATTAGGGCCGGGGGCTGCCAACGCCTTACTTAAAGTAGTAGAAGAGCCACCTGCTCATGTTGTATTTATCTTCGCGACAACTGAACCAGATAAATTAATCTCAACAATTAGATCCAGAACTCATCACTATCCATTTAGATTGGTACCACCTGCAATTCTCACTGTTCACCTAGAAAAGATCTGTGATTCCGAAGGCATTAAAGTAGCTAAGGGTGTTATTCCACTAGTAGTTAGAGCCTCTGGTGGATCAGTACGGGATGCGCTCTCTGTCCTGGGCCAATTACTAGCTGGTGCAAGTGATGCTGGTGTTACCTATGAAATAGCTGTTGCACTCCTTGGATACACCGATGGCGCACTCCTTGATGAGGCAGTTGATGCCTTAGCAGCTCATGATGGCGCATCATTATTTAAGACGATTGATCGAATGATTGAAGCCGGGCAAGACCCAAAGAGATTTGCCCAAGATCTATTAGAGCGACTTCGTGATCTAATTATTGTCGGCGCAGTTGATGACAATAACTCACAGGTTTTAAAGGATCTTGCAGTTGATCAATTAGATCGAATTCGCACCCAAGCAAAACTTATTGGGATTGCAAATTTAATTAGGTCAGCAGATCTACTTGCAAATGGCTTAACTCAAATGCGCGGTGCCACACCACCAAGATTGATATTGGAATTAGTTTGTGGACAAATGATGATCACGTCCGGTGATGACAAAACACTTGCTGCCCGAGTTGAAAAACTAGAGCGCAACGTTAGTTTTGGCACATCAACTACCCAAGCAACTCCTGCGCCAATTGCAGAAGTTAAGAGTGCATCAACTGCAGTAAAGAGTGCGCCAAAGATTGAAGAAAAAACTGAAACTACAATGGTTGAGGCAGTTAAGACAGTAATAGCAAAACCATCAACAATGAAGCCAAGTGGCAGTATTGATATCACCGCCCTTCGGCGGATGTGGCCTGAGGTAATTGATAAGGTAAAAGGAAAGCGCAGATTAACCTGGTCACTACTTGCTACCAGCGCGCAGATTATTTCCTTAGATGAAGAGAACATAACAATTGGAATTGTTAACCCTGGCGCTAGAGATTCATTTATAAGGTCAGAGAGTGATGTGATTTTATCTGATGCCTTTGAAGAGGTAACTGGTGCGCGTAGAAAGATTGTGGCAACAGTTGATACCTCAGTTGCGACCACAACAATGGCAAGAAGTGATGAAGATCCAAGTGATGCCAATATGCTCTCTGGTGCTGATCTATTAGCCAGTAAATTAGGGGCTAAAGTTATTAAGGAGTCCAACTAAGCATCGCTTAGTACTCATTTATGTATGAAGGCATAATTCAAGATTTAATTGATGAACTAGGACGTCTACCTGGTGTAGGACCAAAGAGTGCGCAACGAATTGCTTTTCATATAATCCAGTCAGATCGAGTTGATGTAACTAGGCTTGCTGAGATATTAAAAACTGTTAAAGAGCGAGTTAAGTTCTGCACAGTCTGCGGTAATATTTCAGAGGAAGATATTTGTAAGATATGTAGAGATCCAAGAAGAGATAACACCGCTATTTGTGTTGTTGAAGAGAGCAAAGATGTACTTGCAATTGAAAAAACCAGAGAGTTCAAAGGTAAGTACCATGTATTAGGTGGTGCTATCTCACCAATAGATGGAATTGGCCCAGAGAATTTAAGAATTCGAGAGTTAATGGCACGTCTTGTTGAAACTGAGATAAGTGAAATTATTATTGCGACCGATCCAAACTTAGAAGGAGAGGCAACAGCTACCTATCTGACTAGATTGTTCAAACCTTTAGGTATTAAGGTCTCTCGTCTTGCATCCGGTCTTCCAGTAGGTGGGGACCTTGAATATGCCGATGAAGTGACCTTGGGACGAGCATTTGAAGGCAGGCAAAGCTACGATAACTAATTATCTCAATATATAAGATGATTGAGTGTCTTACTATTTGAGATAATTCTCAACTTCTCATATCCATGCTCCACACTTAACCCATGGGCTTAATCGTGCAGAAGTTTGGCGGCTCCTCAGTTGCAGATGCTGAAGGGTTAAAGCGGGTTGCAAGCCGGATCGTTGCCACCAAGAAGAGTGGCCATCAGGTTGTAGTTGTAGTCAGCGCAATGGGTGACACCACCGATGAGCTAATCGATTTAGCTAATCAAGTATCACCACTGCCAAATGGGCGCGAGTTAGATATGTTGTTAACTGCAGGTGAGCGAATTTCAATGGCACTACTCGCGATGGCAATCTCAAACTTAGGACATGAGGCAAGATCTTTTACTGGTTCTCAAGCTGGAATTATTACTACCTCAACTCATGGCAAAGCAAGAGTTATTGATGTAACACCGGGAAGAATTCAAGAAGCATTAAAAGAAGGTGCAATTGCAATTGTGGCCGGCTTTCAAGGAGTCTCGCAAGATACAAATGACATTACAACACTTGGTCGCGGCGGCTCTGATACAACTGCTGTTGCATTAGCTGCTGCTCTTGAAGCAGATGTTTGTGAGATCTATACCGATGTTGATGGCATCTTCTCTGCTGATCCAAGAGTTGTGCCAGCTGCAAAAAAACTTTCAACAGTTACGTATGATGAAATGCTGGAGTTGGCGGCAAGTGGCGCCAAAGTATTACATCTACGTTGTGTTGAATATGCACGCCGTTATGAGTTACCAATTCATGTTAGATCATCTTTTTCCAACAAAGAAGGAACCTGGGTGGTTAAGGATCATCCAGAAGGGGGCGAAATGGAACAAGCAATAATCGCAGGAATAGCGCACGACAAAAGTGAGGCAAAGGTAACCATCGTTGGTGTACCAGACCGAGCGGGAATGGCTGCAGCTATTTTTCAGGCAATTGCAGATGCTGACATAAATATCGACATGATTGTGCAAAATGTTTCAGCAGCAGCAACCGGCTTAACAGATATATCTTTCACACTTCCAAAAACAGAGGGAGCAAATGCAACTGCTGTTTTAAAACGTATCCAAGGTGAGATTGGTTTTGCCTCTCTTCAATATGATGATCAAATCGGTAAATTGTCATTAATTGGCGCTGGAATGCGAAGCCATCCTGGAGTTACTGCCACATTCTTTGCTTGCCTTTCTGAGGTGGGCGTGAATATTGAGATGATCTCAACTTCAGAGATTCGAATCTCAATTGTTTGTCGAAATAGTGATCTAGAAAAGGGTGTTAAAGCAGCACACACCGTATTTGAATTAGATGCAGATCAAATTGAAGCTGTTGTTTATGGAGGTAGCGGACGATGAGTAAAAAGCCTTCACTTGCGGTAGTTGGTGCAACTGGCGCCGTTGGCACAGTAATGCTTGATATTTTATCTAAGCGTAAGGATGTTTATGGTGAGATTAGATTAATTGCCTCTGCTCGAAGTGCTGGAAAGAAACTTGTTTGCCGCGGTGAAGAGTTAACCGTTGTTGCATTAAGCCCTGAGGCTTTTGAAGGAATTGATATTGCAATGTTTGATGTACCAGATGAAGTTTCTAAAGTTTGGGCACCAATTGCAGCAAGCAAAGGTGCAGTAGTTGTAGATAACTCAGGTGCGTTTCGAATGGATGATCAGGTGCCATTAGTTGTGCCTGAGGTAAATCCAGAGCAAATTAAGAACCGTCCAAAAGGAATTATTTCAAACCCTAATTGCACTACCCTTTCGATGATTGTGGCAATGGGTGCTCTCCATAATCAGTACGGCCTGAAGGAATTAGTAGTTGCTTCATATCAAGCTGCATCCGGTGCAGGTCAACCTGGTTTAGATATTTTGCGCGAGCAAATGAACTTAGTTGCAAATACGAACTCTGGTGATGCCGCAGGTGATTCTAGAAAAGTAATAAAGGATTTTGGACCGTTCTCAGCTCCACTTGCGTTAAATGTAATTCCTTGGGCTGGCTCTCTGAAAGAAGATGGCTACTCATCCGAAGAACTAAAAGTTCGGAATGAATCAAGAAAAATTTTAGGACTTAAAACTTTAAAGGTCTCTGCTACCTGTGTTCGAGTGCCAGTTTTAACAACTCACTCACTAGCTGTGCATGCAATTTTTGCTAAGGAAGTATCTCGCCAGGTTGCTCAAGATGTGCTTAAAAATGCAGCTGGGGTTGAGTTATTAGATGATCCGGAAAATCATAAGTTTCCAACTCCAGCTGATGTGGTTGGCACTGATCCAACCTGGGTAGGCAGAGTACGTAAGTCACTGGATGATCCGAATGCGATTGACTTATTTGTTTGTGGAGATAATTTACGTAAGGGAGCCGCACTTAATGCTGCCCAAATCTCAGAGTTGCTTGCAACTGAATTTCAAGTCATTTAATTTTGATTATACGATATATGTAATTTAAAATTACAATTTAATTAATTAAGTCGGTAATTAATTTTTAGCGGCTTTAGATTTTAAATTTCTGATCGAATTTTATCTAGTTGTTGAATCGCAAGATTTATGTTATTAAAATTTATACTAGCAATTAAATTGAAGCTCAATTCCCACCATTTTAATTCAAGTAATTTTAGAATAGTTTTTTCATCAAACCTGTAACCTATTATTTTAGCTGGATTTCCCACTGAAATAGAGTAAGGTGGAGTGTCTTTAGTTACTACGCTTCCAGCTCCAACGACGCTTCCAGTTTGAATCTTTCGTCCACTAAGTACAACAGAATTATTTCCGACCCAAGTATCTGGCTCAATAATTGTTCTTTCGGGAATTGGCTTTTGTTCAATGTTTTTTTCAAAGTGGACAGATTTAGCCCAATGTTCAGTCCCCTGATTCCATTGAAATGGATGTGCTGAGAGCCAATCAAGTGGGTGTTCAAACCCGCCAATTGATACGCGTGACCCGACAATTGCGTAATTTCCAAAGTCTGTATCGCTTACATAACTTGAAACTCCTATTCCACCGCCAATTTCAAGTTGACATCGGTTTACTGATGAATACATTCCAAGATCAAAATTACCTACAACATAGCTATTCCGGATTTCCGATAATGGACCTAATTGTAGGGAGGAGCACTTTTTAGACATGCGTTTCCTTTTAGGTGATGTATTTCTATCATATTTAATGAAATAGTTCTTCATAAGGATCAGCATACTAAATCTAAAATTTTAATCAATACCGACACATATCAATTTAATTCTTACAAATTAAAACTCATTTATTTGGTGATTAAATATGCAGTTGTTACTAAAATATACAATCTCTATTAATTTAAATAACCTGTGTTACTATTCCTTAATTATTGATGCTAATGATTAAACTGCTATAATAAAGTTATGACTATATTAGTTTTGGGCAGTAATGGACTCGCAGGCTCGGCCATCTGTAGAAATTTAGAATTGAGCAATCGCAAATTTATTGGAGCAACAAGAAGTGATGTAAATCTATTAGATACGAATGCAGTAGATCAATATTTTAGTAAAATTAAACCAAAAGTCATTATTGGAGCTGCGGCGCTAGTAGGTGGTATGGCAGCAAACATAAAGCACCCCGTGGAATTTCTAACCAATAATTTGACTATTCAAAATAATACAATCCTGTCTGCCGCCAATAACAACGTTGATAAATACATTTTCTTAGGGTCATCGTGCGTCTACCCTGGTAAAGCTGTCTCGCCGATTACAGAAGATCAATTACTAACTGGACCGCTTGAAAAAACGAATGAGGCTTATGCCATAGCTAAAATTTCGGGCATAAAATTAATTCAATCTTTCAGAGATGAATATAGTAAAAACTGGGTAAGTGTAATGCCAACAAACTTATATGGACCTGGTGATAATTTTGATCTTACAAATAGCCACGTATTGGCAGCATTAATTAGGAAGTTCTATGAGGCAAATATTCAGAATGTTTCTCAAATTGTATTATGGGGTTCAGGTAACCCTAGGCGTGAATTTATGCATTCAGATGACTTTGCTTCAGCAATCACATTTATTATGGACAATTATAATGAACGAGAGCCAATAAATATCGGAACTGGAATTGATATCTCAATTAAAGAGCTTTCTCAAATGATTGCCGACACTTCCGGGTATAAAGGCGAGATAAGTTGGAATACAGAAGTTCCGGACGGTACTTATCAAAAAATGCTAAGTGTTTCTAAACTAAATAATCTGGGTTGGAAATCAAAAATCACACTAAAAGATGGTGTTAAATCAACTTATGACTGGTTTGTACAAAATTATTCAAAAACAAGGTTAAATGTTCCAGTAAATTTAACTATTTAGAAGGTAAGCCTCCGTAATTTTTGCCAGCTTTTCGAAATTATATTTTTTTGTAAAAACTTCGAAATTATTTAAATTTAAATCTTCGATATATTTTCTTTTTTGCAAATAAATCTCCGGATCGTCTTTAAGCAGAATTTCTATAATAGTTCCGACATCAGGTTCGCATTGATAAACGCATTTTGATAAAAAGTTGAATCTCTCTAAATTTGGTCCAATATAAATTGGGATAGTTTTTGCTAAAATAGCATCAAATAATTTTTCCGAAATATAGTCAGATTCATTTTCAATGACCAATGAATATTTATAATTACTAAGAGAATAAATTTTATCAACAACTTCGCCCCTATATTCCGGGTAACTATAGAAAAAATCTGAAAATGCTTCTCTTAGAGATGGCATCTTTTTAGCTTGAATTTCTTTTCTAGTGGCCCATATTCGCTCCCGAAATTCTTTAAATTTATTCATTTTCCAATTAACGCCCAATAGATCATAATCTATTTCAGCCTTATAAAGTGCTTTAGAAATTTTTCGTCTAAAACCATAAAGACTATTAGGATTCGAACTAAATTTAGCACCATTAACCATGACTACAGTTCTGTCACGGAGCGCCTTTAATTTAGTATCCTGGTTAAAGTTGACTGGGTGAAGTATCCAATTCTTTAACCCCAAATTTTCTGCTCGCCAGGGACTAATAGGTACTATTAATTGAAATAATTTTAAACACTCATCTGTATATTGCCAAGGCATAAAACTGCGAGGCTCCCAGAGTATCAATACATTAAGTTTCCCTGGTAAGTCACCTCTATTTTTCAAATAATTAAACTCAAAATGAACATCTGAATTTTGTTTAGAAATATTATCAAAATCATATTCAATTTTTTGCTTTAAAATTAAATCAAAAGCAAGCTTCAATTCAATAAATAAATCTTCTGGCATGCCTCGTGAAGATATTCTTAGCATGTGATATATTGTAGTAGTAAATTATCTAATAAATTTAAGGACAGTATGAAGATAGCCTTTATTACCGGAGTTACCGGACAAGATGGTTCGTACCTTACTGAGTCACTTCTAGAAAAAGGTTACGAAGTCCACGGCCTTATTCGAAGATCAAGTTCATTTAATACTGGAAGAATTGATCATATTTATCAAGATCCACACACGCCGCATCCAAAACTAATCTTGCACTACGGTGATTTAACTGATGGTGTAAATATGACAAATTTAATTCATGAGATTCAGCCAACTGAGGTTTACAACCTAGGTGCGCAATCTCATGTGCAGGTTTCATTTACCATGCCCCAATACACAGCTCAAGTTGATGCAGTTGGCGCAGTTGCTCTACTTGAATCAATTAGAGCATCTGGAATTAAGTGCAGGTTCTATCAAGCAAGCACCAGTGAGCTTTATGGCTCAACTCCTCCACCACAAAATGAAGATTCAATTTTTCGGCCAAGAAGCCCATATGCAGCAGCAAAGTTAATGGCTTATTGGTCAACAGTTAATTACCGTGAGGCGTATGGCGTGCATGCAACAAATGGAATCTTGTTTAACCATGAATCACCACGTAGAGGTGAAACCTTCGTAACTAGAAAAATAACAAGGGCTGTGGCAAAGATCGCGACTGGCAGTAAAGACAAGTTGTATTTAGGTAATTTAGATGCAGTTCGTGACTGGGGCTATGCTAAAGAGTATGTGGAATCAATGTGGCTAATGCTTCAACAAGATAAACCTGGTGACTATGTAGTTGCAACTGGGATTGGTGCAACTGTTAGAGATTTTGCTCAAGCAGCATTTGAGCATGTTGGCCTTAACTACAAAGACCACATTGAATTAGATAAGCGATATGTCAGACCTACCGAGGTAGATGCTTTAATTGGTGATCCTTCTAAGGCTGAGAGGGTATTAGGCTGGAAGGCAAATACAGATTGGAAAGCGTTAGCAAAATTAATGGTTGATGCTGATTTAGAAAAAGCTAAATCAAAATCTAACTAATTTTACCTTTTAACCCCACTCTTAGTATTTTCTGCAATATGAATTACCGCAACAGCTAATTCAAAAACTAATCTGATTGCAAGAAGTACAAGGAAAGTAATTACTACACCAGCAGCTGTCACCATTGGAAATGCTGCGTAATCTTGATTAATCCCGTAAGTAGTTGAGGCATAAATCGGGATTCCAATTGCGGCAAGTCCTACAATAGAAATAAAGTAGAAGGTATATAAATAAGATGCCACTTTTCTAGTTAAATACTCTGTTAATTTAAAATCTTTCATATGACCTAGAACTGTATAAATATCTGCCTTCCAGGTAATCCAAGCCCAAAGGCCTGCTAATAACGCTAAACCTAGGATCAAAAGCTTTAGAGCTATTCCAACAACTCCTAGAATAATTAAAAAGAGATAGGTCAATTTAAAGGAGTTTCCGGCGCCAGTTTTGGCGAGATCATAATTATCTAATAGTGATCTAACCATTACAAAAACTGTTGAAATATAACTAACTCCACCAATTGCGTAGAAAACTGCTTTATGGGTTGAGTTGCTAGGAGATTTTAAGAAATTAACTAAAGCAGTTAATAGATTGGCCACCCGGCTTTTTTGGATAATTAATGATAATGACTAGTGGGATAAGAGCTATTGTGGCAAAAGCTTCTATGTATGGAGCGGAGTTTGTTCTTATAAATACATTTTTCAGCAAGGTAACAAAAGAGACTTCATTTGAACGCCAGATATCTGTTATCCATACTAAAAAGAAAATACGGGTTACAACGGCAGTTACGGTAAGAAAAGCACGCATTTCAAGATTGCGCGCAAAGATTGCAAAAAATAACGCAAGGTAGCTAACAATTAACCAGGTAAGACCGGTTGAACTTGTGATTGCGGTAAAGGTATTTTGTGGATTGCTGTAATCATTTAATGTGTACCAGTAGAAGGTATCTGGAATAACTAGAAGTAATGCAACAACTAAGTAAATACGGTGCAATCTTTGGGTAATTAGATTCATACTTAAAGCCTACCTTAAGCAGTAAGAGTAATTAGTGATACTTCAGGCGGACATGCAAATCTAATTGGTGCAAATGGGCTCATCCCCATACCAGCTGAGACATTAAGCCAAGGTTCATTATTAACCTTTGTAACTCCCCGAGATCGCCAGTTTTCTAAATCACAATTAGTAGTAAGTGATTTACTTCCACCAAACCATGGCAATCTAATCTGACCACCATGGGTATGACCAGCAAAAATAAGATCTAATTTATCTTGGGCCATTGCAGCGATTATTCGCTCATATGGCGCATGTGTCACACCAATTGCAAGATCGGCCGCATTACTGACTTTGCCTTCAACTTTTCGATAATCATCTAACTCTAAGTGAGCATCATCTGTGCCACGGGCTTCAATTACCACTCCATTTACTTTAAGCTTTACTTTGTTGTGGTTTAAATCCTGCCAACCCCGTTTAACTAATTGCTTTTGAAGTGATTGCCATGGCAGTTTATTTCCAAGTTTTCGCTCGCCATTATCTTTTCTTAAATACAAAAGTGGATTTTTAAACTGCGGGGCGTAGTAATCATTAGAGCCAAAGACAAATAAGCCAGGTAAATCAAGTAGTTGATCTAGTGCATTAAGTGCAACTTTAACTGCATCTTTATGGGCTAAGAAATCACCGGTTGAGATAACTAAATCAGGCTTTAAATCAGCAAAGCTTTTTATATCCGCAATCTCACGCTTTTTATTTGGGGTTAGGTGAAGATCTGAAAAATGAAGCACCTTTATATCCCTAGCTCCCTTAGGAAGTAGGGGAAGGGAAGCTCTGCGCACTTTGTATGCCATAGGCATGAGAAGATACCCCTATGGGACTAAAAGAAAAACTACAAGCAGATTTAACCGATGCGATTCGTGCTCGGGATGAGGTAAAAAGCGGAACGGTCCGTATGTTGCTTACAGCAATAACCAATGAAGAGGTCGCTGGCAAAACTGCAAAGGTTTTAACAGATGCCGAAATTATTACTGTCTTATCGAGGGAATCAAAGAAGAGGCGCGAAGCAGTTGATGCATACACCGAAGCAAAGCGAGATGATTTAGCAAATAAAGAAAAAGCTGAAGGGTTAATTATTGCTCAGTATTTACCTGAGCAATTAAGTGAGACCGAGATTAAGAAGATGATTGCAGATGCAATTGCTGAAACAAATGCAGCAGGTCCTGCTGGCATGGGTTTAGTAATGAAGGTATTACAACCTAAGATTGCTGGCAAAGCAGATGGTGGTTTGGTATCTGGTTTAGTAAAAGCAGCCCTGGCTCAATAAATTAAGGAATAAAAATGAAATATGAATATGTAACTGTTCCACTACTAACTCATGCTACAAAACAGATTTTAGATACTTGGGGATCTGAAGGCTGGGAGTTAGTTCAAGTAGTTCCTGCCCCTGGTGGTGGGGAACAATTAGTTGCATATATGAAGCGCGAAGTTAAATGAGCATTCAATCTAAGTTAGCAGAGCTTGGTTTAACTCTTCCGGTTGCTGCTGCACCCGTTGCTGCGTATGTGCCAGCAGTTAGAACCGGCAACCTAGTTTTTACCGCCGGACAGCTGCCATTAGTCGATGGCAAAATTCCATTTATTGGCAAGGTTGGCAGTGATGTAACTCCAGAGCAAGCAAAGGATATGGCGCAGATTTGTGCACTTAATGCCTTGGCTGCAATATCACTGGTTGCAGATATTGATCAGATTGAAAGAGTTGTACGAGTTGGCGGATTTGTTAATGGCGTTCCAGGCTTTGTTGCAATCCCACAGGTAATAAATGGCGCAAGTGAGTTGCTAATTAAGTTATTTGGTGAGGTAAATGGCAAACATGCACGAACTGCAATTGGTGTTGCAGAGCTTCCACTAAATGCCCCAGTTGAGGTAGAGATGGTTGTTCAACTTAAAAACTGATCGTATCCCCTGCAACTAATTGCTGTTCTTTAAGCCCTTTTAATATATGAACTTTACTTTTTCCACTTACCTGCCAAATATTTGAATTACTACGCTTTGTTAGCGCAGTTAACTCATCTATTCCCATCAAAATCCCATCACTTGGAATATTTAAAAGTATTTTGGCGGCACTTTCTGGAATCCATTTAAAAAACTTATCAAAATGGGGGATTACTCTAATTTTTGGAATCAAATTCAGTCCAACAGTTGGCTCACTCTTCGATAAGCGAAAATTTGGAATATGTGAACTTAAAACCATCGCCCCTGCGCTGCAGCCAGCAATAGATCCACCACTTAAATAATTTTCATATACAGCTTTCCAAACTGGAGTATCTAGTAATGAGTTTGCTAAATAATGTGGATCTCCACCTGACATATAAACCAATGCACTATCCCTAATTTGATCTACATACTCTTGATTATTTGCACCATCTCGGTCATAAATCGGCAAGAATATTGATTCAACCCCTAACTTTTCTGCCTGCTCTTTACCTAGATCTCGCCAGTGATTTAATCGACTTTCACTTTCTCTACCAGCTGCGGTTGGAATTTGAATATAAATTGGTTTCTTACCATTTTTAATACCATCATCAATTAAGGATTTTTCAAACTCAGCCATCTGTGGCAGATATTCACCTGAACCAACTAAGGCTATTGACCCATTCATTATTAAATACTAATTTTTACTATTAGCGTCCGCGCTTAGACAATCTTTCATAATCTAAAACTACAACCGCTCTTGGCTCAAGCTTCACCCAACCACGGGATGCAAAATCTGCTAACGCTTTATTAACTGTCTCACGGGAGGCACCAACTAATTGTGCAAGCTCCTCTTGAGTTAACTCATGATTAACATGTAAGCCATCATCTTTTTTAGTTCCAAATCGCTCACCCAATTCAATTATTGCTTTTGCAACTCGGCCTGGCACATCAGCAAAAACTAAATCTGATAAAACATCATTTGCTTTGCGTAGTCTTTGCGCTAAGCGTCCTAATAATTGAAGTGAAACCTGTGGGTGGGCAGTTACCCAACCGATCACCTGATCATTAGCAAGAGCCAATAATCTTGAATCAACAACTGCAGTTGCTGTGGCTGTTCGTGGCCCTGGATCAAATAAAGATAACTCCCCAAACATATCGCCAGGTCCTAAGATTGAAAGTAAATTCTCTCTGCCATCTCCTGATGATGTTCCTAATTTTAATTTTCCTTCAACTACAACAAATAAACGATCTCCGGCATCGCCCTCTTTAAATAAAGTCTGACCTTTAGCAACTTTAACCGCAGTCATTGAGGCACGAAGAGTGGCAGCAGATGCGTCATCTAGAGCGGTAAACAAAGCCGCACGGCGCACTACCTCTTCTTCGTTTTTGTTTGGCATACCGTAGAGGATACAACGCCTACCCGCTTTAACTCTAATCAGCGTAATCTTTGCCAAATGCGTGAGAGTTTGGCTGATAAAAAGGTTAGAGCAAAAGCGATCTATCGGCTGCTGACAAAAAATTATCCAAATGTTAGATGTGAATTAGATTATGCAAACCCTTTTCAATTATTAGTTGCAACAGTTTTATCTGCTCAGTGCACCGACAAACGTGTGAATCAAACTACTCCTGCGCTATTTAAGAAATACAAAAATATTAAGAAAATAGCATCAGCTGATCAAAAAGATATTGAACGCTTAGTTAAGTCAACTGGATTTTTTAGGGCTAAGGCAAAAAATATAAAAGGCTTAAGCCAAAAGTTGATGATTGAATTTAATGGTGAGGTTCCAGAAAGGTTAGAGGATTTAATTACCCTGCCAGGAGTTGGAAGAAAAACAGCGAATGTCGTCTTAGGGCATGCTTTTAATATCCCAGGAATTACCGTTGACACACATTTTGGAAGATTAAGTAGAAGATTTGGTTGGACAAAAGAAAACGACCCAGTAAAGGTTGAGTTTGAGGTAGCTGAGTTAATTCCAAGAAAAGAATGGACAAATTTGTCACAGCGAATGATTTGGCATGGCCGGCGGGTGTGCCATTCGCGCAAACCTGCATGCGGTGCTTGCTCATTGGCTAAGTTATGCCCATCATTTGGAATTGGTGAAACAGATCCAATTAAGTCAAAGAGATTAGTAAAGACGGAGGCAGATTTTAATTGAAAAAACTTCCAATTATTATTTTCTCATTGATATTTTTAACTAGTTGTTCAACAGCAGAGCAGCCCGTTGCTCAATCTTTAGGAAGTGTTCCTTCTTGTGATCAGATTGATATAAGTAAAACAAATAATAAAAAGCTTGAGATGCCATGCCTTGATGGTTCATCTGTGATTAATTTTCACTCCATAAAGGGTCCAATCATTATTAATGTTTGGGGATCTTGGTGTGAAGGGTGCCGTGAGGAGATGCCGTACCTAGTTGATCTTTATGCAACTGAGAAATTTGTAAGTGGAAAGATAAAACTACTTGGTATCGATGTTGAAGAGAGCACATTGGATGCAGGCCCAAATTTTATTAAATCACACAGCATGACTTGGCCCCACCTGCTAGATATTGATAGCAAATCAAAGTTTGTCTTTGGTATGGGTGTTCCAGTTACCTGGTTTATCGATGCAAATGGTGAGGTTACATATAAACATATTGGCGCATACAGAACTAAGAAAGAATTGTTTGATCATGTTCAAAAGTATTTTAAGGTAAAGCTTTGAACTACTTAGATTTAATTCTGGGGCTAATACTAGTAATAACTGCAGTTAGTGGATTTCAAAATGGTTTACTACAGAGTATCTTTAAAACAGTTGGGTATATCACCGGTGGTGTAGTTGGAGTCGCAATTGCAGTTGAGTTAATGAGCAAATGGAGCAATACGCTGGCAAAAGCAGGCGGTGCAATTATTCTAATTTTGCTATTGGCTACCACTGGAGAGTTTATTTTAGGAAAGGTTGGTTTAGGATTTAGAAAAGCGCTACTTATTGCGCCATTAAAATTAATCGACTCTTTACTAGGAGCTCTTCTTTCAATTACTAGAACCACATTTATTGCTTATTTATTAGCACTTATTTTAGTAGCCACCCCCTGGAGTTTTGGTGATAAATACATCAAACCTTCAAAGTTTTACACATACACAGATTCACATCTACCAAAGGTAATTACTGACTTAAAAATTCAGGCAGATAAGTTATTTAAAGATCTTAATTAATCCTCGCTCTTACCACTCTTTAAACCCTCTGAAATTAACTTCATAACATTTGGATCAGCCAAGGTAGTTGAATCTCCCACTGCGCGGTTTTCAGCAACATCACGCAGAAGCCTTCTCATAATCTTTCCACTTCTAGTTTTAGGTAGCTCTGCCACCACCATAATCTGACGTGGTTTTGCAATTGGACCAATCTCTTTAGCAACATGATCACGTAGTGATTTCACTAACGCATCTCCCTTTGCAGCCTCAATCCCACCTCTTAAAATTACAAAGGCAACAATTCCCTGCCCAGTCATTTCATCCTTCGCACCAACAACTGCAGCCTCAGCCACTGCTTCATGGGAAACTAATGCTGATTCAACCTCAGTTGTTGAGATGCGGTGACCTGAAACATTCATTACATCATCAACGCGGCCTAATAACCAGATTGCACCATCTTTATCTAACTTCGCCCCATCGCCTGCAAAATATAAATTATTAAATCTTGACCAGTAAGTTTCTTTGTAACGATCAGGCTCTTTCCAAATACCACGCATCATTGAAGGCCAAGGCTCAGTAAGAACTAAGTAACCACCACGGCCATTACCAACAGCTTTGCCTTCATCATCTACAACATCAGCACCAATACCCGGAAGTGGCCTCATTGCACTACCTGGTTTGGTTGCAGTAACTCCTGGTAATGGTGAGATCATGATTGCGCCAGTTTCTGTTTGCCACCAGGTATCAACAATTGGGCAATTATTTTTACCAATTACTTCGCGATACCACATCCATGCCTCTGGATTAATTGGTTCACCTACTGAACCAAGTAGGCGAAGTGATGAAAGATTAGATCCATTTGGATACTCATCTCCCCACTTCATCCAAGTTCTAATTAAAGTTGGTGCGGTATATAAAATACTTACCTTGTATTTTTCTACTAATTCAAATATGCGCCCTTTTGTTGGAGTATCGGGAGTTCCTTCATACATCACCTGCGTAGCACCATTTATCAACGGCCCGTAAACCACATATGAATGGCCAGTTATCCAGCCAATATCTGCGGTGCACCAATAAACATCTGTCTCTGGTTTTAAATCAAAGACTGCGCTATGTGTAAAAGCTGCCTGAGTTAAGTAACCGCCAGTGGTGTGATAAATACCCTTTGGTTTTGCAGTAGTTCCGGAGGTGTAGAGAATAAATAAACCATTCTCTGAATCAAAAAACTCTGCATTGTGTTTATCAGATTGCTTATCAACAAGATCATGCCACCAAATATCGCGACCACCCCAAGCTGTTTCTTGGCCCGTTCGTTTCACAACTAAAACATTTTTAACATTTGTTACACCCTTTAGCGCTTCGTCCACTGCTGGCTTTAAAGCAAAGGCTGCGCCCTTTCGGTAACCACCATCGGCGGTAATTACTAAAGTGGCATCAGCATCTTGAATTCGAGATAACAATGAGTCGGCGGAGAAGCCACCAAAAATAACAGAGTGCATCGCACCTAACCGTGCGCAGGCAAGCATTGCAATTGCTGCCTCTGGGATCATCGGCATATAGATTGCAACTCGGTCCCCTTGGTTAATCCCAAGTTCAATTAATGCATTTGTTGTTTTGCAAACCTCACTTAGTAATTGCGTATAGGTGATTGTGCGGGTGTCACCTGGCTCACCCTCAAAGTTAAAAGCAACCCGATCACCACGACCCTCTAATACATGTCGGTCTAAACAGTTATAACTCGCATTTAATTTGCCACCAATAAACCATTTAACAAAGGGTAATTGCCAATCAACAACCTGGCTCCATTTCTTATCCCAATGTAATCTGTTTGCTTGTTTCTCCCAAAAAGCTTGCCGATCTTTATTTGCCTCATCGTAAATATCACTCTTTGCATTTGCATTCCCTATAAAAGTTTCAGAAGGAGAAAAGGTGCGATCTTCATAGGATAAATTCTCAAATGATTCACTACTCACAGCAATTAGGTTATCAGCGATAACTTATCCCCACCAGAGTTGGCTTAAACTTTTAAGCGCAAGTATTTATATATCTTTAACCCACCTGAAAAAGCCCTTACTTAATTTCTGACGATGAATGGAGCTTTATGTTAAGTGCAACCTTAATAACCTTAATTACCCTGCTGGAGCGATTACTTGCTAGTGGCACCCTAACTGCAGCGCTCTCTGCCCTCTTTAAAAAGGCGTTGATCTTGCTGGGAGCCTACTAAGTTAAATGAGCACAACTTGGGGCGGTGATTTCTAAAACCGCCCCAAATGTGGTGGAATTAGCCGTAATCCCGCAGGAAACTTATAGATCAACTGGCAGAGCTGCTAGATGATTGTTAGTAATGGGAGAGAAAAAGATGGCAATTGCAACACCTGAAGTTTTTAATCAGATGTTAGACCGCGCTAAATCTGGCGCATTTGCATATCCAGCAATAAATGTTTCATCCTCCCAAACTTTAATTGCCGCCCTTCGTGGTTTTGCCGAGGCGCAATCAGATGGAATTATTCAATTTTCTTGGGGTGGGGCTGAATATGCTTCTGGTTCAACTGTTAAAAATATGGTTGATGGCGCAGTGGCGCTCGCTGAGTACGCCCACATCGTTGCTAAAAATTATAATGTAAATATTGGTTTGCACACCGATCACTGCCCAGTTGAAAAATTAGATGGCTTTATGCGCCCACTTTTAGATATTGGGGCAAAGCGAATTAAAGAGGGCAAGTCTCCTTTATTTAACTCACATATGTGGGATGGCTCTGCGGTTTCAATGCCAGAGAATATGAAGATTGCAAAAGAGATGCTTGAAAAATCAAAGCTTGCTAAAACAATTCTTGAGATTGAAATTGGCGTTGTGGGAGGCGAAGAGGATGGCGTTGAGGCAAAACATGATGCCAAGCTTTACTCAACTCCTGAGGATGCATTAATAACTATTGAAACTTTAGGAACAGATGCAAGCGCTCGCTACCTAGTTGCTGCCACCTTTGGAAATGTCCATGGTGTTTATAAACCAGGAAATGTTGTTTTACAACCAAAGATTCTTCGCACCCTACAAGACGCAGTAGTTAAAAAACTTGGTCTTAAAGATGGAGACAAGCCAATGGATTTAGTTTTCCATGGTGGATCAGGTTCTCTACTTTCTGAGATCCGCGAATCACTTGATTATGGTGTTGTGAAAATGAATATTGATACCGATACTCAGTATGCATTTACTCGCCCAGTTATTGATCATGCTTTTAAAAATTATGATGGTGTGTTAAAGATTGATGGTGAGGTCGGAAATAAGAAATCTTATGATCCACGTGCTTGGGGCAAATTAGCAGAGGCCGGTATGGCTGCGCGTATTGTTAAAGCTTGTGAAGATCTTCGCTCAACCGGCACAACTTTAAACAAGTAAGCCCATGCCTGCTGTAGTACTACTTGGTGCGCAGTGGGGCGATGAGGGCAAGGGAAAAGCAACTGATTTACTAGGTGATCGAGTTGATTATGTTGTTCGCTACCAAGGTGGCAATAACGCCGGACACACAGTTGTAATTGGGGATCAAAAGTATGCACTGCATTTATTACCTTCTGGCATTTTGTCACCAAATGTAGTTCCAGTAATTGGAAATGGAGTTGTAATAGATCCGGCAGTATTACTGGAGGAAATTAAAGGCTTAAATGAGCGAGGAATTAACACTTCAAAGCTTAAGATCTCAACTAACGCACATTTGATAACCCCGTACCACCGCACCATCGATAAGGTTTCAGAGCGATTCCTAGGAAAATCTAAGATCGGAACCACTGGCCGCGGCATAGGTCCGGCCTACGCTGACAAGATAAATCGAATTGGTATTCGGGTGCAAGATCTATTTGATCCATCAATTTTAAAACAAAAGATTGAAGCGGCTTTGCATGATAAAAATCAGATCTTAATTAAGGTATTTAACCGTAAGGGAATTACAGTGGATGAGGTATTAAATGAATACCTTGGTTATGCAGAGGTATTAAAACCTTATGTAACTGATACTTCATTATTATTAGATCAGGCTTTAAAAGCTGGTAAGACTGTGTTGCTAGAAGGTTCCCAAGGAACACTTTTAGATGTTGATCATGGTACTTATCCCTTTGTTACATCATCTAATCCAACTGCAGGAGGAGCCTCTACTGGCTCAGGAGTTGGTCCGACAAAGATAACTCGAGTAATTGGCATTCTTAAGGCATACACAACTCGAGTTGGCAGTGGACCATTTCCAACTGAGTTATTTGATGAAGAAGGTGAGGCACTTAGAAAAATTGGCGGCGAGGTTGGTGTTACAACTGGTCGTAACAGGCGCTGTGGTTGGTTTGATGCCCCTATTGCTCGTTATGCAGTCCGAGTTAATGGCTTAACAGATTTCTTTTTAACAAAGTTAGATGTTCTAACTGGCTGGGAGAAGATTCCAGTATGTGTTGCCTATGAGATCGATGGCGTTAGAGTTGAAGAGCTACCTGCATCACAATCTGATTTTCACCATGCAAAGCCAATTTATGAATATCTACCAGGGTGGAAAGAGAATATTTCAAAGGCAAAGTCACTCTCTGATCTACCCAAAAACGCCCAGGAGTATGTGAAGTTTTTAGAGAAGATCTCAGGGGCTCCAATGAGTGCAATCGGAGTTGGTCCAGGAAGAGATGAAACTATTGTGGTTAGGGATTTAATCGCATGAGTATCACGCCAAATGTTTTAGCAACTAGGTATGCCACAAAAGAGATGGTGGCAATCTTTGATCCA
>KB900394.1:19531-28677 GCA_000378865.1 actinobacterium SCGC AAA278-I18 | reverse complement strand
AAGATCTAATTGCTTTATCAATTCTATTAAGTTCTAGCATGGTAAAAGATCTAACATCAATATCTAACTTAGCTAATGCCGGTACGGTATTGGTAGTAGTTCCCGATTGCATAACTGTTGGCACAGCAGTGGTACCAAACAGAGGATTTTCAAGGGAGGCAATTTGCATTACCAACTTAGCAAGTTCAGTTGTTGCATTAATTCCTTTTTCTGGCTCAAGGCCTGCATGGGATGCTCTACCCGTAACACTTATTTGGTACATCGCAGTTCCCTTGCGCCCTGTCTTAACCTTGCCATCTAATGATGCTTCAAAAACTAATATTGCAGATGCTCCTTTGGCTAACTGTGCAATTAAATCTTTAGAGGTAGCACTGCCAGTTTCCTCATCAGTTGTTGCTATTAATGCCACTTTATCTTGTGCATTATTTATAGCTGCTACAGCATATAGAGCTTGCACAAAACCTGTTTTCATATCAAATACGCCAGGTCCAGTTGCGTTATCACCAGTTACTTGCCAAGTTGGATTAAAAGATCCCTTTGGCCAAACAGTATCTAGATGACAAAGCAGAACAATCTTTGGTGTTTTTGATCCCCACCAAAATACTGGCCGACCACCCTCATTAATTTTTTCAGCTTCAGTTTTCAAAACCTTGTTAGCAATCTCAACTGCTAGATCTACTACCTGATTACATGCGGCTAAATCCTCAGTAGGAGATTCACACTCAACTAGGCGCTGGATATCGATTAATGCGGTCACAGGTCTAAGTCTGCCTTATTTTCGGAAATGGTGAGTGATGGTGCTACGCCGTTGATACGAGGGATGCGAAATTGCACTTGCTCGCCAGTGGTCTCATCTCGGGCGGTCAAGGTGCCCAACGAGATTGAGATTGGTTCAATGATCCGATTTGAAACACCACCATTATTATCTGCATAACTAATAACAAGAGTTCGCTTCTCATTAATATATTGATTAATTAATGCCAAGGTTTCATTAGATGAGGTGCCAGAAACTATTGGCTCAACCTTGCGGCTACGCTCACCAGCTCTAATTGTTTTAACCGCCGCTAAAACAATACTTTCCTTAGGCGAGGAGAACTCAGAAATTATTCTTGGTGGTTTTGGTCTTGATTTTGCACGGCGTAGATTTGGTTGAGAAAGTAATATGCCACTGGCATTTTCAGCGGCCGGCAAATAACCATACTCCCGTAATTCATTAATCACCTCAGTGTGCTCAAGATCTGTTACTAAAACCTGAGCTGCAACCTTTCGTAACCGTAAGTGCTCACAATTTTTATCATGCAAAATTTGTTGAATTAATCCCTCATCTTCACATCTGATATATGTATGAGTAGTTCCAACCCTTAATTTGCCGTGCCGCTTTGCGACATCGGTAATTAAATAATCAAGTGGTTGTGGCATTGGAGTTTTAGAGGTTTTAGTTAAAAATGTTTTTATTTGTTCGCCTGTTTTACCATGATCTAAACCTCGCCTAATTGAAGCTTCACTGAAGCGATAAACAGTTGCACCACCCCTACTTTCAATATCAGCAATTGTTCCCATCTGAGCAGATAACTCTGCAGTGAGTGGGCCAGGTGCTACTGCGCTGTTATCTGCTTGAATTAAAATATGATCAACTGGTTTAGGAAGGGCATCTTCAACCCCAAGTAGTTCTTGGGAGGTTAGGAGATTATTACCAAAGGTTGATAAAGCTCCTTGACCAGTTATTCCAAGCCACTCTGCCTCTCTCAAATTCCATTCCACAAAATCATTATTTGCTCGTTGTGGATTCCACCATTTAACTATTTCCTGAAGAGATGATGTGTCTGGCGCAATCTTCAAATTCTCGGCTAATACTTTTAATGTAGTGCGCCGAATTAATGAAACTCCAGCACGATCTAACTCAGGGCCAAGTGGTGCAATATTTTTATCAGTTACCTTGCCAATTAATCCACTAACCCGTGAGGTTTCAAGCCATAAAACAGCAAGGGAATACCAACGCTCTTCTGCTGGTTTTGTTAACCAAATATCAAATGCTGAGGTTGGCAGGATTTGATCATCTGGGTCAATAACCACTAAACCACCTAAGTAGCAAAGCTCTGCTACGAAGCCAGCACAAACCTCATCAACACCTAAGTGTTCAGCAATTCTTTTTAAATCCCGTACCCCAATGCCTCCGGTGCGTAGTGCAGTTGGTGGCTCATCTGAAAGATTATGTAGCAACTCTTCACACCATCTTAAAATTGTGGAGATATTAGCTATTGCTGCCAAATCAATCTGTTTTTGCTCTATTTTTTTGCCAGTTAAATCAACAGCTTTAGTTATTAACTCTTTATGTATTTTTCCACCACGTAATTTAATGCCAAGTTCACGAGGTAAGGCAACGGTGTGAGAATCAAGAGCTACTAATATATTATTTTCAAGTAGCCAACCGATGGCATTTCCTGGTTTTTTAATATTAGTAATTGCACCTCTTGGTGGACCCCATGTTAATTTAGCCAACACATCAGATGAGGCTTTAGGAACATCTTTTAATTTAGAAAAATCAACCTTAGTTAAGGATTGTGGCCCAAGCCCTGCTGGTTCATCACCAAAAAGTAATTTTAAATTTGTTGGCGTCCGGTAATTATTTCCTTCTTTATAAAGTAGGCCTAACTGCCATAAATATTCCAATGCAAATGCGCTCTCTTCACTAGTTACCGCTATTAACTCTGACCTCTTAAACGGCTCAGGTAATACGCAGGCTGCTTCAATAATTTGGTAATGCCAAAGGTTTAGTGAATCAAGTGTGCGAACAAGTGATGGTGTTGAACTGGCACGAGCAGAAAGAGATGAAAAGTCATTTGGAACTGGAGTAACTAAATCTGGACGGTATTGGAAGAGGAATGCAAGATCTTCATCGCTGCGCGCACGTAATTCATCAGCAAAAGTGATCGCGACAGTAGACATAACTGGCCTACTTTACTCGGGTTTTGTCTGGGCTAATTACCCTTTGCGCTTTAGGTTGCGGGGTGAGATTAAGGAGGCGAAAGCGGCAATTCGGCCAGCTGTCGGGCCAAACAATTTTTTAATCTTACGAGCCCTGCGAAAATCATAAACTGGCCAGTTATCACGATAAGCACGAATCTCAAGCAGAGTATCTGGATTAATTACTCGTGGACTTCCTACCGCTTCTAGAAGTGGAACATCATGATGTGAATCAGAGTATGCATAACAGTTTTTTAAGTCAAAGTTATTTACTTCTGACAATTCCTTAATTGCAGTTGCTTTTTCTTTACCGTGTAATAAAGCCCCAATCATTTTGCCAGTATAAACGCCATCTTTAATCTCAGCTTTTGTGCCGAGGGCACCAGTAAATCCAAGTCGCTTTGCAATTAAATTTGCCATATCAAGTGGTGTAGCAGTAACTAACCAAACCTCTTCATTTTTAGCTAGATGCTCTTGGGCAATCTCAACTGTTCCTTGCCAAATAGCTGGTGATACATACTCTTCATATATTTCTTGTCCGATTTTTTCAATCTCAATTACATTATGTCCTTTAATAAAATCAGTTGCCGCATTTTGAAAGCGGAGAATTTCATCCTTATTTTCCTTACCAGTAAGACGGTATCGCAAATTAGCTAATACAAATGCAGAGATATCTTTCTTAGTGAAGAAGCCCCTTTGATACATCCCACGACCTAGAAAGAAGAGTGTGGAACCTCTTAATAGGGTGTTATCGACATCAAAGAAGGCAACTCTTTTTTCTGTGAGCGCCATATCACTACCCTAGCGAACCGACCCGAATTCCTCTGCTTTATGCTTACCTCTATGGCGCAAACAATTCACTTCATCAGACACGGTGAAGTTCACAATCCAGAGAAGATTCTTTATGGCTTACAACCTGGCTGGCGCCTTAGTGATCGTGGTCAGGAGATGGCAAAAGTAATTGGGGATTGGTCTAGTAATTTAAATCTTGGCGCAATTCTTGCCTCACCTCTGCAAAGAGCTCAGGAAACAGTTGCACCGATTATTTCTAAACATAATTTGCCACTAACAACAGATAGTAATTTAATTGAAGCAAGCAATATATTTGAAGGTAAAAAATTTGAATTAGGAAATGGAATATTCCGCCATCCAAAATCCTGGCGGTATCTCTGGAACCCATGGCGACCATCTTGGGGTGAGCCGTATGATCAATTAATTAGCAGAATGCTAAAAGCATTATTCGCTGCTCGTGATGCAGCTGGCGGCAAGGATGCTATTTGTGTTTCTCACCAACTACCAATTTGGATATTACGCTCTGCTGTTGAGGGGCGAAGGTTATTACATGACCCAAGAAAACGTGAGTGCACACTTGCCTCAGTTACATCCTTTGAATTAGATAGTGAAGGAATGATCTCTACAGTTTCATATTCTGAACCAGCAAAGCATTTACTGCCAGTAAAATAATGAAATTACTTAGTATTTTCTTCGCCACACTTTTACTCACCAGTTGCTCTGGGGGTGGCTTATCAGCACAGAGTGAGAATGCATATGTTGCTGGAAGTGGTGCGGCTGTCTATGTTAAAAAGACAGAGCGCAAGATGGCACCAGAGATATCTGGAGAAACTTTAACTACTGGCGATAAGAGGCTTAATCAAAATCAAGTAACAGTAATTAATGTTTGGGCCTCATGGTGTGCTCCATGTAGAGCGGAGGCACCGGTATTACAAGATTTTTCAATTCGATATCCGCAGGTTCAATTTGCGGGCATATTAACTCGAGATAATATTTCATCGGCTAAAGCATTTTATGAAAACTTTAAACTTACCTATCCAACCTTCATAGATGATGCGTTATTGATCGGTTTTAAAGGATCCCTTATCCCAAATGCAATTCCAACCACTTTAATCATTGATAAAGATGGAAAGGTTGCAGTTCGAATAAGTGGGGAGTTAACAGTTGCTAATTTTACAAGCATGCTAGATAAGGTGTTATCTGATGCGTGATTTTATAATCAATCAAATATTTGATGGCAATCTACTTATCGCAATGGCAGTTGTATCCCTTGCTGGCCTTATCTCATTTTTCTCACCTTGTGTAATTCCATTGGTACCAGGCTATCTTTCCTATGCATCTGGAATGAGTGGCACAAAAAGTAGAAGTAGAGTATTACTTGGTTCACTTTTATTTGTTTCTGGCTTTACAGCACTTTTTATCTCATATGGATTGCTCTTTGGTGAGTTAGGTTCAAAGATTGCTCAAAACTCCCGAGCAATTTCAATAGTCCTGGGCTTATTAACAATTGCGATGGGCCTAGTTTTTTTGTTAAATGAAAAGTTTTATCGCAGCTTTAAGCCAAGTTGGAAGATGCGAACTGGTTTAATCTCAGCCCCGTTTCTTGGTTTCGCATTTGGCATTGGCTGGACTCCATGTATTGGGCCAACATTAGGTGCAGTTCAGGTGCTGGCATTTGAAAGTGCTACTGCTCAACGCGGTGCAATTCTCTCAGCCGCTTACTGTTTTGGTTTAGGCGCACCATTTATCTTGATGGGCTTATTTCTAGATAAGGCTGAACCAGTTCGGAAAATAATTGCAAAACGCGGAAATTTAATCACAAAAATCGGTGGCGTACTTTTAATAGTAATTGGCATCTTACAAGTTACTAATCTGTGGGATTATCTAATGAATACAATGCGAGATTTAATCTCTGGATTTATTCCACTTATCTAATGAGTACTGTATTAGATAGTAGATCTTTTTTGCGCTGGTGCTGGCGCCAATTAACAAGTATGAAAACTGCACTTATTTTATTATTATTGCTAGGTATTGCGGCAATTCCAGGTTCATTATTTCCACAGCGTAATCAAAATCCAATACAAGTTAGAGAGTATTTTACTAATAACCCATCAACAGCTGCCTGGCTTGATCGCCTTAGTCTCTTTGATGTTTATAGCTCACCTTGGTTTAGTGCAATTTATCTACTTTTGTTTATTTCATTAATTGGTTGTGTTTTACCAAGAACCATTGAACATCTAAAAGCAATTGGCGCTAAACCGCCACTGACACCTAAGTACTTAGAAAAAATGGAGTATTTTACTGAGATAAAAAAAGTTGATTTAGATTTAGTAGAAAAGTTCTTACAAAAGAAGCATTTTCGAATCCGTAGAGATAAGTTATCAATTTCAGCAGAGAAAGGGTATGCAAGGGAAAGCGGAAACCTTCTCTTTCACCTATCACTTATTTTGATTTTAATCGCAATCGGTATTGGTTCACTATTTGGCAGCAAAGGGGATGCGATTTTAAATGTTGGGGAGCGTTTTATTAATACCCCAACCTCCTATGACATTTTAACCTTTGGTAAGTATCAAGCAGAGGATTCTTTATCACCATTTTCAATTACTGTTAAAGATTTTAAAGCGGAGTATGACCCAATAACAAATGCGCCACTTGATTACACCTTAACTGTTGCAACCGCTAATCCAGCAGGTGCAAGTGAAAAAACTGAAATTATTAAAGTGAATAAACCTTTTACTTATGGCAGTACTAAGATTTATTTACAAGCTAATGGCTACTCACCAGTTGTTATTATTAAAGATAAAGCAGGCAAAGTTGTATTTAATGGACCCACTCCATTTTTGCCACAAGATGGCAATCTCACATCAATTGGTGCGATTAAGGTGCCAGATATGAATCCACAAATTGGGTTTGTTTCCTCATTTTTGCCAACAGCAGATCGAGATCCGGTTCGCGGCGGCTTTTCTTCATACCCAGAGGTTTTAGATCCCAGATTATTACTATCAGTTTGGCAAGGTGATCTAGGTCTTAATACCGGTATTGCGCAATCTGTTTATCGAATAGATACCAGCAAGATGACTCGAATCGGTCTTAAAGCTTTAACACTTAATGAAAGTTATAACTTCGGTGAGGGCAGCATCACATTTACAGGATGGAAATCTTGGGTTAATTTACAAATAGTTAATGATCCTGGGAAAGGATACGCTTTGCTTGGTGCAATACTTGCTATCTCAGGTTTATTAATCTCGTTATTTACTAGACAGAGAAGAATTTGGGTTAAGCAAGGTAAAAAAACTCAGATAGCAGGACTTGCTAAAAATGGTATTCCAGGTCTTGAAGATGAGATTAATGATTTAGTAAAGGAGTTAAGTAATGAGTGATAAGTCAGCTGCGCTACTTTCAAATAACTTTATTTACTCCGCTATGGCTCTTTATACCCTTGCTTTTTTTACTCACGCTGTTGAGGTTGCTTGGTCAGTTAAAACCCCTGCTGCCTCAATTAAGAAAACAAAGTTAGATTTTTCTCGTACCGAGCGAGTTGGCAGGCTTGCTTCCTCATTTATGATTTTAGGATTTCTGCTTTTACTAGCAGCTGTAATTTTCCGCGGTATATCTGCCCACCGTGTTCCCTGGGGAAATATGTATGAGTTCTCAATTACTGGCGCACTTACCTTTTCTGCTGCTTACTTATTTGGATTAAAGAAATATAAAGTTCGCTGGCTAGGCCTGCCAGTATCAATTGCAGTTTTACTTACTCTAGGAACAGCAATAACTTTGCTTTATCGGCCAAGTGCTCCACTAGTACCAGCACTTAAATCAACCTGGCTTGTGATACATGTGTCTGCTGCAATTATCTCCGGTGGCGTTTTTCTTCTAGCAAATTGCATAGCTGCTACATATTTATTAATGGATCGCTATGAACAAAAAGGTTCTCGCCCAGCTTGGGCACAAAGACTTCCATCTCTTGAGGCGTTAGACAATCTTTCATATCGCTTAGTTGCACTGGTATTTCCACTATGGAGTTTTGCAGTTATTGCTGGAGCAATTTGGGCAGAGTCTGCTTGGGGCCGCTACTGGGGTTGGGATCCAAAAGAAACTTGGGCATTTATTACTTGGGTGGCATATGCCGCATATCTACATGCGCGAGTAACTATTGGTTGGCGTGGTAGAAAAGCTGCCTGGCTTTGTTTATTTGCTGGTTCAACATTCCTATTTAATTACATCTATATAAATGTTTGGGGAACTGGTCGCCACACCTACTCCGGCTTATAACTTTCTTAAGAAATCTGGATCATCATCAGGTGGAATTATTCGACCAGAACCACCGCTGCGACCTACGCCTGGTTTCCTTGGCTTACCAACAATAAACCAAGCAATTGCACCAAATATTTCAGTAAACAAAATAATTAATAACCAGCCCCATTTTGGTACTTTCCTTACATTTTCCTGCGGGGTCATAGCACAATCGACAAAGGCATAGATATCAACAATTATTGCCAAAATAATTAAGTACTTGAGCATGGGCTTACTTTATCCTAATTTTAATCAAATAAATAAGGTCGTAGCGAGCGTGAGTGCAATCAATAATTGAAGCCTTGCGGTCTTACCTAAAATCGCAATTAAATCTTTGCCAACTGCTCCATTTAAAACCTGCATTAGAGTGCTGTAGGTAAGTGGAATCCAAATAAGTGAGATAAGAATTTTGGGATCAATGATGGCTGCTAATGCTGCGCTAACCTGGGCGGTAATAAGTAAAAACGCATAAAAGGAGCGAGTTTTTAAATCACCGAAGCGAACTGCCATTGTCCGCTTACCAACCAACTCATCCTGTGGCCGGTCACGAAGGTTATTTACTACCAAAATTGCACATGATAAAGATCCCATTGGAATTGCAAGTAAGACTGCGTTCAAACTTATTTGCTCAGCCTGCACGTAGTAACTTCCAACTGTTGCAACTAGACCAAAAAATACAAATACAGAGAACTCACCAAAACCTAAATAGCCATATGGTCGTTTACCACCGGTGTAACCCCAGGCAGCCAATATTGATATTGCTCCAACTAGGATCAACCAAAGTGAGGTATTAAATGCAAGAAGTGAGCCAGCAATTGCGGCGACTAGAAAGGAAAGCAGAGATGCCGTTTTTACCGAGGTTGCATTGGCTAATCCAGAAGCAACCAATCTAGTTGGTCCAACTCGATTGGTATCAGTGCCCCGAACTCCATCTGAGTAATCATTTGCAAAATTAACCGCAATTTGGAGTGCAAGTGCTACTACTAAAGCAAGTAAAGCATTTACCCATTTAATTTCACTGGATAAAGATGTGCCAACTAAAACAGGTGCAACAGCTGCGGGCAGCGTGCGCACTCTTGCGCCTAATACCCACTTAT
>KB900394.1:0-19070 GCA_000378865.1 actinobacterium SCGC AAA278-I18 | reverse complement strand
TACCCATTTAATTTCACTGGATAAAGATGTGCCAACTAAAACAGGTGCAACAGCTGCGGGCAGCGTGCGCACTCTTGCGCCTAATACCCACTTATCCAGCACACCTAAAAGTAGGACAGATGTACCAGGGGACGCTGCTTTAGCAGCATCTGGTAGCCAGGTATGAAATGGCCATAATGGTGCTTTGATTGCAAATGCTATAAAAAAGCCTAGAAATAAAAGATTCTCTGTCTTATTATCAATTTGTAAGGTTGCAAGTTGCGTTAAATCAAAGGTTGACCCAATCTGATTGCCAGCAATAACATAAATTCCAATAATAGAGGCAAGCATTAATAGGCCACCAAATAAGCTATAAAGTAAAAACTTAACTGCTGCTGCAGATTTATTTCCACTACCAAAGCCACCAATTAAGAAATAGATTGGGATTAACATTGCTTCAAAGAAAACGTAAAAAAGAAATAGATCTGTTGCTGCAAAGACACCAATCATCATTGTTTCTAAAACTAGGATAAGAATATAAAAGACCTTGACGCCCCATCTACCACCATCTGCTTCATGCCAGGTTGCAAGAACTACAATTGGCACCAAAATAGTTGAGAGCAAAATTAAAACTAATGAGACTCCATCAACTCCAACTGCGTAATTGATATTAAAGGATGAAATCCAAGAGTTACTCTGCACATACTGCAAACCTGTACTTGCTTTATCAAAGCCGGTTGCAAGCAATATCGAGGTTAGCGCTATCAGAGCAGTTGCAATGACAGCAACTCTTTTAATCAATCCAGTGTTTTTGCTTGGAATAAAGGCAACTACTAATGCGCTAATTAATGGCAATAAGCCAACAATAGTTAATAAACTCATGCTGTTACCACCCAAATAGTAGTTAACAACCCTAAGGCACCCACTACCATCATTAACGCATAACTTCTTACATAACCATTTTGTAGTGTTCTAAGGCGAATACCAGCAGTTAATGAAACTGCTGCAACTGCTCTAACTAACCCATCAATTAATATGTAATCTAAGTTTAATAATCCACGCACAAGTGATTGCCCTGGGCGCATAAATACAATCTCATTAAAATCATCTTGAAATAAATCACGCCTTGCAGCTGAGGTTAGTACTGAGACCTTTTCTGGTGCTTGCGCTAATTGCTCACCGCGATACTTAAGCAGAGCGACAGATAGGCCAATAATTACCGCGGCTAAGGTCATAAGCGAAACAATTACTGGTGATAAAAACTCCTCAGCATGGTGCTCTTTAAGTGGGTTAACAACTGGTTGTAGCCAATTAACTAAGCCATTTCCCTTTGAAAGAATAAAGCCAGAGATCACAGAACCTACTGAGAGTAAGCCAATTGGAATTAACATTAATGCTGGGCTCTCATGTGGTTCATCTTTATGACCCCACCGCTCATTTCCGAAGAAGGTTAATATGACAACTCGAGTCATATAAAAAGCGGTAATCATTGCACCAAATAATGTAGCTATACCTAACGCAACTCCTTTTATACCTCCGGCGTTAAATGCTGTTTCAATAATTTTATCTTTGGAGTAAAAACCGGCAAATGGTGGAACGCCAATAATTGCTAAGTAACCAAGACCAAAGGTCAGTGCAGTAATTGGCATAAATTTTCCAACCCCGCCAAGTCTTCTCATATTTACTTCATCTTTCATCCCATGCATTACAGATCCTGCGCCAAGGAACATACTTGCTTTAAAGAAGCCGTGAGTTAATAGATGCATAATTGCAAATGCATAACCAATTGGACCTAAGCCGGTTGCTAAAATCATATAACCAATTTGCGACATGGTGGATGCAGCAAGTGCTTTCTTAATATCATCCTTAGCGGTACCAATAATCGCACCAAACAATAAGGTAACTCCACCAACAATTACCACCATTAATTGAGCAATCGGCGCCTCATCAAAAATAAAATTAGAACGAGTTATTAAATAAACCCCAGCAGTAACCATAGTTGCAGCATGAATTAAAGCTGATACCGGTGTTGGGCCTGCCATGGCATCGCCAAGCCATGATTGCAATGGAAATTGTGCAGATTTACCACAAGCTGCAAGTAATAACATTAAACCAATCGCAGTTAATTGAGTTGAGGATGCATGGTGAGCATGCTCTTTAATGCCTGCAAATGAAACATCACCAAATGTTGCAAAAGCAATCATGATTGCAAGTGACAAGCCAACATCACCAACTCGGTTGGCAATGAATGCTTTCTTGGCAGCAGTTGCATAATCTGGCTTTTGATTCCAAAATCCAATTAATAAATAAGATGCAAGACCGACACCTTCCCAGCCAACATAAAGATTTAGATACGAATCACCTAGTACTAGCAATAACATTGCTGCGATAAAAAGATTTAAATAAGCAAAAAATCTACGGCGGTCATGATCATGTGACATATAGGCAATTGAGTAGATATGAATTAATGTGCCAACACCGGTAATTAAGAGAACAAAGCAGATTGATAATTGATCTAGCATCAATGAAGCGTCCACATTAAATGAGCCAACTGATATCCAGGTAAATAGCTTTTGAATTACTGCCCGATTTTCACTAGCCCGCCCTTGCATTGCAAAAAACTCAACTACTCCAATTGTAAAAGTTGAAGCAGAAACAATTGTGGCCATAATGTGGCCCCAAGAGTTTGCACGCTTACCAATTAGCAACAAAATTGCAGAACTAAATAATGGCAGTGCAACTAGTAAAAGTAGATTAGTTGAAGTTGTCATTGTTTTAACAAACTTGCATCATCGACAGAGACTGAGCGGCGAGATCGATAAATAGTCACAATAATTGCAAGACCAACTACAACCTCACAAGCTGCAACTACCATTGTAAAGAAAGCAAATATCTGACCATCTAAATTACTATTAATACGAGCAAAGGTAACAAAGGCAAGATTTGCTGCATTCAACATTAATTCAATACACATAAAGACAACAATTGCATTACGGCGAACAACCACACCAATAGCACCGATTGTAAATAGAATTGCAGAAAGATAAAGGTAATTAGCAATAGCCATTACTTATCCTCCTCTTCCTCGTGGAGTTGAAAATTAGAACTTTCAATCATGTCTCCGCGAGCCTCTAGAACTGCTGAGATCGAGGTAGGGGCAGCTTTGCCAGTTGGTAAAAGTGCTGGCACATCAACTGCATTATGGAGAGCATAAACACCAGAGCCTGGAAGACCGGCAGCATCTTTTAGTGAACCTTTTCTAAATCTCTTAATTGAAAGATCGCGTTGAGTAAATTGAGATTTAGTTTTTTGACTATGGGCTAAAACCATTGCACCTAGTGCTGCAGTAATTAAAAGTGCAGAAACAACCTCAAAAGCAAATACATACTTGGTAAATAATTGCTCCGCTAAACCATTGGCATTACCCCCAGAGTTTGCTCCGGCTAAACCATAGATTTGCCGGCCAAAGGTTGCCCGAGCTATTAGTGAGGTGAGAAGACCACTAAAGCCAATTGCGGAAACAAGAGAAATAGGACGTAACCATTTAATATTTTCCTCTAATGAATCAGAGCTATCAACACCAACTAACATTAAAATAAATAGAAATAGCATCATTACTGCTCCGGTATAAACAACAATTTGTACGATTCCTAGGAAAAGTGCATCCTCAGCTATATATAAAATCGCTAATGAGATCATCACCCAGGCAAGTAGTAATGCAGAGTGCACAGCTTTCTTAACCAACAACATCCCAATTGCAGCAAGAATGGAAAGGGGTGCTAAAAAATAAAATAAAAAAGATTCAGGTGTGGCAGTTTTACCAATGTCTAATGCCAGATTAATCATGCTTTGCAATACCTTGAGAGGGATGTGAGGTGGTTACCTCACCACGGTAGTAATTACCATCATCGGTATTTGGATACATCGGATGTGGTGGCGGCACCATTCCAGCGCGTAATGGACCAAGTAGATCATCTTTTTCAAAAATTAATTTCTCACGCGTATTGTCAGCTAGCTCATACTCATTTGTCATCGTTAATGCTCTGGTTGGACAAGCCTCAATACAAAGTCCACAAAAAATACAGCGTAAATAATTAATTTGATAAACCTTGCCATACCGCTCACCAGGTGAAAATTGCTCACCCTCTTTATTATCAGCACCTTCAACATAAATCGCATCTGCTGGACATGCCCAGGCACAGAGTTCACAACCAATACATTTTTCAAGTCCATCAGGGTGACGATTTAATTGATGACGGCCATGAAACCGTGGCGCAGTCTCCTCTTTCACCTCTGGGTATTGAACAGTATTAACTTTTTTAAACATAGTTCTAAAAGTTACCCAAAATCCTAGAAGCTGTTTACTAAAACTGGCGGGTTCTTGATTAGTAATTGGTGCATTAGCTTCATTAGCTTTTGCTAGACCAAATTCATCAGAGCGTGGAATTAATTCATCAGCCATTTAATTGCTCCGATCGTGAGTTTGGAATTGCTGGAACTGGGAAATCTGGTTCGGCCGAGTCTGTTACCTTAGCTGCTTTTATTACCTTAGCTTTTTCGCGATCAACTAAGGTAGTAACTGATAAATAAATTAAGACAATAGAAAATATAAATGCGATAATTAAAACCTTAGGCGCTTGTTGTTGTGACATCACGCGTAGGGTTGAAACCACCATAATCCAAGCAAGGGAAAATGGAATTAATACCTTCCAGCCAAACTTCATAAATTGGTCATAACGCAGGCGGGGTAAGGTGCCACGTAGCCAGACAAAGATAAAGAAAAACATTAATACCTTGATAAAGAACCAAGCTAATGTAAACCAACCACCAAGCCATTGCTCAGTAAAGCCAAGGCCAGGAAGTGCGTGATAGCCACCTAAGAATAAAGTAGTAGCAAGGGCAGAGACTGCAATGATATTTACATACTCAGATAAGAAAAATAGTGCGAATTTAAGTGATGAGTACTCTGTATGAAATCCACCAACTAATTCACCCTCTGCCTCTGCTAGATCAAATGGTGCTCGGTTTGTCTCTCCAACCATAGATATTGCATAAATAATGAATGACGGAAAGAGAATTACGGCATACCACCACTGCTGTTGGGCTGCAACAATTTCAGATGTAGACATAGAGCCGGAGTAAATGAAAACTGCTACTAGTGATAATCCCATCGCAACCTCATATGAAATAACTTGTGCAGATGATCTAAGGCCACCAAGGAGTGGGTAGGTAGATCCAGATGACCAACCCGCTAACACAATTCCGTAAACACCGACAGAGGCAATTGCAAGCACATAAAGTACGCCAACTGATAGATCGGTAAGTTGCATCGCAGTTTTATGGCCGAAGAAATTAACCTCACCAGTTAATGGAATTACTGCAAAAGCCATAAAACAGGTAGTGGTACTAATTACTGGTGCTAATACAAAGACAATTCGATCTGCAGCTTTAGGAATTAAATCCTCTTTTAATGCAAGCTTTACACCATCTACTAATGCTTGTAATAGGCCAAACTTACCAACACGATTAGGACCAATACGTTGCTGCATTCTGGCAACAATTTTGCGCTCTCCCCAAACTGACATAATTGTTAAAAATACGCAAGCTGCAAAAATAATTAATCCTTTAAGGGCAATAATNCAACCTGGATCTTGGCCAATTAACTCTGCATTACTCATGCTTTGGCCACCTTAACTACAGTGTTACTGACAGCTCCTAAATTCCTTATTAACTGACTGCTCAGTGAGTTGCGGGCAAGCCAGATCGAAGACTCCTCAATATCAGCGATTAAGCAAGGCAAGGTGATGGCGCCATACTCATTTGAAACTCTAACTAATTCACTCTCTTTGACACCAATCTTTGCCGCACGAGAGTTGCTAATCACTACAACAGATTTGCGAGCAGTACCAGCAAGATTTTCTTCACCATCTTGCAGTGAACCTTTATCAAGCAGATTGCGCCAAGAGGTTAAGATCGCTTCATCGCCAGTTACTGTTTTAACTGCGATAGGTGATACTGATTTCATAACTGGCTTTGGTCCATCCCAAATACCAATTGAATTAAACTCAGCTCTTGCTGCTTTTACAGTTGCTAAATTAATTGGCTTACCAATCTCATCAGATAACATAGAAAGAATTCTCACATCACTTCGATTTAATGATTGATCAACTGCAGCTTCAAAGCTACGAGTATTTCCTTGCCAATCTATAAATGACCCACTCTTTTCAACAACTGCAGCAACTGGCAAAACTACACTTGCAATCTCAGTAATATCACTTTGGCGGATCTCAAGTGAGACCACAAACTTTTTAGCAAGCTTTATCTTTGCATCTGGTGAGATATCCATTGGATCAACCCCGCCAATTAACACTGCTTGTAGATCGGAGTTAATAATCTCAGTTGTACTCATTCCCACTTCAGTTGGTATTGATGATGCACCCCAAACAGTTGCAATATCAACTCTGGCGGTTGCATCTGTGACTGGCCGATTGCCAGGTAATAAATTAGGAGTAGCACCGGCTGCGACTGCACCACACTCACCAGCTCGCCGTGGTATCCAACCTAGCTTTGCACCACTTTGATTAATTAATTTAAGAACAGCAGATAGACCACCTGCTGTTTCGGTAAGTCGCTCCCCTATAAGCACAACTGATTTATTGGTCAAACCAGACAAGGATGAGATTGCTGCTACTTCATCACCGGCAGCAACTTTAATCAACTTAGCCTTTAATTTTTCACTACCTCTACTCGCATATGGTGCGATGCTTGTAACTTTAATAGCGCGTTTGTAAACCTGCTTATAAATACGTAAGAAAACAATTGGTGACTCATCCTCTGGCTCAAAGTTAATTAATACAACCTGATCTGCCTTATCAATATCTTTATATGTTGCAGTAAATGATGCTGTAGATAGGAAATCTAGCTCTTCATTGCTGTGAGTGCGAGCGCGAAAATCAATGTTGTTTGTATTTAATGTTACCCGGGCAAACTTGCTATAACCGTAAGCGTCCTCAACAGTTGCACGTCCACCAACTAACACACCTGCCCGTGCATTTTTTAAACCTGCTGCTGCAGCAGCTAGCGCCTCTGGCCAAGATGCCTCCTGCAGTTGCCCGGCAGCATTTCTAATCATTGGTGTAGTAATTCGATTCTTTGCTACCTCATACTTAAATGCCCATCTACCTTTATCGCAATTCCACTCTTCATTAACATCTGCATCATCGCCAGCAAGCCTGCGCAATGTTTTACCACGCCTGACATCGGTGCGCATTGAACATCCTGATGCGCAGTGCTCACAAGCAGAGTTAGTTGAAACTAAATCAAATGGCCGAGCCCGGAAGCGATATGAGGTGCCAGTTAATGCACCGACTGGACAGATCTGCACAGTATTTCCAGAGTAATAAGAATCAAATGGTTCATCCTCATAGATACCAACCTGTTGCAGAGCTCCGCGCTCATTTAAAGTAATAAAAGGATCGCCCGCAATTTGTTCTGAGAAACGAGTGCAGCGGGCACAAAGTACGCACCGCTCTCTATCTAATAAAACTTGCGAGGAGATCGCAATTGGTTTTTCAAAGGTGCGCTTTACACCCTCAAATCTAGATTCACTATGTCCTGCTGACATTGCTTGATTCTGCAATGGACACTCACCGCCCTTATCGCAAACTGGGCAGTCAAGTGGATGGTTAATTAATAACAACTCCATAATGCCTTTTTGTGCTTTATCAGCAACAGGTGAAGTTAGTTGAGTCTTAACAATCATTCCTTTTTCAACTGGAATAGTGCAGGAGGCTTGTGGTTTTGGAAATGCTCGCCCATTTATTTCAATATCTACTAAACACTGACGACAAGCACCTGCTGGCTCAAGTAGTGGGTGATCACAAAATCTTGGTATTTGAATTCCAAGCTTTTCAGCAGCTCGGATCACTAATGTTCCTTTTGGAACAGTTATTTCAAAGCCATCAATTACACAGGTGATCATCTCAACTGCTACTTCCTGCTCTGTTCCTAACTCTTGAATACTCATTTAGCACCTACTGAAGAAAATAATGTTGCAGCCATTGGATCAAATGGGCACTCTCCAGCAGTTAAGTGATCTAAATACTCTTGGCGGAAGTATTTAAGGGAGGAAATAATTGGACTTGCCGCACCATCTGCTAGTGCACAAAATGATCGACCCATGATGTTGTCGCAAAGATCTAATAACTTATCTAAGTCTGCTTCAGTTCCTCGGCCAGCTTCTAAATCTTTAAGTACCTGTACTAACCACCAAGTTCCTTCGCGGCATGGTGTGCACTTTCCACAGGATTCATGTTTATAAAACTCAGTCCAACGAAGTACTGCTCTAACTACACAAGTTGTTTCATCAAATATTTGTAATGCTTTTGTGCCAAGCATGGAGCCAGCTGCTGCTACCGCCTCATAATCAAGTGGCACATCTAAATGTGCATCGGTAAATATTGGAGTGGAGGATCCGCCAGGTGTCCAAAACTTTAATTTATGACCACTTCTTACCCCACCTGATATCTCAAGTAACTCTCGTAAGGTAATTCCAAGCGGTGCCTCAAACTGCCCTGGGTTATTTACATGCCCAGACAATGAGTAAAGGGTGAAGCCCTTGCTCTTCTCAGTTCCCATTGCAGTAAACCAAGCAACACCATTATTTATAATTGCTGGCACTGATGCAACAGATTCAACATTGTTAACCACGGTTGGTTTTGCATATAAGCCAGCAATTGCTGGAAATGGTGGCCGAAGTCGAGGTTGGCCACGAAATCCCTCTAATGAATCAAGTAACGCAGTCTCTTCACCGCAAATATAAGCACCAGCACCAACATGTAATACCAACTCTAAATCAAAACCTTTTCCTAAAATATTTTTACCTAGTAAGCCTGCTGCATATGCATCTTCAATTGCTTGTTGAACTCTGCGCACAACATGGGTTACTTCACCCCGGATATAAATAAATGCGTAGTTAGCTCTAATTGCATAGGAGCCAATAATTACTCCTTCAATTAATACATGTGGGTTCGCCAGNATCATTGGAGTGTCTTTGCAGGTTCCGGGCTCTGACTCATCTGCATTAACAACAAAGTAATGTTCTTTATTATCACCCTGCGGAATAAATCCCCATTTACTGCCAGTTGGAAATCCAGCACCACCACGACCACGAAGTCCAGAATCTTTAACTAATTGAATAATCTCATCCGGTGCCATAGCCAGAGCTTTAGTAAGTGCGGTGTAACCACCATTGCGTTTATAACCTGCAATCGTAAATGAATCTGCCTCATCCCAATGTGCAGAAAGTACTGGGGTTAATTTACTCATGCCCCACCCTTTGCTTTCTTAAGTCCAAGCAATGTTGGTTCACCAGCTTGTACTCCTTCATTTGCTAAACCATCTGAGATACCAGCAAGAACTGCAGAGTTTTCTTTCCAGGTGCGAAGAGTTTTAGGTCCACGTGTTGGTGCTGGTGGATTACCATTTCTCGCTCCATCAACTAAATCTTTAACTGATTGCACAGTTTGGTTGTCATAAAACTCCCAATTGACCATCACTACTGGGGCATAATCACAAGCAGCATTACATTCAATATGTTCTAATGAAACCTTGCCATCATCTGTTACGCCATCATTTTCAATTCCTAGATGATCTTTAACCGCATCAAAGATCATATCTCCACCCATTACTGCGCATAAAGTATTGGTGCAGATGCCAACGTGATACTCACCAGCTGGCTTTGATTTATATTGGGTATAGAAGGTTGAAACTGCAGTCACTTCAGCGGTTGCAAGTTCAAGCTTTTTACCAATCAATTCAATGCCTTCATTCGTTACATATCCATCAATAGATTGCACATAATGCAGTAGTGGCATAATTGCTGACCTCTTGCGTGGATAGCGATTGATAATTGAATCCATAACTTTAATTTGCTCTATGGTAAATGACATTAGCGATCAACTCCGCCCATAACTGGATCAATCGAAGCTACCGCTGCAATTACATCTGCAATTTGGCCACCTTCACACATTGCTGCAGTTGATTGCAAATTATTAAATGATGGATCACGGAAATGAACTCGGTAAGGACGAGTGCCACCATCTGAAACTAAATGCACGCCCATCTCACCACGAGGTGATTCAATTGATGTATAAACCTGACCAGCTGGAACTTTAAAACCTTCAGTAACTAATTTAAAGTGGTGAATCAACGCCTCCATTGACTCACCCATAATCTCTCTAATGTGATTTAGTGAATTACCCATACCATCGCCACCAACAGATAATTGGGATGGCCAAGCAATCTTCTTATCAGCAACCATTACCGGCTCACCCTCTAATTTTTCTAACTTACTTACACACTGCTCAATAATTCTTAGTGATTGCTCAAGCTCTTGCATTCTGATTAAGAACCGACCATAAACATCACAGGTATCAGTGGTTGGGATATCAAATTGGTAATCCTCATAGCCACAATATGGTTGGGCTTTGCGTAGATCCCATGGCAAACCAGTTGCTCTAAGTACTGGACCAGTAACACCTAAGGTTGTACAGCCTGCTAAATCTAAGTAGCCAATTCCTTGAGTGCGCTTAATCCAAATCGAATTACCAATTAATAACTTCTCATTATCTTTAAAGTTATGGCGCAAATCCTTAACAGTCTCGCGGATTTTACTAAGGGATCCCTGTGGTAGATCTTGTGCAAGACCTCCTGGACGAACATAGGCCATATTCATTCGTAGCCCAGAGATTAATTCAAAAATATCTAATACTTTCTCCCGCTCCCGGAAGGCAAAGATCATTGGTGAAATTGCCCCTAATTCAAGGGCGCCGGTACCGAGTGCAACCATATGAGATGAGATGCGATTGAACTCCATCATCATTACTCGAATAACAGTTGCTCGCTGCGTTACATCATTGGTAATTCCTAATAACTTCTCTACCCCTAAGCAGTAAGCGGTCTCATTAAATAATGGCGATAGGTAATCCATTCTGGTAACAAAAGTTACGCCTTGCGTCCAATTACGGTATTCCGTATTTTTCTCAATACCAGTATGAAGATAGCCAATGCCGCATCTAGTTTCAGTAACCGTTTCACCCTCAAGCTCTAAAACTAAGCGAAGTACACCATGAGTAGATGGGTGTTGTGGTCCCATATTTAAAACTACTCGCTCCTCTTTAGTTGCACCAATTTCAGTGACTAGTGAATCCCAATCTCCACCAGTTACGGAGTAAACCCGTCCCTCAGTAGTCTCTTGTGATGATGCGTATGGATCGGTATAGGTTGACATTAATAACTCCGCCGTTGTGATGGTGCTGGCACGGTCGCACCCTTATATTCAATATCAATTCCACCAAGTGGATAATCTTTTCGTTGCGGATGCCCTGGCCAATCATCTGGCATTAAAATTCGAGTAAGCCCAGAGTGGTTATCAAAAATAATTCCAAACATGTCAAAGGTTTCCCGTTCATGCCAATTAAGGCCAGCCCAAACCTCAACTAATGACGGTAGGTGTGAGTCTTTGTCAGATACACAAACTTCTAATCTAATTCTTTGATTTCTGGTAATTGAAAGTAGTGAATAAACAGCGTGTAGTTCCCGTCCTACCTCACTTGGATAATGAGCGCCACTTACTCCCATACACATCTCAAACTTGAGTTGATCACGCAGAATTTTTGCAACATCAAATAATCGATCGCGCTTAATAAATAATGTCAGCTCACCACGATCAACTACTACCTTTTCGATTGCATCACTAAATAATGGATAGACCCGCTCTAAATCATCAGCAACCTGATCAAAGTAGCCGCCAAATGGGCGCTGGGTTGAACCAATGTTTATAGGAGAGGCGACTAAACCACCAAAGCCAGAGGTGTCACCACTTCCGGTAACTCCAAACATTCCTTTTTCACTCATAAAAGCAACCCGTTTAATTGATGAGTTGGCTTTGCCGCAAGGGCTGCAGCTTCAACCTCTTTGATTATTTTTTCTCTATTCGTACCTAACTTCTCATTACCAATTTGCTCATGTAATTTTAGAATTGCATCCATCAACATCTCAGGCCGCGGTGGGCAACCAGGAAGATAAATATCTACCGGAATAATGTGGTCAACACCTTGCACAATTGCATAATTATTAAACATGCCACCAGATGATGCACATGCTCCCATCGCAATAGTCCATTTTGGTGCAGCCATTTGATCATAAATCTGACGAACTACTGGCGCCATCTTGTTACTAACTCTGCCAGCAACAATCATTAAATCTGCTTGGCGAGGGGATGCGCGAAAAACTTCCATTCCAAATCTTGCTAAGTCATACCGTCCAGCACCGGCTGCCATCATTTCAATCGCACAACATGCTAATCCAAATGTGGCTGGCCATAATGAGTTCTTGCGCATATATCCGGCAAGTTTTTCAACCGTAGTTAATAAAAATCCACTTGGTAATTTTTCCTCTAAACCCACAATTAATCCCATTCCAATCCACCGCGACGCCAAACATAGGCGTAGGCAACAAAAACTGTTCCAATAAATAAAGCCATCTCAACTAAACCAAATAAGCCAAGCTGGTCAAAGGAGACTGCCCATGGATATAAAAAGACAATTTCAATATCAAAAACAATAAAAAGCATTGCGGTTAAAAAATATTTAACTGGAAATCTTCCGCCACCAGCTGCTTGTGGTGATGGTTCAATCCCACACTCATATGCATCTGACTTAGCGCGGTTATATCTCTTTGGTCCAGTGAGTGCTGCTGCTACAACAGAAAAAACGGCAAATCCAAAGCCAATCGCTCCAATCGCCAGGATTGGTACATATGGGTTAATTGAGGGATTCATACGGTCAAATCTTATTCACAGTAAGAGCAAGCATTTGCCACTTACCCCTTATAACCAATGTGAACTGTGACAATTCCGAAGGTTAAATCCTGCCAAATTACAGATTTCCAGCCAACATCGCCCATTATGGCTGCTAGGCCGGCTTGATCTGGCCATGCCCTGATTGATTCCGCCAAATAAATATATGCAGCTGGGTTTCTGCTTAGCCGCTTAGCAATTACTGGAAGTGCTCGCATTAAATAATTTAAATATATTTTTCTAAAAATTAAATTAGTTGGATGAGAAAATTCTGCAACTACAATTCGGCCACCAGGTTTTGTTACCCGCAGCGCATCTTTGAGTGCAACTTTTGTGTTTGAGGTATTACGAAGTCCAAAAGAGATTGTTGTTACGTCAAATGTATTTTCATCAAATGGAAGATTTAACGCATCCCCTTTAACAAACTTTATATCTTTATTTCGCTTACGCCCCTGTTCTAGCATGCCATCTGAAAAATCTAATGCAATCGCATCTGCGCCTTTATCAACTAATGAACGGGTAGAGGAGCCGGTTCCAGCAGCGATATCTAAAACTTTCATTCCTGATTTGGGAGCAATGATGGAGGTCACACTTCGGCGCNAAGCCTTTGTTCGGCCGAAACTAAGGAGATCATTTAAAAAGTCATATCGGTTAGCAACACCATCAAACATCTTGGCAACATCATCTGGATCTTTGTTTAGATTTGCACGGACCACGCCCCTATTCTCTAAGGAGTAGGCTTTACAGACAAATCCAACAAACAGTCAGGCGCGAATTTATAATGTCAGTTTTGATCACTACTGAAATATTGGGTGAGCACCCATTGCTAACCTCAGTGAGCACTAAATTAAATTTGAAAACCGCCTGGGTGCGCAGCGGTGATGGGTTAGTTGGTTTTGGAGAGTATAAAAAATTTGAAGTAAAAGGTAAAAATAGATTTACAGATGCCCGTAATTGGTGGAATCAACAATTATCTGAATTTACTATTCATAATAATGTACACGGTAGTGGTACTGGACCAATTCTTTTTGCATCGTTCTCATTTGATCCAGACCAATCCTCATTTCTTATAATTCCAGAGATTGTTTTAGGGCAAAAAAAATGGAAAGTCTTGGCTTACCTGGATCGGCGGTCAAAACCAACCTGATTTAACAACAGTGGTTAATTCAAAAGAAAGTGGTGAGATCCACTGGCAAGGTGGGTCAATTACAGAAGGTAAGTGGCGCGAGCAAGTAAGCGCAGCGATCACAGCAATTAAATCTGGCAAGTTAGAGAAGGTTGTACTAGCTAGGGATATAACAGCAACAAGTAATCTTCAAATTGATGCTCGTAATTTACTGCAGCGACTTGAGATTGATTATCCATCTACCTGGCTATTTTTGGTAGATGGTTTAATTGGTGCTACACCAGAGTTATTAATAAGACTTAATAAATCATTGGTTACCTCTCGAGTTTTAGCGGGAACAATTCGCAAAACTGGTAATGAAGATCGCGATTTAGCACTTGCTGCATCCCTTGCTAAATCTTCAAAAGATTTAGAGGAGCATGAATATGCGGTTAGATCAATTGCAGACGCCCTTGCACCATTTTGTTCTTCGACAAATATTCCAGAGTCTCCTTTTGTTTTGCATTTATCTAATGTTATGCACCTTGCAACTGATGTAACAGGAGTATTAAATGACAGTGCAAAACAAGCTGATGTTTTCACATTAATTGAGCAGCTACACCCATCTGCTGCAGTTTGTGGGACACCTACTGAAATAGCAAAAAAATTAATTACTGATCTTGAACAGATGAATCGCGATCGTTATGCAGCCCCAGTTGGTTGGGTTGATGCCCATGGTGATGGGGAGATTGCAATTGCTCTTCGTTGCGGCCAGCTCTCCGATGATAATAAATCAATCAGAATCTTTGCTGGTTGTGGAATTGTGGCTGGTTCAGATGCTGATAATGAGTTTGCTGAAAGTCAGGCTAAATTAATGCCAATGCGCACAGCGCTTGAAACTCTTTGAGTAATTTCTTTTAAATTCTTTGCATTTTCTGCCCTACTGGGAACGGCAACAATAACTACCTCAAACCCTTTCGTTGGTTTAGTAGCAACTGCTTTTAATTGGGTTAAATCAGATACTTTACTTACCGATACTCCAAAACCAGCAACTACCTTTAGTAGATCTAAATTATGTGGAGTACCAAATAATTGATCAAAGTTATCTACTCCGGCTTGTGGCAAGGTTGAGAAAATACCGCCTCCATTATTATCGATTACAAAGATTCTCAAATCATCCTTACTTGCATTAGCCAGGGATGAAATATCATGCAGCAGCGTTAGATCACCTAAAATTGCAGTTGTACTCTTATACTCACTAGCCACACCAAATACGGTTGAAATATTTCCATCAATACCAGCTAATCCTCGGTTTGAAAAAACATCTATTCCATTACGCGCATTAACAAAAGCTTCGATATCTCTAACTGGCCGAGAAGAACCAACGAATAATGCTGTGTCATTAGGTAGCAAGCTACAGATTGTTATTACTGCTAATTGTTCAGACCATTTTAATTCTTTAATTTCACTTGCTGCAGCCTCTGATGCTTGCTGCCAAAGCTTTTTATTAGCACCAATACTTACTACCTCAGATGGTAGGTGGGAAAGAATTAAATCTGCTTGACGCTTACTATCTACTCCGGTACTCCTTGGATCGATTACGATTAATTTCTTGGCTAGTTGAATAAAATTATTTATACTCCGAGAAAGTGTTGTCCTACCTATAACGACAATATTTTCTGGAGCTAATGTCTCGCTAATTCTTTGATCGCTTAAAAATAATGCAGCATGAGAATATGACTGCGGGGATGAGATTGGGTCTTCGGCAATTACTGGCCAATTTAATTTATTTGCAAAATCATTTATTTCGCCAGTGGTAAAGCCAGCGCGATCATGGCCAATTACTAGCACGCCAGTTGTAACATCTAACTTTCCACTAATTTTATTTTTATATTGAACTGGTTCGATTTTTAAACCAGCTAACCAATCGCTTTTTTCACTACTAAGAAGTGGTTCATCAAATTGGATATTCAAATGAATTGGGCCAGCAGTTAACAATGGTTTTATATTGATACTAGCTGCTAAATCATGGGTTTTAATTGTTGAATAAATACCAACTTGATTAGTTGTCTGATTAGCTCCAGTTCCGCGAAGGCGATCTGGTCGATCTGCGGTAATAATTAATAATTTACTATTGCTGTGTAGGGCTTCAAGAGCTGCTGGATGAAAGTTTGCAGCCGCGGTTCCGCTAGTACAAATAACTGCTACATAATTATTAGTAGATTTTGCGATACCTAATGCAAAAAATGCCGCACCACGCTCATCTATTTTCACATATAAATTAACTAATTGCTTATCTGCTGCTTCATTTAAAGCAATTAGTAAAGGTGCATTTCTTGATCCTGGTGAGATCACAAAATTACTAACTCCAAGCTCAATTAATTCTCTGATAACAGAGTTAGCTAGCTTTGTTGAATTACTCAAAGTAAGCCCCCTTCAAAGATTGCATTAGCTCTATCCTGCCACCAACGCTGCCGCTGCGGCGGTGCTTTAAATTCAGTTAATCGATCTGGAATTACCTTATGGTTTCTCATAAAACCAGATACTGGTAGCAACGGAGCACTTGTTACATCACCTTCAAGTAATAAAACTGTTCCTAATCCACATGCCCCATAAAGATTTGGCACAGTTGCCGCTAAAGACAAACCATGTGAAATACCAACACTGCTATCTAGTGCACTTGAGATAACTACTGGTAAGCCAATATTTTCAATTATCTTAAGTGCTGAAGTTATTCCACCAGATGGTGCCCATTTAATTATTGCAATATCTGCAACCTCTTTAAGTTTTGCTAGATCCCCACCTAAAAACTTTCGAATTGACTCATCAACTGCGATTTTTAAGTTAGTTTTACTGCGAATAGTATTTAAGTCTGCAATATCTGAGCATGGCTGTTCAACATACTCAATTAGCTCGCCAAATGCTTGCTCATAACTTTGTAAATTTGCTACTGCCTCATCCAGGCTCCAACCACCGTTAACATCTAATCTAAATTTAGCCTTAGGTATATGAGTTAAGGTTTCAATCAATAATTCATGGTCTGAAATAAAATCATTTATTTTTACCTTAATCGTCGTGCATCCATTAAATCCTGCTAATAATTGCTTAACCTCACTTACCTTTACATTTGGCAAGGTGGCATTAATCGGAATTAACTCTCTAATTGGCTTTGGTGCGGGTTCGTTAGCAGCTTCAACTGCTGCAGCTAACCAAGTAGCTGCTTCCCTATCCTGATATTCAGTAAATGCAGAGAATTCACTCCAGCCAGCGGGGCCTTCAAATAAAGCCAGCTCACGAAACTTCAGTCCACGAAAATTGGCTTTTACAGGAATTGAAACAACTTGCAGCTGAAACGGAAACATTAATTAAGGACGTTTAGGGAATTTATTAAAGTTTGGTTCACGCTTTTCTTTAAATGCGTTACGCCCTTCTTGACCTTCCTCTGTTAAATAAAACAACATTGTGGCATCTCCAGCTAGTTGCTGAACGCCTGCTAAACCATCATCTGCAGCATTAAGACTTGCTTTTAATAACCGAAGTGCCATTGGTGAGTGGCGCAACATCTCTCTAGCCCAAGAAACTGTCTCGGCCTCTAACTCATTTACTGAAACAACTGTGTTAACTAATCCCATATCAAGTGCTTCTTGAGCATCATATTGGCGACACAAAAACCAAATCTCACGTGCTTTCTTTTGACCAACATGTGCTGCTAGCAATCCAGCACCATAACCACCATCAAATGAACCAACCATTGGGCCGGTCTGTCCAAACTTTGCATTATTTGCAGCAATTGTTAAATCACAAACAACATGTAGTACATGTCCACCACCAATTGCCCAACCAGCAACCATGGCAACAACTGGTTTAGGAGTTCTGCGAATTTGTACCTGTAAATCTAAAACATTTAACCGACCTATACCTTTTTTACCAAGGGCGTCATCACCAAGATATCCATCATCACCGCGAACATTGATATCCCCGCCAGAACAAAATGCTTCACTTCCCTCACCGGTGAAAATAATAACGCCGATCTGATCATCATCGCGAGCTAAATTAAAAGCATCTGCTAATTCAAAAAGTGTTTGTGGACGGAAGGCATTTCTGAACTCCGGGCGATTAATTGTTATCTTTGCCATACCTTCAGCAACTTGATATTTAATATCACCAAATTTTTCTCCGCCGGCACCAGTTTGCCATTTAGGAATAGTTCGATCACCCATTTCGCGTTTGATCGGCTTGCTCACGGCATCTCCAAAGGTTTAACTAGTATTTAGATAAGAGATAGCCTACGGGGATTATGGAAGAAAAAAAACTGCGTAGATTGCTTCCTATCCAGCCTGAGTGGTCAATCCCACAATTACAAGAAAATTTAGCGGTAGCCCTCGAAGGCTCAGGAGCAGCACTTTCAACAAAGCCAACTTCTATAAAAGAAGTTGATCAGATAATTGCATTAGTTGTTAATACCTCTGGCTCAACTGCAAATGCTAAATCTGTAGCAATTTCATCAGCCGCACTAATTGCTTCCACAAATGCAAGTCATAAATATCTGGGTGCAACTCCTGGAGATAGTTGGTCGCTATTACTTCCAACTACACACATTGCCGGGTTAAATGTATTAATTAGAGCAACCGCGCTAGGAAGCCGTGTGATTGATAATCGTGATGTGACAAATTATATAGATGCTGATTTTATTTCAATTGTGCCGACCCAACTTCATAAAGCATTAACACAGGATGCTAAATTACTAGAGCACCTAACAGCGGCAGAGGCGGTATTAGTTGGTGGTGGCCCAATTAGTGAACAGTTAAAAAAAGAGGCAGCAAGTAAAGATATCAAAGTAGTTACTACCTACGGTATGACAGAGATGAGTGGTGGTTGTGTTTACAATCAAAAACCTCTAGATGGTGTTGAGATCAAAGTTACGCAAGCAGGATTAATTAAATTAACTGGTCCGATGATTGCCTCTGGATACTTATCTGATAGTGGAGTTATAACTGCGATCGGTGATGATGGTTGGTTTGAGAGTAGCGATCTTGGGGAATTAACCGCAGGCATGCTTAAAGTAAATGGCAGAGTAGATGAGGTAATAATTTCTGGTGGTGAGAATATATCTCTTGCAGTTGTAGA
>KB900393.1 GCA_000378865.1 actinobacterium SCGC AAA278-I18 | reverse complement strand
AGATTGTTAAAGATATAGCTGCCTTTAATACTAAGTAAAAACTCTATTAGGCTTACCCGCATGACCACAGGTGGCTTTAGCAGCAAAGCATTACTTGAAGAGGAATCAGTTTTAAAACTTGCCTCATTAACAAATACCGATGCCCTTGAGATTGGTGAGATTGCAGCCACCTTAGGTAAGCAAAGAAAACTACCAATTGCTGTCGAGGTAAGAATTGGTGAGTGGGTTGTCTTTCATGCATCATTAGAGGGATCAAAGCCAGAAAATGATTGGTGGATTGTTAGAAAATCTCGGGTTGTAATGTTAAAACAACATTCAACTATATATGAAAGAGTTTTATCAGAAGAGCGTGGTGTTGACTGGCATAAGGAAAACAATGTGGTCGATGAAACTCATGCAATTCATGGTGGGGCGGTTCCATTAATTACTCCAGCAGGCTTTACCGGCATTTTAATTATTAGCGGTCTGCCTCAAGTAGATGATCACCTATTTGCAGTTGAGGTATTAACTGAGTTTTTAGCACGTCGCGGCGAATTACTTTGAGTAATCAGGTTTGGGTAGTTGGTGAGGTATTGATTGATTTAATTCCAGATGGAACTGAACGTAAGGCTGTTGTTGGTGGGGGACCTGCAAACACAGCGAAAGCCTTAGCAAAGCTTGGAATTACTACCCAATTTATTGATGGCATCTCAAGTGATAAGTATGGCCAGATGGCTTTAAAAGAGTTACATAAAGATAATGTGAAGTTAGATTTTGCTCACTTTTCAGATAAACCAACCTGCCTTGCAATAGTTTCATTATCTAATACAGGATCAGCGACATATGAGTTTGTCATTGAAGGAACCGCTACCTTTGACTACTCACCATCGTGGCTGCCTGATCCAGTAGTAAATAAACCCTTACTACTTCACATCGGCACATTAGTTACTGCAATAGAGCCTGCTGCTTCAATCTTGCATAAGTGGGCAAGTGATCTAGCAAAGGTGGCCCCAATTGTCTTTGATCCAAATATCAGGCCAGCGGTTATGGGAAATAGAGAAGAGTATGTGAAGCAGGTTGAGCGATGGATTGATATCGCAACTGCGGTAAAGGTAAGTGATGATGATATTTACTGGTTATACCCAGGTAAAAGTATTGATGATGTTGCCAAGGATTGGCTAGCAAAAGGGGCTAAATTAGTTGTGGTTACCTTTGGCGATAAAGGATTAGCCGCATTCAGTAAAAATGAAAAGATATCTGTGCTAGCACAGAAGGTGGTTGTGGCGGATACGGTAGGAGCCGGTGACACAGTTGGTGCCATATTGGTAGAGGCAATAATTGAAAGTGGACTCGAGAACTTGCATGGTGAAGTATTAAGAAAGATGTTAGAAAGAGCAGCAAAAGCTGCAGCTATTACAGTTTCACGTACTGGGGCTGTGCCACCAACTCTTGAGGAGATTAAATAAGTGTTAAATATTGATGGGGATCAGATCTCAATTGCAATTGATTTAGATCAAGGAGCACGTTTAGCGTCTGTGCAGTGGCGGGATATGCAGTTTGCTGTTCCCTTTCGAGGACAAGATTTAACCTGGGGCTGGTTTTCTATGTCTCCCTTTGCCGGAAGAATTAGAGATGGAATTATTAAAGATACAAAAGGAAAGAAATATCAACTACCAAATAACTTTGATCCACCACAAGCCTTAATTGGATATGGAGCATTATCTTCCTGGGAGGATATTGGCGGGGGCCGGCAGCACTTAGAACTACCTTCACCATATAATGGTGCAACAGTTACTCAAAGTTATGAAATCTTAGATAACGCACTTCGTTGGTCGGTTGAGTATGAAGCAAATGGTTGTGATCTGCCGGTTACATTAGGTTTTCATCCATGGTTTGCCCGTGAGATTGGTAAGGGAGATTCTGCTGAGCTTTTATTTGGTGCAAATAAGATGTTTAAAAGAGGTGATGATTACTTACCAACGGGTGAAATTATTACTCCAACCTCACCACCATGGGATGACACATTTATGGAAGTTTTGGGAATTCCTGAGATTGTTTGGCCAGGAGCAGCACGATTAACTATGGAGTGCGATACGCCTTACTGGATGGTTTATAGTCAAGATGAGGATGGTATTTGTATTGAACCAGTAACCGCACCCCCTGATGCCCAAAACCTCGGCATACAAGGTGATACTTATATTGAATGCTTGATTACATTTAGTGAAGATTTTTAATTAACATTTATTGGTATTCTTAGCTGTTCTTCGTAAGTGAACGGCTCTATCCAGTTTAGCTACACAGGTAGCCGGTGAAAGATAAATGATTTAGTAGTTACAAATGTTAAGAAATTAAAATCTGTGGATATTTAAGATTTTGATTTATACATCACATCTTTACCTGACTCTAAAAAGCCAAGTGATTTATATAGATTAAAAGCAACCTGATTGTTTTCATCAACATATAACATCGCACTGTTTAACCCTTGATACTTTAGGTGGTTAAGACCGGTAATTGTTAATGCTTTTCCAATTCCTTTTCCAGCATATTTATTGCTAACGGCAGTCACATATATCTCACCAATAGGTGCATGGTCATGATTATCTTCATCTTTCGAGTGCGAGTGTGAATGGCCGCCATGGATCTTGGTCCAACAAAAACCAATTAATTGATCTTTATCTTGGGCAACAAAAAAGCCCTTCTCATCAAACCAATCCTCATTTAATCTGATTGATAAATCAACCTCACTCCAATTGCCCTGCTCTGGGTGATTGGTGAATGCCTGGTTGTTAAGGGTGAGCCAAGCTTTATTATCTAGATCAGGCAAAAAACTTCTTATTTGATAGTCACAATTTATTGGTGAAACTTCACTTAAATCCTTACTCATCTGAATCACAGTTCGCACCTTTATAAAGTTATTGGCTAGCGCTAACGCCCGCGCCTGCGGCAGATCACCATGGGACCAAAGCCGTATTTTTTCACCACAAATCTCTATTACTGCCTTTAAAAGCTCTGATCCAATACCACTGCCGCGATGATCTGGATCTATTACTAACTCAACACTGGGTCCTGCTACTTGATCGGTTTTATCAAGGTGGGCATAACCAATTACTTGGTTATCTTTTTGGACTACTAAATGTGAATCCGCCTTATCTCCGCCGTGACGTAAGTGGAGCAGCACATGCTCAGCAATCGCTGGTGTATTATCAAAATCTTGGGCAGCTTTTATAAGAGATAAAACTTGTTCTTGCAGCGCAGGTGTTAATTGTTTTAACTCTTGCAAAGTAGTAGTTAACTTAAATCAGCTGATACTTGTGAATTACTTGCATTAAAGCGATAACCAACATTACGGACAGTTCCAATAATTGCCTCAAACTCTGGACCTAGCTTTGAACGAAGACGGCGAATATGAACATCAACTGTTCTAGTTCCTCCAAAGTAGTCATATCCCCAGATCTCCTGCAGTAGTTGAGATCTAGTAAAGACCCTGCCTGGGTGTTGGGCTAAGTACTTAAGTAATTCAAACTCTTTAAAGGTTAGATCTAAGACTCTGCCCTTTATCTTGGCGGTGTAACTGGACTCATCAATTATTACCTCACCACTTCTGATTTCGCGAATGGAAGGATCATTTGCCAGGTTTTCAATTGCAGATTGGCCAATCACAATTCTTATTCGCGCAGCTACTTCAGCAGGACCTGCGGTATCAAGGATTACATCATCAATACCCCAATCTGCATTAATTGCAGATAGGCCGCCCTCAGTTGTAATAACAATGATCGGCACATCCACCCCAGTTGAGGTAATTAACTTGGTAAATGATTTTGTATTTGGCAGATCACGACGGGCATCAATAAGTAGGCAATCAACAATTGGGGTTTCAACTAAAACAGAGGCCTCAATTGGCAAGATCTTCACATCATGTTGCAGTAGGGCAAGAGCAGGCAAAACATCAGCACTTGCACCAGTACTATTTGTTAGTAGAAGGATTCTTGCCATAATGAGCAAATTGTACAGAAAAATCACTCTACTTGGAACCAAATAAAAAGAGATAGTTATACTTGCATAATGCGCTTAAATCCTGCCGTAAAAGCTTATGACCAGATGAATAAAATTTCCTCTAGGTTAAGTTTTCAGGTTAAGCCAAGAGATCTACAAAAAAGAATCTCAAGTTACCCCTATCTTTGCCCAGATACATATCTAGCCAAATGCGAAAGAGTGATCCTAACCCCATTAGATTTAAATAAATTCATAGGCGAGAATTCTAATAAGTATAAAACTGTGTATTTAGTTGGAGATTTAATTGATAAATTAATTGAATCCCGTGAGCAGATTTCAAATATAGAAACTCTAGTAATAGGAGAATCTGACGCAACACAGTATGAGAAAAATCTATCAAAATTGTATTCAAAAGTTGGCAAGATCTTTTCAAATAATCTAGTTGGAAAAAGTGATAGATGTTTCCCAGTTCCACTTGGAATCGAAAGACAGGCTTATCGAAGCGCTGGGAGAGTTCGTAATTTTCAAAAAAAATATGATACAAATATTAGTAATCGCACCATTCCATTTTTAATTGCATGGAATGATGCAACAAATACTAAGCGGCCGATTTACAGAGCAGAATTTCAAAATCACTCTGATAGTTTGGTAATTAATCAAAGAGTTCACGCCAGTACAATCCATAAACTCATGCGAAAAACAATGTTTGTGCCTTCACCTGCTGGAAATGGAATCGATTGCCATAGAACCTGGGAGGCTTTATATTTAGGCGCTGTACCAGTTGTTTTGCGATCTGAGTACTTTGGTGAAAGTGATTGGCCAGTGTTACTAGTAGATAGTTGGTCAGAGTTACTCGAAAAAAAAGATAATGAATTAAAAGACATTTATATAAATAATGTCCTAGATCAAAAACAGGCGATTAAATTTGGAGTCAATATTTTAGAGAAGATCTTTGGCACAGATAATGAGTAACGAGGTTCCATTAATATGGACAGAAGTCGGACGTAAACCTGGAAAATATGTTTTAAATGCAATTGCAATACATAAGGAACTATTTCCAAATAACCCAAGATTCTTAATTGTTAGTAAAGAATATGCTAAAAAATATAGTAGTAGTTTTTTAACACTACTAACCGAAGAAGATTTCAAAATTAATGAAAACACCAGGAAATTTAATAGTTTGAATAAAGCTTGGAGCTACCAACATGTCACATATTGGATAAACACAACTAAACGATTTTTTATAGTTGAAGATTTTATGAGTCATTTTCAATTTGAAAAAGGAATTCACTTAGAGTCAGACTGCGTACTATTTAACATAGATTATATAAATAACTTATTTATGGATGATAATTGGGGAATCAAGTACACAAAGCATGATAATTTCTCTGGATGTGCATCAACATTCATAATTAATAACATCCATAATTTACAAAATTTCAACAGTTTTATTATAGATAATTGGGAAAGAAAGAATATTACTGATATGGTTTTATTACACGAATATGCGCTTTTAAATAAAGAATCAAATTATCTGCCATCAAATAATTTCAATAATTCGAAAGTTATATATGATTCTGTCTCAATAGGTCGTTATTTTTTAGGTCGAGATGCCCGTAATAGTAGATTACCATTTTCGACTCGAGGTACCTTCGATGTATCACCAGGTGCTTTTAGCCCATCTTTATTTAAAGTTGTTGAGAATGAAAATAAAATACTTCTAGCGAGTATTGAGAACCCAGATACAAAGCTAGATTTAGGTTCTATACATGTTCACTCAAAGAGAATTCCAAGAAATTATAGAAATCTAATAAAAAGATTAATTAGAGAAAGCGATGCAAATAGAGGATTTTTTTGGAGACTAGGTATGCCAGATTTGACTGTAGTTGCAGAGCGTTTAGTCACAAAAACTCAAAATGCTCTATTTTTTGGTAAAAAGAAAGATATAAGGTTTCGGTAATGTGAGTAGTTTTATGGAAGATTTAACAGGGCTTACACTTACCTAATGGCTAAACCACATGAGCTTCGGGAAAAAGGCCTTCGCCTTACCCCACAACGTGAGTTAGTACTGCAAGCAGTTAGGCAGTTAGGTCATGCAACCCCTGAGGAGGTTGCAGAGAAAGTTCGCTCAACTCATCCTGGAATTAATCTTTCAACGGTTTATCGAAATCTTGAAACCTTAGAAAATGTTGGCTTAGTAATTCACACCCACTTAGGTCATGGTGGTGCGACATATCATGCAGCAGAGGAGTTAACTCATCTGCATTTAGTTTGCTCTGAGTGCCAAAGTATTGGGGACGCCCCAATCGATACTGCCGCTAACTTTGTTAATACTCTAAGTGATGATTATGGATTTAAGACCGATGTAACCCACTTTGCTGTTTATGGTTTATGCAGCAAGTGCGCTAATAAAAAGAGTAAGTAAGTGAGCGCCGTATTAGTTGAAGATGGCCCAGATAAGGGTGCGATCTGGCACTTTGGTGAGCCAAATCAAGAACAAAAAGCATTAGTTGCAGGTAATGGCTGGGCAGATCTATCACACCGTGGTGTTATCTCAATCTCCGCTAAAGATCGCCTCACCTGGTTACATGCTTTAACCACCCAATACTTAGAGCAACTACCAGTTGCCACCTGGATTGATTCCTTAATCCTTGATCCACAAGGACATGTAATTGAGCAATTATTTTTAGTAGATGATGGAAATACCACTTGGATACATTTAGAAAAAGAGCGAACACAAGCTGTAGTTGAATACTTAAATAAGATGAAATTCATGTTAGAGGTTGATGTTAAGGATGAGAGCAATAATTACACTGTCCTTCGCGCGCCAGGAGTTGCAGATAAGTTTGGCGGACCATACGCCCTTGTACCAAGAGCAGAGTATAAAGAGACAACTGAGGCTTTTAATAAATCTCATACCCAGGTTGGTATTTGGGCGCTAGAGGCAGAGCGAGTTGCGGCAGGTAGGGCAAGGTTATTATTTGAAACCGATCATAAATCTATTCCAAATGAGTTGGGTTTTTTAAATAACGCTGTTCACATGAATAAGGGTTGTTATAGAGGGCAAGAGACAGTTGCTAAGGTATTTAACTTAGGGCAACCGCCTAGAAGATTAGTTTTATTACACCTAGATGGCTCAATGGTGGCTATGCCAGAGCATGGCAGTAAGGTATTTTTGGAGGATAAAGAGGTTGGTTATATCGGCACTATGGCCCGGCATTACGAGTTAGGGCCAATCGCACTTGCAGTGGTTAAGCGCAATACACCACTTGATGCTGTGTTAATTTCAGAGGGTGTTAACGCTACTCAAGAGGAGTTAGCACTTCGGTAGAGGAGTTAGGCTTATCTAATGGAGATGCTAACTACTATTTTGTTAATCACCGCATCTCTCACATTCTCAATTATTTTGATTTATAAAGGCGCAGCTGGTGCCTTAAAAACTTGGCGGGAGAGTAATAAGTAATGGTGTTTACTATCCCTGAAAATCTACATCCTGATTTAATGCCACTTGCATGGTTAGTTGGCACATGGCGCGGCAAAGGACGTGGTGATTATCCAACTATTAAGCCATTTCAATATGCACAAGAGGTTTCCTTTAATCATGATGGTCGTCCCTTTTTAAATTACTTCTCCCGCTCTTGGATCATCGATGAGAACGATGAAATCATTCGCCCAGCTGGCTCTGAGGTTGGCTTCTGGCGAATTAAAGAAAAAAATGTGTTAGAGGTATTACTTGCTCACAACACTGGAATCGCTGAGGGTTGGGTGGGAGTTGTTGAGGGCGCAAAGATTCAACTTGTAATGGATCAAGGGTATTCATCTCCTAGTGCAAAGATTGTTACCGCAGGGGCTCGGCTTTATGGCTTAGTTGAGGGTGAGTTATTTACCTCCTATGACATGGCAGCTGAGGGACAAACTTTGCAAGCACATCTTTGGTCATCATTAGAAAGACAGGCAGATAATTAATAATAAGTTTGCAGGTGAGGTATTAGCTGAGGTTACAAGAGGCGGAGTTGTTGAATCACTTCACCTAGGTCACCTAATTGTTTTAAATGCTGATGGCTCAACCTACCTATCTAAGGGATCACCAGAGCTAGCAATCTTTCCAAGATCTGCGGTTAAATCACTGCAAGCATCTGCAATGCTCAAAGCCGGGCTTGCGGTCGATGATCAAGAGCTAGCAATGATTTGTGCCTCACACTCTGGCAATCAAATCCATATTGATTTAGTAACAAAAATGCTTGAAAAAAGAGATATTTCATTGACCGCTTTAAAAAATGCCATAGATAAGCCACTTGGTGAAAAAGAGAAGATTAATTGGGGTGATAAGCCAGGTACACAATTTACTCAAAACTGCAGTGGCAAACATGCTGGGATGTTAATTACCTGTCAACAAAATGGCTGGGACATGGACTCCTATTTAGAGATGAACCATCCTTTGCAGATTGCGATAAAGAGTGAGATTGAATTACTAGCTGGTGAGAAGGTGAGTACTTCGACCTTTGATGGCTGTGGTGCTCCCTTATTTGCAATCTCATTAATTGGTTTAGCAAGGGCGATACAAGCTCTAGTTAAATCAAATCAACCAATTTATAAACAAATAGTCAAGGCCTGCACAACATACCCAGAGTTAGTTGCAGGTGAGGGGCGATTAACAACTCGGATGATGAGAGCTGTTCCTGGTTTGTTTATGAAAGAAGGCGCAGAGGGTATTGAGGTTTGCGCATTATCAGATGGCAGAGTGATTGCGATAAAGATTATTGATGGCTCATGGCGGCCAGTTGCACCAATCATTATGGAGGTTTTTAAACGATGGAGTGTTTCGATGCCAGATGAGAGCGTGAAGATATATGCGGCAGGAAGCGTAATTGGTGAGATAAGGGCCAATATATAAGAAGGATTATTTAAGTTAGAATTACCTTATGAAATCTAGCAAGAAATCACATATTGCAACCTTGATGGTGCATACCTCACCACTTGATCAAGCAGGTATTGGCGACGCCGGCGGCATGAATGTTTATGTGGTTGAGAGCGCAAAGAAGATGGCTGCTGCTGGAGTTAATGTTGATATTTTTACTAGGGCAAACCATCCAAATCTGCCAGAGAGAGTTGAGATTGCAGATGGAGTTAATGTTAAGCATTTAGTTGCCGGCCCCTTTGAAGGATTATCCAAAGAGGAGCTACCTAGCCAACTAGGCGCCCTAACTAGCTCATTTATGAATTACCAAAAACAATTACCAAATGATTACTACTCACTGCTGCACTCTCACTACTGGATCTCAGGCCAATTAGGTTGGATGGTTTCAGAGCGAACTGGAATTCCATTAATTCATACCATGCACACCACTGCAAAGGTTAAGAATTTAAATTTAGCTGATGATGAAAAACCCGAGCCACAAACTAGAGCAATTGGTGAAGAGCAGGTTGTTAAAGCATCCACTGGCTTAATTGCTAATACCGATGCAGAGGCTGCATCTTTAGTATCACTTTATGATGCCTGCCCAGATAATGTCTTTGTTGTTGCTCCTGGGGTAGATCTGCAAACCTTCTCACCAGGTAGTGGCAAGGCTGCAGCAAGGATTAAATTAAATATTGCACCGGACGCCATCATGCTTACCTTTGTTGGCAGAATTCAACCCCATAAGGGCCCTGATGTGCTGTTGCGTGCTGTATCTGAGATGGTTACCCATTCACCACATCTTAAGTCAAAGCTTGCGGTAGTAATTATGGGAGGTGCCTCAGGTAGTGGGGTTAATGAGTTAGAGAAGTTAAAAGTATTAGCTAAGTTTTTAAAGATTGAAGATATAACCCACTTTGTTGAACCAGTATCAAGAGAGTTATTACCTGACTGGTATCGCGCAAGTGATTTAGTCTGCGTGCCAAGTTATAGCGAATCATTTGGTTTAGTAGCACTTGAAGCTCAAGCTTGTGGCACACCAGTTGTTGCAACTGCAATTGGTGGGCTTAGAACCGCTGTCTCAGATGGTATCTCTGGCTCACTAGTTGATGGCCATGATCCAAAGGCATGGTCTGCAGTTATCTCTAGGTTAATTGCAGAGCCACAACGCAGATTGCTTTTATCAATGGGGGCAGTGATACATGCCAGCCACTTTGGCTGGGAGAACACAGCTCATAAGACATTAGAGGTTTATGACTGGGCGCTCTCACAACCAGCTGGCGTGAAACTACGTTTGGCAGAGGATGCTTGAGCCAGCTGCAGTAATTGATGATTTTTTGCAATCTCATGATTTAGATTACGACCAAAATACTGAAAATACTTATCTAATTACTTTGCCAGGGGAGGCTAAACAACAAACCCACTGCGCATTGATAATCGGTGATCACTCTTTGAGTATTAACGCATTTGTAATTAGAAAGCCAGATGAGAATAAAGAAAAAGTTTATGAGTATCTCCTGACCAAAAATGCATCAATGTATTCAGTTGCATTTGCCATTAATGAGTTAGGTGATATTTATTTAGTAGGCAGGTTGCCACTTAACTCAGTAAATGAGCGGGAAATTGATCGGATATTGGGCGCAGTACTGCAGTATGCCGACTCATCCTTTAATCCATTACTTGAGTTAGGTTTTTCATCTGCAATCAGGCGTGAGTGGGCTTGGCGAGTATCTCGGGGTGAGTCTTTATCAAATCTAAAAGCTTTTGAGCATCTAATTTAATTTTATGAAAGAATTAACTATATGAGTTACAAATTAATCCTGCTCCGTCATGGTGAGAGCATTTGGAATGCAAAAAATCTTTTTACCGGCTGGGTAGATGTTGAGTTATCTGAAAAAGGATTACAAGAAGCAGCACGGGGTGGTCAATTACTTAAAGAGGCAAACTTATTGCCGGATGTTCTTCACACCTCCCTATTAAAGCGAGCAATTGATACGGCAGATATTGCTCTTAAAAACTGCGGCCGAACTGGAATTGCAACTAATAGATCTTGGCGATTAAATGAGCGCCACTACGGCGCGCTACAAGGAAAAGATAAGGCTGCCACCTTAAAAGAGTATGGCGAAGGACAGTTTCAATTATGGCGCAGATCATTTGATGTGCCGCCCCCTGCTATTGCCGATGATGATCAGTACTCACAAAAAAATGAGCCAAAGTATGCCGATCTTGGTGACCTGCTACCAAAGACAGAGTGCTTAAAAGATGTAGTTGCACGGGTTGTGCCATATCTAACTGGTGAGATAACCCAAGATTTAAAGAGTAATAAAACAGTTTTAATTACCGCCCATGGAAACTCAATTAGAGCAATAGTTAAATATTTAGATACGATATCTGACACAGATATTGCCGGGGTTAATATTCCAACTGGAATTCCACTGCTATATGAGTTAAATGAAAAGTTTGAACCAATTATAAAAGGCGGTAGATATTTAGATCCAGTTGCGGCGCAGGCTGCAATTGCAGCAGTTGCTAATCAGGGAAAGAAGTAGAAGTTCTTAAGATTTATCGTTTGCGTATGAGCCGGTAACTAGGAAATAAACCCGGCGAGCAATAGATACCGCATGATCTGCGCACCGCTCGTAGTAGCGACCAAGTAGGGTCATATCAATTGCAGTCTCTATCCCATGTTTCCATGTTGGATCTAATAAAGCTTGAATAATTTTTCGGTGCAGCGCATCAATCTCATCATCATCTTTTTCAACCTCAAGTGCGCGATCAGCATCTCTTTTTTCTAAAACAGTAGATACCTTCTCAATAATTTTGGAACAAACCCGGCCCATCTCTTCAATAGTTAATGAAAGTTCAGGGGGCACTGCAGTTGCTGGATAACGCATCCGAGCAGATTTTGCGATGTGATGAGCAAGATCTCCCATTCGCTCAAGATCAGCGCTCATTCGAAGTGAGGTAACTAAGGCTCTTAGATCACTAGCCACTGGACTCTGCCGAGCAATTAAATTAATGGTCCGAGCATCTAATTCATGTTGAATTTCATCAATTATTGTGTCATCAGCAATAACTTTTTCAGCCAATGTTAAATCAGCTGTTAATAAGGCGGTGGTGGCGTTATCCATTGCAACCCGAACCAGTCCAGCCATCTGCACCAGGGTGGTGTTAACACCATCTAACTCTTCTTGAAATTGCTCACGCATTGGCTAACGGTAATGGAAAAAGGGTATTTGTGCGGGGAGGTGTGTGAACAGGTCTTTAATAAATGGTTAAAACTAAGGTTATCTGTCAATATACCCAACTTATGGTTAACAGAAAGTGCTGCCTACTCATACGATAAGGGGGTGATGTGGCGATTTAATCAAAAGCAGGAAACCTCTACCGCCAACAGCAAAATCGAATCTGATCTTTCAACTCAAAGCTTTGACCTACTTCATGCAATCGATGCTGAATCGGTAGTAATTACATCTACTGATCGAGTTATTTATTATTCAGATGGTATTGCCACATTTAATTTAATTAAAGATGAACGGATTCAAAATAAGGAGCTGAGTAATCTAGTCAGAGCTGTTAGGCGATCTGGGATTCAACAAGATGCCACCATTGAATTACCAAGAGGTCCAATTGGCGCTGGCACCCATGATCTACTAGTACGGGTTACTTCGATTGGCGATGCTGGTTTGATCGCTATTCTAATTTTTGATGACAGTGAGATGCGCAGGCTAGATTCAATTCGCCGAGATTTTGTGGCAAACATTTCCCATGAGCTTAAGACTCCGATTGGCGCTCTCTCAATTCTTAGTGAAGCAGTATTAGATGCAAGTAATGATCCAGAGGCGATTGCAAAGTTTGCCTCCCGGATGCAATCTGAGGCAAAGCGGTTATCAGATCTAGTCCAAGAGATTATTAATCTATCAAGATTACAAGATGATGATCCACTTAAAAATGGTAAATCAGTTGATATCTCTGAAGTAATTGCTGAAGCAGTTGATCAATCAAGATTAAATGCTGAAAAGCGCAAAATTACTTTAGTCCATGAAGAAGTCGATGATGCAGTTATAAATGGTGATCGCAACCAGGTAACGATGGCAATTCATAATTTAATTGAGAATGCAATCAATTACAGCCCAGATGCAACTCGGGTTGCTATCACTTTAAAAGTAGTAGACGCAATTGCTGAAATATCTGTTTCAGATCAAGGTATTGGTATTCCAGAAAAAGATCTAGAGCGAATCTTTGAGCGTTTTTATCGGGTTGATCCGGCAAGATCACGACTTACCGGTGGTACTGGACTTGGTTTATCAATTGTTAAACACATTGCAACTAATCATGGTGGTGATGTTTCACTTTGGTCGGTAGAGGGTGCTGGAAGTACCTTCACAATTAGATTCCCGCTGAGTTCAAATACATTAGCTGCTGAAAAACCAAATATGGAAGGTAATAAATGACCAAGATTTTAGTTGTAGAGGATGAAGCCTCATTTTCAGATGCTCTGTCTTACGTGCTAAGTAAGGAGGGCTTTGAGGTAACTGTTGCCGATACTGGCGATGGTGCTATTGCTGCCTTTGATAAGGGCGGAGCTGATCTGATTTTACTTGATCTTATGTTGCCTGGATTATCCGGTACTGAGGTTTGTAAACAACTACGTTCCCGCTCTGATGTGCCAATTATTATGTTAACTGCAAAAGATACCGAGGTAGATAAGGTGGTTGGCCTTGAACTTGGCGCTGATGATTATGTAACAAAGCCTTACTCAAAAGCTGAGTTAATTGCCCGTATTCGCGCAGTATTAAGACGGCAGGGTGATGTTTCAAATGCTCCCGATGGCGTAATAACAGCAGGGCCTGTGAGAATTGATACTGAGCGCCATCAGGTAAATATAAATAATGAGTTAATCTCACTGCCACTTAAAGAGTTTGAGTTATTAGAGTTTTTAGTTCGAAACAGTGGGCGAGTACTAACCCGTTCGCAATTAATTGATCGAGTCTGGGGATCTGATTACTTTGGCGATACTAAAACCCTTGATGTGCATGTAAAGCGGCTGCGTGCAAAGGTGGAAAAGGATCCAGCGAACCCAGTCTTTATTCAGACTATTCGTGGGCTAGGTTATAAGTTTGAAGATTAAGGTGTTGGGCTAGGTAATACAACAACAACTGGCATACTGCGTTTTAGCTCCTTATAAATACCTTCACCATTAACAATTAAGGCACTAACTGTTACGGGAGAAGCTTTTGCAAAGGTAAAGGTAACTGGGGTGCGATCTCCAGCCACCTTACTTACTCCAGTAATAGCAGCATCAGCATTTGCAGAGTCGCCCACAAAGATGATTGGTTGATTTTTTACTAACTGATACTCAGAGGCGGCTAATTTGGCAGGTGTGTTATCGATATCTATTCCTGTGATTTGATCTGTCTGATCTGAAACATTTATTAAAGTGCCTACCAGCACACCCTCACCTGTCTCACTCTTAACAACTAAAACATTACGTAACTTAATCTCACTACTTTGAGCCTCAACCCCATCAGTTACCTGTTTGAAATTTCGGGTAACTGAATTTTGTCCAGATCCACAGGCGGTAAGTGAGGTGGCAATAAGAAAAAGTGCAACTATTTTATTAGGCAGGCCAATCATGGTAAAAGGTTATCGGTGGGTGGTAAATAAGGAGAAATTAAGGCGATATTAAGGGGGGTGAAATGGGTCGCAAAATGCTGGTATTATTGCTCCCTATCGAAAGGCCTTTTCCCAGATGACATTTAAAGTCGGCGAAACCGTTGTATATCCACATCACGGAGCAGCAATGATTGAGGCAATCGAGAAGCGCACAATCAAGGGTGAAGAGAAGATTTACCTAGTATTAAAGGTCGCCCAAGGTGACCTAACAGTTCGAGTCCCTGCCGAAAATATCGACCTAGTTGGAGTTCGCGATGTTGTCGATAGCGCCGGCCTTGACCGAGTATTTAATGTGCTGCGCCAGCCATATACCGAGGAGCCAACTAACTGGTCTCGCCGCTATAAGGCAAATGTTGAAAAGCTTGCCTCTGGTGATGTTATTAGAGTTGCAGAGGTTGTTCGTGATTTATATCGACGTGATCTAGATCGTGGTCTATCTGCTGGTGAGAAGCGAATGCTCTCTAAAGCAAAGCAAATTTTAGTCTCTGAGCTAGCACTAGCTGAGAGAACCGATGAGGAAAAGGCAGCAATCTTGCTAGATGAGGTACTCGCCTCTTAATTGGCAGTAAATCTACTGTCATGATTAATAAAACCGCCGCAATTATTGCAGGTGCTGGTGCTGGAAATAGATTAGGTGCAAACCTTCCTAAAGCCTTGGTGAAATTAATTGATAAAACTTTAGTTGAACATGCTGTTTCATCCCTTGCCCCCGTTGCCCAATTATTAATTGTTACTGCACCTGCCGGTTTTGAAGAGGAATTTCGTAAAGTACTAGGTGATCAAGTAACAGTTATTACTGGCGGCATATTAAGAAGTGACAGTATTCGATTAGCACTTGCGCAAATTCCCAACAATTATGAGTATGTATTAGTCCATGATGCAGCCCGTGCTCTTGCCACCACCACACTAGCTAAATCTGTAGTTGAGCAATTGGTAAAGGGTGAGCAAGCGGTAATCCCAGCACTAGATGTTATTGACACTATTAAAGAGGTTGATAGCAAAGGCTATGTTAGAAATACGCTAGATCGACCATCACTTCGCGCAGTGCAAACACCACAAGGTTTTACTAGATCAGTATTAGCAAGAGCTCACCAAGCTAGTGATGATGCAACCGATGATGCTGCATTAGTTGAAGCGCTAGGTATTGCGGTAAAGGTAATACCAGGTGAGGAATGCGCTCTTAAGATTACAAATAAATCAGATCTTGCAACTGCTACGCAGATTCTGTTACCAAATACCCAAAAACAAATAAGAGTTGGTATCGGCACAGATGCCCATGCATTTAGTAGTGATAAAAATCGAAAACTATCCCTAGCTGGACTTATTTGGGATGGGGAGATTGGTTTAGATGGCCACTCAGATGCTGATGTGGCCTCCCACGCAATCTGTGACGCACTTTTATCTGCTGCATCCCTTGGTGATTTAGGCAGTAATTTCGGCACCTCAGATGCGAAGTATGCAGGAGCTAGTGGCGCACAGATGCTTAGTGAAACCTTGGCAAAGGTAAAAGCTGCTGGCTTTGTAATTGAGAATGTATCTGTTCAGATTGTTGGTAATAAACCAAAGATTGCACCGCGTCGGGCTGAAGCAATTGCGGCTATATCTACAGCACTTGGTGGAGCGAAGGTCTCTGTCTCTGCCACATCAACTGATGGCTTAGGTTTCACCGGCGGCGGAAAAGGTTTATCTGCGATTGCTACAGCTTTGTTAGTTAGCGCGTAAAGGTAAAATTAACTAATGAGCGAACTTAATCTTTATAACACAAAGAGCAGAACAGTCTCACTATTTAAACCAATTAAAAAGGGTGAGGTTGGTATTTATCTCTGCGGCGCCACTGTGCAAGCCCCTCCGCATATTGGTCACATTAGAAGTGGTGTTAACTTTGATATTTTACGTCGCTGGCTAATTGCATCTGGTTTTGATGTCACCTTTGTTAGAAATGTTACAGATATTGATGACAAGATTTTGCATAAAGCTGTCCATGAAGAGATTCCATGGTGGCAGGTAGCGATGAAGTATGAACGAGCATTTACCGAAGCTTATGACGCCTTAAATGTTTTACCTCCTAGTTATGAACCAAGGGCAACCGGGCATATCACGCAGATGATTGAGTTGATGCAAAAGTTAATTGATAACGGATCAGCATATGCTCCAGGAAATGGTGATGTATATCTTGAGGTAAGAAAATTAAAAGAGTATTTAACACTTTCTAACCAAAAGTTAGATGATTTGTTACCAAGTGATGATTCAGATTCAAAGTATAAAAAAGATCCAAGAGATTTCACATTGTGGAAAGCTGCTAAAGAAGGTGATCCATCCTGGTCAACACCATGGGGTTCAGGTCGACCTGGTTGGCATCTTGAGTGCTCTGCGATGGCACATGCATATTTAGGTGAAGCATTTGATATTCATGGCGGCGGCTTAGATTTAATTTTCCCCCACCATGAAAATGAGATCGCGCAATCAAATGCTGCAGGTTTTAAGTTTGCAAATACCTGGATGCACAATGCTTGGGTGACAACAAGTGGTGAGAAGATGAGTAAATCACTTGGTAATTCACTGCAGGTAGTTGAGATCTTAAAGAAGGTGCGTGGTATTGAATTACGTTGGTATCTAGGAAGTGCGCATTATCGAAGCATGCTTGAGTTTTCATTTGAGGCTTTAGCAGAATCTGCAACCGCCTTTAAGCGGATTGAGGCTTTCTTAAGTAGAGCAGAGAGTATTTTAGGAAAGGCTCCAGAGATTTTAATTGCAGATGAGTTTGCTGCAGCAATGAATGATGATTTAGCAGTCCCACTTGGCTTAGCATTTATTTCAGAGAGTATGCGAATTGGAAATACCGCAGGAGAGGATAAGAAAGTATTAGCTAAAACAGCTGGTGAAATAAGGGGCGCACTTTCAATCCTAGGTTGTGATCCAAAGGATGCTGCCTTTGCAAGTAGTAAATCAAATGATTTAGCGATGGATGGGCTAATAAAACTTGCGTTAGAACAACGTGAGGCAGCAAGAGGGCGAAAAGATTTTGCCGCTGCTGATCAAATACGTGATCAGATTGCTTCCCTAGGCATTACAGTTGAAGACACATCCAATGGTCCAAGGTGGAGTTACTAATGAAGCCAGGCAGAGCACGCAAAGATCGACCAAAAGGTCCTAAAGCAGCAGGTGCTAGATCTATGCGCGGCTCTAATAAAAGAGTTGAACGAAGTTCGGTTGCTCGACCAGAAAAGCGGGATAACCACCGAGATGATCGACGCCCAGAAAGGCGAGATGATCGGCGAAGTGATTCACGTGAAGATAAACGTGATGGTAAAAAAAGTTTTAGAAAACCAGAGCGCACCAGTGGTCGGCCAGCAATGCGTGAAGATCGCCGGCCAGATCGACCTGAAAAAAGATTTGATCGCCGCCAATCTGCCCAAGATGCGGTTGCAGGCAAGAACAGTGTTGTCGAAGCATTGCGCGCAAAGGTGCCGGCAAAGGAGTTAGTAGTAGCAATTAAAGCTGAGATCGATGAAAAAATGTCTGAGGCAATTAGATTAGCAAAAAATGCTGATCTACCAATTAAAGAATTACCACGCAGAGCTCTCGATGATCTAACTGGTACTTTAAATCACCAAGGTATTGCACTAGTTATTAAGCCATTTAATTACACTGAATTTTCTGCTCTTATTTCAAATGCTAAAAGACCAATGATGTTAATTGGCTTAGATGGTATTACTGATCCGCACAATCTTGGCGCAGTTGTTAGATCTGCTGCCGCCTTTGGCGCAGATGGCGTAGTAATTCCAGAACGTCGCAATGCGGCAATGACTGGTTCTGCATGGAAGGCTTCTGCAGGTGCTGCCGCTCGTATGCCAATCTCACAGGTTATAAATTTAGTTAGGTCGATTGAGGATGCAAAAAAAGCTGGATGTTTTATAATTGGCCTAGATGCTGAAGGGGATGCAACCTTGGCCAAGATGAATTTAGCAACTGAATCCATATTTATAATTGTGGGCAGTGAAGGAAAAGGATTATCAAGATTAGTAAGAGAAAAGTGTGACTTAGTAGTTTCAATCCCAATGCAATCATCAGTTGAATCTCTAAATGCCAGTGTGGCAACAGCAATTGTTATGTATCAAGTTGCGGCAGAGCGAAGTAAATAAAATGCAATACACCCGATTTATTGCACTCGGTGACTCTATGACTGAAGGTATGTCTGATGAGATGATGAATGGAAAATATCGAGGTTGGGCAGATCGAGTAGCAGATGTGTTAGCTAAATCTAATCCTGATTTTACCTATATGAATTTAGCAATTAGAGGAAAACTTTTAAAGCAAGTTGTGGAGGATCAGATTCCAATTGCACTTAAATACATTGAAGGAAAACAAACCTTAGTCTCATTTCATGCTGGTGCTAATGATGTACTACGGCCTAATTATAAACCTGAGCTATCACTACCACAGTTTGAGCGAGGAATTAAAGAGTTAGTAGATGCTGGTGCAACTGTAATTATTTTTACTGTAATTGATAAGGTGGATGGTAAAGGCAGAACTGCTGAGCTCTGGCACTATCGGTTTGGTAATTTTAATGCAAATGTGAGAGCTGTTGCTGCCAAGTATCCAGTAATTTTATTTGATGCCAAAGGCAAAGAGTTTTTAAGTGATAGAAGATTTTTAGCATTTGACCGGCTTCATATGAATTCAGAGGGTCACAAGAGATTAGCTAATGCTGTACTTGCCGGGCTTGATTTTCCATATGACTCTAATTGGCAAATACCGCTACCAAAAGTTGAACAGAAGAGTAAATTAGTAAGCTTTGCAACCACTAGCGCCTGGATATTAATTTTTATATTACCTTGGATTTGGCGAAGATTGCGTGGTACCTCATCCGGTGATGGCAGAAGTGCTAAACATTTTGAGCCAATCAGGTGGCCGTCGCGCTGAGTTAGCCCTCCGATTACCACCTATTAACCTAAATAAAGGAAAATAAGACCGTGAGTGAAAACTTAGTTTCATCAAATCCCCAGCAACGATTAATTGATCGGGAGTTGAGTTGGCTTGCCTTTAACCAACGAGTATTAGAGTTAGCCGAAGATAAAAGTATTCCAGTACTGGAGCGTTGTCGATTTCTAGCTATTTTTTCTGCAAACCTTGATGATTTTTTTATGATCAGAGTTGCATCGGTAAAGCGTAAGATTGAAACTGGAGTTACTAGCAAAAATACCGCAGGCTTCTCACCAGTTGATTTATTGAGTGAGATCTCTAAAAAAACTGAAGAGTTAATTGCAAGGCAAAGTAAGTGTTTTCATGAAGATGTTTTACCTGCCTTAGTAAAAAACGGTATCGAGTTAACCTCGTGGGAGCAGCTAAGCAATGAAGAGAAGAGTTATGCAAATAACATCTTTACTAATCGAATTTTTCCAGTATTAACACCTCTTGCAGTTGATCCATCTCATCCATTTCCATATATCTCTGGCTTGTCACTTAATTTAGCGGTCTTAGTAAAAAAACCAGATACAAAAGAGGAGTTATTCGCGAGGGTAAAAGTTCCTGCTTCCCTTCCCAGATTTATTGAAACATCAGAGTCATCTGGCTCAAGGTTTATTGCCTTAGAGCAGGTGATTATTGCCAACTTGCATCAATTATTTCCTGGCATGGAGATTGAGGATTATTACACCTTTAGATTAACCCGTAATGCAGATTTAGAGTTAGAAGAGGAAGAGTCTGAGAATCTACTTGAATCAATGGAGCAAGAGTTGCTTCGCCGAAAATTTGGGCCACCAGTGCGGCTTGAGGTGGCAAGTGATATTCAATCTGATTTATTAAAACGATTAAAAGTTGAACTAAGTATTAGAGAACAGGATATCTCTCGTTATAAAGAGCCACTTGATTTATCTGGCTTAAATCGAATTGCAGATCTTGATCGACCTGAGTTGAAGTATGCACCCTTTAGAAATCAGGTAGCAGTTGAACTACGTGAGGTTGACCCAGACTCAAATGATGAGTTCTTTGCTGCGATCAGGCGGAATGAAATTCTGTTGCATCACCCATACGACTCGTTTAACTCATCAGTTGTTAGATTTCTAGAGGCCGCTGCTACTGATTCAAATGTATTGGCAATAAAGCAGACGCTATATAGAACATCTGGAGATTCACCAATTGTTAGCGCCTTAATTGAGGCAGCAGAGGCTGGTAAGCAAGTTTTAGCAGTCATTGAAATTAGGGCAAGATTTGATGAGCAGGCAAATGTTAGGTGGGCTAGAAAATTAGAGGATGCTGGTGTTCATGTGGTTTATGGCTTAGTTGGCTTTAAAACACATGCCAAACTCTCACTCGTTGTTAGAGAAGAAGGTAGTTTACTTCGCAGATACAGCCATGTAGGCACCGGTAATTACAACCCAAAGACCGCCAGAATGTATGAGGATCTTGGCGTGCTTAGCGCTGATGATGAACTAGGTGAGGATTTAAATAAGTTATTTAATCAACTATCTGGCTTTGCTCCTCAATCTTCTTATAACCGCCTACTAGTTGCACCACGAACAATTCGAAGTGGTTTATTAGAGAGAATTCATCGTGAAATTGAAAATAAAAAAGCTGGCAAACATGCATTCATAAGAATCAAATTAAACTCATTATTAGACGAGGAGTTTGTCGAAGCTCTCTATCTTGCTTCTATGGCAGGAGTTGACGTTGATCTAGTTGTGCGTGGTATTTGTGCATTGCGGCCAGGCATACCTGGAGTATCTGAAAATATCAGAGTTCGCTCCGTTTTAGGTCGTTTCCTTGAGCATTCAAGAATATTTCACTTTGCAAATGGCGGAGATGATGAAATTTATATTGGTAGTGCAGATCTTATGGATCGTAATTTAAATCGAAGAGTTGAATCACTTGTTCGAATTTCAAGAGATGAACATAAGAAAAACTTAATTAAAGTATTTGATTTATACCTAGCTTCAACAACCTCTGGGTGGCATTTACTATCTGATGGAAATTGGATGAGAGTTGCTCAAAATCCAGATGGTTCTGCTATGAATGATTTGCAAGCAGTGATGATTGACTCTTATCAAGTAAAAGTATGAGTGAGGCAATTTCAGCTGCCGGTGCGGTAGTTTGGCGAAAACATAAGGACCACTTTACTGAAGTAGCAATTATTCACCGGCCAAAATATGATGATTGGAGCTTTCCCAAAGGCAAAATAGAGGTTGGTGAATCATTAATCGCATGTGCTTATCGAGAGGTATTAGAAGAAACAAATCTACAAACTGAATTTGGGCCGCTCTTAGGCCAGGTCGAATATTTTACGCCAGATGGATTAAAAAAAGTCACCTATTGGAGTGCAAAAGTTATTGCTGAAAAACCATTTCGCACCAATACAGAGGTTGATCAATTAAAATGGATCCCAATTACAAACGTAATTGAAGTTTTAACAAATGAGACTGATAAAGAGATATTTGATAAGTTTGTTAAGGTCAAATTTAATTCTAAGCCTTTCATTTTACTTAGACATGCGAAGGCAATTACTAGAGATGAATGGCAAGGTGAAGATGATGATCGGCCACTAAGTTCTAGTGGTCAAAATCAAGCTATGCGGCTGCTCTCTACTTATCAGGTTTTTAATATTGACCAAATTCATAGCTCAGATGCAGTTCGTTGTTATGACACAGTTAATCCAATTGCCAAGGGTTTAGATATTAAACTTGAAGTTACTGGCAAATTAAGCGAAAGTACATACAAGAAAGATAAAGAGAAAGCCTTTGATTATGCAAAAAATTTATTAACTAAGGATGTTAGAGCTTTGATCTGTAGTCATAATCCAATCTTGCCTAAGATGTTAAATAAATTAACAAAGAAGTCAGAGATCGACGCTGACGAAGAGAAGCTATCTCCCGCTGATGGCTGGATTATCCACCGAATAGGTAAAGAAATTATTCAAATTGACAGGATTGATGCACCTAGTATTTAAACTTCCATCCAGTCCATCCATTTAAGTACTACACCTTCGCGCAATGCCCATGGGCATATCTCTAGCTCCTTAATATCTAAATTTCGCATCACGCTCTCTGCAACAAATGCACCAGCAACTATTTGAGATGCTCGATTTTCAGATACTCCAGGCAGCTTTGCCCGGGAAGCCTCATCCATCTCCGAAAGCTTTGCTGAAATTTTTCTTATTACTTCAGCAGTTATATTTTTTCCACTACCACCAAACCAATCGCCAGAAAGCCTGGCTAATGTGCGCAAGGTCTTACTGGTTGCAATAGATCGATCAGTCTCTTGATACTTAACTAAAGATGGCAGGATCTGTTCAAGCTTATTTTCTATATGATCACGTAAAGATCTAATACTTTTATCAGTATATGGATCACCAAGCAGAAAATCCTTAGTTAGTCGTGCTGCCCCAAGTGGTAGCGATGCTGCAACCTCAGGCGCCTCATCAACACCTGCAGCCATCTCTAGTGAGCCACCACCAATATCAATTACAAGGAGGCGACCACTAGACCAACCAAACCAGCGCCTTGCTGCCAAGAATGTTAATTTTGCTTCCTCCTCACCGGAGAGAACTTGGAGATCAATATGAAAGTCCTTATTTATTGAATTGATAATCTGTTCTCCATTATTAGCTTCTCTAATTGCAGAGGTTGCAAATGGCAGAAGCTCTTGCGTCTGTACCGAAATTGATTGCTCAATTGCCCGCTTAATAGAACCTCTTAATTTTTCGACACCTTCATCTGAAATAAGGTTGTCATTAGTTAAGTATTGAGTTAAACGGAGCTCTTCTTTATAGTTAAAGGTTGGATTAGGTCTAGCTCCTGGGGATGTATCAACTACTTGCAGATGCACGGTATTTGATCCGACATCTAATACTCCAAGGCGCATACGGGAAACTTACTAGATTTACTCACAAAATCTTGGGTGCTTTCGCATGATTTATTCATGGCATAATTACGCCCTCAACCCGCCTCTCTAGCTCAGTGGTAGAGCAGCCGCCTTGTAAGCGGCAGGTCGTCAGTTCAATCCTGACGGGGGGCTCAATGTTAAAATTAATAAAAGATTGGATCAATTTTGAAATTCGGATATATTTCAGATAACTACGGAAGACTCACAATGCTCTTGGCTGCATTATTGGCTTTGAAAGAAGACCCAGAAATATGTCTTACTTGCAGTAATAGTCTACAAAAACCAATTTGGTTTTTTCCAAGTAAAGAAAAATTTCCATTTATATACCAAAAAATATCAAAAATTATAAACATATCTGAATCTAAAAATTTATTTCGATATAAATTAATGAGTAAGTTTAATTTTATTGCCAAAAAAACAACTGTATCACAAAATGATTTCGATCATATTTGCGAAGATATTATTGGAATGAAATTCTTCGAAAAAAATTTAGAAAATGCATTGATATTCGACGAATTTTTAGATGACAAAATGAAGGAGTCTGGATTGATAAAAAACAAAATTGTATTAGTTTATACGCGAGACGACAGTTGGTATATTGACATGAAATACAGTTCTGATTATATTGAGAAAGAAAGATTTAGAAACACAGATAATAACCTGCTAAAAGACTTGGTGCAAAATCTTATCAACTTAGACTTCGGGGTAATTAGAGTTGGTAGATCAAGTTCCTCACTATTTCCATCTAAAATTGCTGGGTTTCTTGATTATGCTTCACAAAGTGATTTAGTAAGTGATCGTAGAGACTTTTACCTATGGAATTTATGTATATATGCTGTTGTAACTGGAGGAGGTGCAATATTTCCAGGGTGGATGTTTGGAAAACCTATGATTATGTGGGATTTTGACGAAGACCCAGATAGAATTGCTCAAAGTATCCCAAATTATTCTAAAGGAAAATTTCTATTAATTCCCCGATATAGCGAAAATAACGAGTATCTTTCGAAAAGAGCTGTATCACCTAAATTTTTAGAGCAATCCATATCGTTAATAATGAATCACAATGTAAATAAGATTTATAAAGATATAGAAATTACAAATTTGAAAAATATTTTGATTGGCAGGCCACTTTAATGTTTGATATAAAAGAAAATATTGGAAATCTATTTGAGACAAAGCTTAATACTCTAACTTATTTAGCGTATAAGATATGATTATTCGTGATTGATAAAATTAAATTATGAAGTCCACCGATTTTGATGTGGTAATTATTGGCTCTGGTTTTGGTGGATCTGTCGCAGCCCTTCGATTAACTGAAAAAAGTTACAAGGTTGCAGTTTTAGAGGCTGGTAGAAGATTTAGTGATAAAGATTTCCCAAAGACCTCTTGGCGATTAAATCGTTTTCTTTATCTGCCCCGTCTTGGACTTCGTGGAATTCAACGAATTCATGTTTTGCCTAATGTTTTAGTTTTAGCGGGCGCTGGTGTTGGCGGCGGCTCCTTAGTTTATGCAAACACTTTATATAAACCACCTGCTTCATACTTTGAAGATAAACAATGGAAGCACATAACCGACTGGGATAGTGAGTTAACTCCTTGGTATGACCAAGCATCTCGAATGTTAGGTGTTGCGCAAAACCCATACTTTTCACCTTCTGATAAAGCGATGAAAGAGGTGGCAGATCAAATGGGAGTTGGCCACACATTTAAATTAGCTCCGCTAGGTGTTTATTTTGGTGATGGCAATGGAGTTAAATCAAAGGATCCTTTCTTTGGTGGAGTTGGTCCTGATCGTGATGGCTGCCTGCAATGTGGCGCTTGCATGACCGGCTGCCGACATAATGCAAAAAACACCTTGCCTAAAAATTACTTAGGACTTGCTGAAAAAGCTGGCGCGAAGGTATTTCCAGAACATACTGTGGTGAAAACAGAACAATTAGCTGATGGCAGTTGGAAGGTCACTGCTCGCAAGAGCTCTGCTTGGTTTGGTGGAAAACGTAGATTTACCGCAGCTCAAGTAGTTGTTGCAGCTGGCACATACAACACCCAAAAGTTATTACATAAGATGAAATTAGATGGCACTCTGCCTAATATCAGTGATCAATTAGGAAAGCTATCTAGAACAAATAGTGAAGCAATTACCGGCAGCATCATGCCTAAAGGTGGAACAGATTTTAGTAAGGGCTCTGCCATTACCTCATCCTTCTTTCCAGATGATCACACCCATGTTGAGCCAGTTAGGTATGGCAAGGGAAGCAACTTTATGGGCCTACTTCAAACAGTTATGACAGATAGCACAAATATTAAAGATAGACGCAAGCAATGGCTGCGCCAAGTTATAACTAAGCCATCATTGGTTATAAAGATTATGGATGTTAGAAAGTGGAGTGAGCGCACAGTAGTTGCATTGATTATGCAAAATGTTGATTCAGCGATCTCTGTAACTGGTAAACGTGGCATCTTTGGATATCGCTTAACCTCAAAAAATGATGCGCTGCATCCAAATGCAACCTATATCCCAGCTGCTAATGAGGTGGCTAGAAGAATTGCTGAAAATAATGGTGGTATAGCAGGTGGTCATATTGGTGATTTAGTAAACGCCCCATTTACCGCCCACTTTGTTGGCGGCTGTGTAATTGGAGATTCAATAAGTAATGGTGTAATTGATCCATATCACCGGGTTTATAACTACCCAACTATGCATGTGGTAGATGGTGCATCGGTTACGGCTAATCTCGGAGTTAATCCATCATTAACAATTACAGCTCAAGCAGAGCGAGCTTTTTCAATGTGGCCAAATAAAGGTGAGACAGATCCAAGACCAGCGCAAAACTCGCAATATAAAAAAGTTGATGCAGTATTTCCAAGTAAACCATTTGTGCCAGTGGGGGCAGTTGGTGAGTTAAGAGTTTCTTAAAATCTTCTCTTGTCGTTTAGCTCTTCGGTTTGGCATCTTGGTAATCGGAAAATCTAATGTTTTATAAAAATCCTTAATTACCTCTTGCATTAACTTAGTTTTCTCATTCACAACCGCATGTGATGCCCCAGGAATAACAGCCAAACGGCCATTTGGAATCGCCTCATACATTTCAAAGGTCATCTTGCTATTAAAGGGTTCATCATCTCCTACTAATACCAATACTGGGCATTTAATCTTCTTTAAATTAGATAACTTTAACTTTGGCTCACTTTCCCAAACTTTGAAAGCTTTTCGCTTAATCTCAAGAAGTAACTTTGGATCCTGCTCAGTCATTTTCGTAAAGTTAGCGTTCTCCTCCTCACTTGCCTCAACTATATTTACATCAAATGAAAGTCCAGCATCCCAGGTGTAGTTCATGCCAATTCCCACTAAAGATTTAATTAAGTTCGGCTTTTTGATTGCCGCAAGTAAACCAATATTGCCACCATCACTCCAGCCAATGATGTGTGCTGGCTTTTTAACTACAGTTTTAAGAAAATTTATTAACTCATTAACTTGAAAATCAAAGTGCATATAACCTGGCCGAACCTTTGTGTAACCATGGGCAGTTCGATCATATGCAAATGGTTCATGGGTTTTAGCAACCGCTGGCAAAATTTGTTTCTCCCATTTTGCGGTATGGCTTAAGCCGCCATGAAGTAGGACAACTGGCTCTCCATTTTTCTTCCATTTAACCGACCAAATTTTATGTTTATCTACCTCGATAAACTTTCGATAAACCGGTTTACTCATTTTTAATATGAATCCATGATATGGCGATTGCCGCGATCAAAGGTTAGGTAATTCCAGGTCCAATCAGCCATTGTGCCTATTTTATTTCGTCCACCTAATAGATAAAAAAGATGCAGCCATAACCAAATGAGCCAAGCAATAGGACCAGCTATTTTTATCCCTTTTACTTGCACAATCGCTTTATTTCGGCCGATTGTTGCCATCGAGCCCTTATCTAAATACTTAAAATCACCAAGTGGTTTATTTGAAATCAAGCGGTTAATTTGTTTGGCAATAAATTTACCTTGTTGAATCGCAACAGGCGCCACCATCGGAAGTGGCCTGCAATCTTTACCAAGTGCGCCAGCAATATCACCTAATGCCCAAACATATGGATAATTTTTAACCTGCATTGTTGGCTCAACTGCAACCCGATTGCCAACAGTTGGCAGATTTAATTGTGCCATTGCATCAGAGCCTTTAACTCCTGCTGCCCAGATTGTTATCTCCGAATTAAGTACTGAATCATCTTTAAGAATAATCTTCCGGTGTTCAATTGCCTTAACGGCGGTATTAAGCATTACCTTAACGCCAAGTTTTTCTAAATCTTTTTTTGTTCGCTCAGATAATGATGGCGCAAATGGTGGTAATAGGCGTGGGCCTGCTTCAATCAATCTAACATCAATATGAGCTGCCGCGGTTGCTTCATCAGATTTAAGTGGCCCACGAACTAACTCTGCAATAGCTCCAGCCATTTCAACACCGGTTGGCCCACCACCAACTACTGCGATTGAGAATCTAGTTTCATCTTCAAAACGGCAAAGATCTTCAAACCTGCGCATAATCTCAGCGCGAATATTTAATGCTTCATGAACTGATTTCATACCAAGTGCAAATTCATTGACCCCTGGTATGCCAAAATCTGATGTTACTGAGCCAAGTGCCACAATTAAATGATCAAACTTTAAAACTTCACTGCTATCTAATTTAACCTCTTTATTTTTATGGTCAATTAAAATTGGTGAGCCCATGCGAAACTTCACCGATGTCTTCCTGAGGGCACCCCGGATCGGATATGCCACATGGTCAGCTGCTAGGCCAGCGGTTGATACCTGATAGAGCAGGGGCAGGAAGGTTTGAAAATTATGGCGGTCGACCACGGTCACATCTGCGGTTTTATCCAGTGCCCTGGCAGCGGTTAACCCGCCAAAGCCACCACCTAAAATAACTACTTTTGGTTTATTCATCTAGTTAAGTCTACTGTTTCCACCATGAGTGATGCGCGCAAGATTTTAGTGACAGGTGCCTCAGGCTATGTTGGCGGGCGATTAGTTACCTCATTACTAGCTGACAATGCCAAGGTTCGGGTATTTGTGCGAGATAGCAACAAAGCACAGAGCCATACTTGGGCAAAAGATGTTGAGGTAGCAGTTGGCAACGCCTCTGATTATAAATCAACACTAGAAGCCCTAACTGGAATCCATACCGCTTTTTATCTTTTGCATTCAATTAACTTAGGTCCAAATTTTGATGAGATTGAATCAGCAATGGCGCGTAATTTTGCTAAAGCAGCTGAGGTTGCTGGGGTTTCTCAAATAATTTACTTAGGTGGAATTAATAATGATGCAAAGACAAGTAAGCATTTACAATCTAGAGCGAATACTGGAAAAGAGTTAGCCACTACATCAGTTGCTGTTATGGAGCTACGCGCCGGCATAATAATTGGTTCTGGCTCTGCATCATTTGAGATGTTGCGCCACTTAACTCACCGATTACCAGTGATGACTACCCCTAAGTGGGTTTCAAATAAAACTCATCCAATTGCGATTAGAGATGTGCTTTGGTACTTAAGAAATGCGGCAAAGCTTGAAAAACCAGTGGCAGGTATTTTTGATATTGGCGGACCTGAAATTCTTTCCTATGCAGATATGATGCAAAAATTTGCCAAACTCTCTGGCCTGCGCAAAAGATGGATTATTAAAGTTCCAGTTTTATCGCCAAAGCTATCAAGCCTGTGGATTGGCTTTGTAACTCCAGTACCAACCTCACTTGCTAGGCCACTAGTTGGCTCACTAATTAGTGAGGTAGTAGCAGATCCTGCTAAATCTATTTCACATTTAATTCCAACCCCACCTGAAGGATTAATAGATGTTGCAGGTGCTATTAATTTAGCTCTTACAAATGTCTCAAGTAATACTGTTTCAACTAGATGGTCTGATGCAACACTACCAACTGCGCCATGGCAGAAAGCGCAAAGTGATCCAGAGTGGGCGGGTGAAACCTTATATAAAGACACCAGAGTAAGAGTTACTGATGCATCAGTTGGAAGTTTGTGGCAAGCGATCGAAGAAATTGGTGGCGACCATGGTTGGTATGGCTCTGACTTTCTTTGGTATTTACGTGGCTTATTAGATCGAATGATTGGAGGGGTTGGGCTGCGCCGAGGACGGCGTGATCCGCTGTATCTTCGGGTTGGCGATAGTTTAGATTTTTGGCGAGTGGAAGTATTAGAAAGTGAAAAAATATTAAAGCTTTATGCTGAGATGATTCTGCCTGGTAAAGCTTGGCTTGAATTTAGAATTAAAAAGTTACCAAATGGTCAAAGTGAGGTAACACAGGAGGCTTTATACTCACCACGTGGTTTGGGGGGACAGCTTTATTGGTTTGTTATTTTGCCACTTCATTCATTTGTATTTCCAACCATGATTAGAAATATAATTCGTAGCGCAAACCGTAAAGATTACGCAGCAAGCAATGCATGAGTTCACCGCTGAGGTAGAAGAGTTAGCAAAAGAGGTACTTGAATACTCATTAATTAGGCTTAGAACTGATCCACCATTAGATGGACCAAAAACAGCTGAGGAGTTATTTGAGTTAGCTGGTAACACAGTTACAAATAAGGGTTTAGGAGGTCATGAGGCATTAAAGTTATTTAAAGATGTCCTAGCTCGGGCTTGTATTTCAACAGATCACCCAAGATATTTAGCATTTATTCCATCTGCGCCAAGTGAGTATGCAAACCTTTTTGATTTAGTAGTTGGCGCAAGTGCGCTCTATGGCGGCTCTTGGCTGGAGGGAGCTGGCGCAGTATTTGCCGAAAATCAAGCACTTAAATGGATCTCAGATTTAGCAGGTTTGCCAGCTACTGCCGGTGGGGTATTTGTGCAGGGCGGAACTATTGGAAACTTATCTGCATTAGTAACTGCTAGAAATACCTTTAGAGGAAAACGTAAAGATGTAACAAGATGGGTAATTGCAGCAAGTGCTGACTCACACGCATCTATTAAATCAGCTGCTGAGGTAATGGATGTGGGCATACTTTTAATTAAGCCAGATAAGGATGGCGCGTTGCAAGGTGATGCTTGTGCTGCTGCAGTTGATAAGTACCATAATGAAAACCCTGGCCATCAAGTATTTGCATTAGTTGCAACCGCTGGCACAACCAACCTTGGTATTATTGATAACCTACAATCAATTGCTGCAGTAACTAAGAAGCGCAGTATTTGGTTTCATATTGATGGTGCATATGGTTTAGCTGCACTTTGCGCCCCATCAGTCCGCCCATTATTTGATGGCGTAGAGCTGGCCGATTCTTTAATTGTTGATCCCCATAAATGGCTCTTTGCTCCCTTTGATGCATGTGCTTTGATATATCGCAATCCAAAACTTGCCAAACGGGCCCACCTACAAAAGGCGGCATACCTTGAAACGTTAGACGAAGATAATGAGTGGAATCCATCTGATTATGCAATTCATTTAACCAGAAGAGCACGTGGCTTACCATTTTGGTTCTCACTTGCTGCCCACGGAACTGATGAGTATGCCAAGGCGATGGAGCGCACCATGAGTGTTGCAAAAGATGCTGCTGAGCAGGTGCGCAATCATCCAAATTTAAAGTTATTAATTGAACCAACCCTTTCCATCGTGGCCTTTGAAAGGGTTGGTTGGCTAGCTGCTGATTATGAAAAGTGGAGTGATAAATTATTAGCTGATCAGATTGGCTTTGTTACACCCTCATCTCATAGAGGAAACCCAATACTTCGTTTTGCCATTGTTAATCCATGGACCAAAGAATCTGATATTTCAGAGATTCTCGCCACGCTCTAACGCAAAAGAGCATATTTGTCAGTGGCATCTTTTAAGATAGTCCCATGTCTGAATTCTTAATGCCCGTATCTGATCCAGATAATGCTGGCTTATCTGAGCTTGAAATTAAGATGCTTGATTTTGAACGGGGCTGGTGGCGATACGCCGGGGCTAAAGAGAGTTCAATAAAAGAGTTATTTAATATGACCCCACCTGCCTATTACCAAGCCTTAAATAATTTAATTGATCGTGAGGTGGCACTGCTGGCGCAGCCAATCTTGGTTAAGCGGCTACGTCGCCTACGTGAGGGCCGTACCAGCGCTCGCTCTGCCAGCAAACTCGGCTTTAACCTTTAATCCACCCCTGCCCGCAGGCGCTCATTTGGCGCATCTGGAATAAATCCTCTAGATTTGGCTTTAGCACTCTATAGGTGTGAGTGATAAAAACACCTGTTTTAATTTTAAGCAATAAATCATAAATAGAGAAGAGAGAGAAAAAATATGGCAAAAATGATTGCCTTCAACGAAGAGGCCCGACGCGGATTAGAGCGCGGTATGAATGTATTAGCTGATGCGGTCAAGGTAACCCTTGGGCCCCGTGGCCGAAATGTTGTGCTTGAGAAAAAATGGGGAGCACCAACAATTACTAATGATGGTGTTTCAATTGCGAAAGAGATTGAATTAGATGATCCATGGGAAAAAATCGGTGCTGATTTAGTTAAAGAGGTTGCTAAGAAGACTGATGATGTTGCCGGTGATGGCACTACAACTGCCACCGTACTTGCGCAAGCAATGGTTCGTGAAGGGCTACGAAATGTTGCTGCTGGTTCAAACCCAATGTCACTTAAGCGTGGAATTGAAAAAGCGGTTGAGGCGATTGCCGCTGAATTATTAAAGATGGCAAAGCCGGTAGAGACTAAAGAGCAGATCTCTGCAACTGCATCTATCTCAGCAGCTGACACCACAATTGGTGAGATGATCGCAGAGGCGATGGATAAGGTTGGTAAAGAGGGAGTAATTACTGTTGAAGAGAGCAATACCTTTGGGCTTGAGCTAGAGCTAACTGAAGGAATGCGCTTTGATAAGGGTTATATCTCAGCTTATTTTGTAACAGATACTGATCGTATGGAAACTGTTATGGAGGATGCTTATATCCTGATTGCTAACTCAAAGATTGCCAATATTAAAGATCTAGTACCAATTCTTGAGAAGGTAATGCAAACCGGAAAGCCGCTAGTAATTATTGCTGAAGATGTTGAGGGTGAAGCCTTATCAACATTGGTAGTAAATAAGATCCGTGGCACATTTAAATCAGTTGCCGTAAAGGCTCCAGGTTTTGGTGATCGCCGTAAAGCTATGTTGCAAGATATTGCAATTTTAACTGGCGCAACTGTTATCTCAGAGGAGGTCGGGCTAAAGCTTGATCAAACTACTGTTGAGTTATTAGGAAGTGCACGCAAGGTTGTTATCAGCAAAGAGGAGACAACTATTGTTGAGGGTGCAGGAGATGCTGAGCAGATCAAGGGACGAGTTAATCAAATCCGTGCTGAGATTGAAAAGAGTGACTCTGATTATGATCGAGAAAAATTACAAGAGCGCTTGGCAAAACTTGCCGGTGGTGTTGCAGTTATTAAAGCTGGCGCTGCCACTGAGGTTGAGTTAAAGGAGCGCAAGCACCGAATTGAAGATGCGGTACGTAATGCAAAAGCAGCGGTGGAAGAGGGAATTGTCGCCGGTGGCGGAGTTGCACTTCTGCAAGCATCAAAGGTTGCATTTGCTAAGTTGAAATTAACTGGAGATGAAGCAACCGGTGCCAAGATTGTTGAGTATGCAGTTGAATCTCCGCTTAAGCAGATTGCAATTAACGCTGGCCTTGAAGGTGGCGTAATTGTTGAGAAGGTGCGCGGATTAGAAACTGGTTTTGGCTTAAATGCTGCAACTGGTGAATACGTGGACATGATCAAAACTGGAATTATTGATCCAGCAAAGGTAACTAGATCAGCTCTGCAAAATGCTGCATCTATTGCTGCTCTCTTTATAACAACTGAAGCGGTAATTGCTGATAAGCCAGAACCAAAGAGTGCGACACCAATGCCTGGTGGCGACGGTGGCGGAATGGATTTTTAAAACCGCTCTTAAATTAGAAAAATCCCCCGCGTAAAAACGGGGGCTTTTTCATTTTAAACAGTTGCAGATTACAATCTACTTATGGCAAAAAAGAAATCTTTATTTAAAAAGCTGCGTAAAGGCAGCAGCTCATTGGTAGCAGAGCCTGAGGCACCAGTTGATGAGGCGATCCTAGAAGAGATTGCTCACCCTAAAATTCAAGCACCAGTTACACCTATTATTGTGCGCAAGCCATATATCGCTCCGAAGAAAACCTATCCTGCAGTTACTGATATTGAAATAAATAAGACCGACATCTTTGGTGCTGTTGATATTGCAAAGCAGGCTGCGATTGAAGATGCTGGCATGAGTGATTATGTTGGTGATTTTTACTCAGTTGATTCTGATGAAGAGCGAATTGCAACTTACCTTTTTGAAGCCAAACTTCCTGGTTATGTTGGCTGGCGATGGGGCGTAACAGTTGCCAAGGTTGATGAAGTGAGCAAGCCAACTATTTGCGATGTAGTTTTATTGCCCGGCACAAAAGCATTACTTGCCCCAAATTGGGTGCCTTATAGCCAGCGCATTCAACCAGGTGATCTTGGTGTTGGCGATGTTGTGCCAACTGCGCCCGATGATGAGCGGTTAACGCCAGCTTATGCTTCATTACCAGGGGATGAAGATTTAGATATTACTCAATTGTTTGAGTTTGGTTTAGGTAGAGCAAGAGTTCTTTCAATTATTGGTAGAGATGCTGCGAGTAAGAGATGGTATGAGGGTGATCGCGGACCGCGCACACCAATTGCACAAGCCGCCCCTAAGCCATGTTTATCCTGTGGTTTTTTTATTCCAATCTCAGGTTCCTTGCGAACCGCCTTTGGTGTTTGTTCAAATGCAATCTCACCTGAGGATGCCCGGGTAGTTTCAGTCGATCATGGCTGTGGCGCACACTCAGAGGCGCTAATTAAGGCGGAGTAACCCACTGCCAGCATCTGCCTAATTGCGTTAAACTATCCCTCTGCCCATCCAACTGGTGGCCTAAACGAATACTTAAAAATTTGAAAGGAGATCCCAATGCCTAGTGGTCGCGTTAAATGGTTTAGTTTGGAGAAAGGTTTTGGCTTTATCTCCAATGATGAGGGCGAAGATGTTTACCTTTCAGCAGAGGCACTTCCTGCTGGTGTAACAACTGTTAAACCGGGAACAAAGCTAGAGTTTTCAATTGCTGATGGTCGTCGTGGTCCACAAGCACTTTCAGTTTCAATTGTGGAAGCACCACCAACAATGGCTGGTAATTCTCGTGGCAAAAATGATGATTTAGCGGCAATGATTGAGGATACGATCAAAATATTAGATCGTTTTGGCAATGGTCTTCGTAGTGGGCGTAGCTCATCATCTGCTGATGCAGAGCGGTTAGCTAAAGTTTTGCGTGGTATTGCAAGCCAAATCGACGGTAATTAAACTTACTTTCCCCTGCTGCGAGCGATGGTGTAGCGAAGCCCAATTGCGCCAAGGGCAGCACCAGTAACACAGATCCAAATTATTTTACTTTCTGCATTCATTACAATGGCAAAAACTAGCGCCACAATCCAAAGCACAATGCCCATGGCTATTACAAAGATTGCTTCCTTCATATATTAATCCTAACTCTAGAGTCCACTAATTAATACCATCGCTACCATGCCAATTAAAATAGCAATAGTAACTCTACGCCGAAATTTTGCACTCATCATTTAGCTATCCGCTCGAACATGTACTGGATCAGGCTCACCCCGCCAACGAATCATCATTCGCTCAACCACAGTATGTGCTTTATCAATCTCTGATTGTGGAATTACCTGAGCGATAGTTCCCCGAGCAGATTGGGCAACATAGGAAAGTACCATTACAGAAACACGAGCTAAATTACTTCGTGCCTCTTCATCTGAGATATCAAGTAATGGTTTTAATCCCCAAACTGGAGTAAGCATTGCAATCGCAGATTGCACATCAACTCTGACATCTCCGGTGTGAACTGGAATTAAAAATGGCTCAGCCGGCGGCAGGCCAGGATTAAACTCATCATCTACTAACAATCCCCAAACATTTCCAAAGGTAACTCGGCCAACTAAATCTTCAATATCAACGCCGCGGTATCTAAGTGCACTTCCCTCTTTATCGGGTTCGGCAATCTTTGATTCAAAAGCGATTACACCCTCAAGGCCTGGCTTAAAATCATCTGCCACTTAAAAGCTCCTTAACATCGGTGATTTATGGTTCCTATTGTGCTACCTGAGCGGGAATCAACCAAACCCAAGGGATGTAAGGTTGGATACACCTATGGTAAATCGGGATGATATCGCTGCAATGCGCCGGCAGTATGGTGAGCATGGCTTAATTGAAAGCGAACTGCCAGCAAACCCAATAGAACTATTTAACACTTGGTTAAAAGAAGCCGCTGCCAATGAGGTTATCGTTGAGGCAAACGCCATGGTCTTATCAACTGAAGTTGATGATCAGCCAACTAGTAGAACTGTCTTACTTAAAGATCTGACCGATCAGGGCTTTACCTTCTTCTCAAATTATGAGTCCCGTAAAGCTAAACAGATCTTAGAAAATAATAATGTCTCATTACTTTTCCCTTGGTATCCGATGGAGCGCCAGGTAATTGTGATTGGTAGTGCAACTAAAACTAGTAAGGCAGAGTCAGATAGTTATTTTGCATCTCGGCCGCGTGGTTCACAAATTGGTGCTTGGGCAAGTGCACAATCTGAAGAATTATCTTCCCGAGATGAATTAGAAAAGCGCTATGCCGAGTTTGAAAATAAATGGCCAGTAGGTTCGGTGATTCCACGTCCAGATTTTTGGGGCGGCTATGTTGTCTATCCCACATCAATTGAGTTTTGGCAGGGCAGATACTCCCGTCTTCATGATCGAATCCGATATGTGAGAGAAAAAAATAATAATTGGCAGATTAAACGGCTCAACCCCTAATATCTACCAATGAGTGAAATTAAGATCCCAGATAATCTAAAGCCAATAGATGGCAGATTTGGCTGCGGGCCATCAAAAATTCTTCCCACCTCAATTGCAAATCTTGCTAGCAATTATGCAAATGTATTAGGAACAAGCCATCGGCAACGTCCAGTTAAAGAGGTGGTTGGTGCAGTAAGAGGTGGCCTTAAATCTTTATTCTCACTGCCTGATGGATATGAAGTAATTATTGGTAATGGTGGTTCAACCGCATTTTGGGATATTGCAACCTTTGGCCTAATTGAAAATAAATCACAACACTTAGTATTTGGTGAGTTCTCCTCTAAATTTGCTGCAGCTGCAAAAGATGCGCCAATGATTGGTACACCAACTGTCATTAAGGCAGAGCCTGGCTCACATCCACTGCCAGTAGTTGAAGTCGGTGTTGATGTCTATGCACTAACCCATAATGAGACAAGTACTGGTGTGATGATGCCAATTACTAGGCCAGCAGGTTCAGCGGGTGCTTTGGTATTAGTTGATGCAACAAGTGCTGCTGGCGGCCTTGATTTAGATATTACGCAATCTGATTGTTACTACTTTGCGCCCCAAAAATCCTTTGCCTCCGATGGCGGGCTTTGGATTGCAATTATGAGCCCAGCAGCTATTGCTAGAGTTGAAAAGATAAAGGCAAGTGGCCGGTGGGTGCCAGCATTTTTTGATCTATCAATTGCAATTGAAAACTCTCGTCTTGATCAAACCTATAACACACCAGCACTTGCTACATTAATTTTGTTATCTGAACAGATTCAATGGATGAACTCAAATGGTGGTTTAAAGTTTGCTGCAGGACGCAGTGCGGATTCATCATCTCGGCTTTATAAGTGGGCTGAGAAAACCTCCTACACCACACCATTTGTCACAGATCCTGCGATGCGTTCTAAAGTTGTGGGCACAATTAATTTTGATGAAGCAATTGATGCATTAGAGGTCGCCAAGATTTTACGTGCAAACGGTATTGTGGATACTGATTCATATCGTAAGTTAGGAAAGAACCAATTACGGATTGGTATGTTCCCAGCGGTTGACCCATCTGATATTGATGCACTTACTAAATGTATTGAGTATGTGGTCGAGCGGATAGCTAAATGATGAGTGCAAAATTTCGGCGTAGAGTTACTATTGCTATTTTAATTGGCATGGTAGCGATGGTATTAATTAGTGGAC
>KB900392.1 GCA_000378865.1 actinobacterium SCGC AAA278-I18 | reverse complement strand
CCGGGGGCTAATCCAGGTTTATTTATTGATCAGTTATTAGGTGAAAAAATTTTATCTGACAGTATCTCAGCCTCTGCCCAACGTGGTGAAGTAGTGCAGGTAATGACTGTGCACTCAGCAAAAGGTTTGCAATGGCGTTATGTGGCGCTCGCTGGTATGCAGGAGGGGAGTTGGCCAAACCTAAAACTACGTGGCTCTCTCCTTGGTAGCGAAAGATTAGTTGAAATATTTCGCCATGGCATAAGTAATCCCGCACAACTAGATGCAATATCTGCTTCAGGTTTAGCAGAGGATGAGAGACGATTATTAAATGTTGCAACTACAAGGGCAACAGAAAAATTAATTATTACTGCAGTCTCTCAAGAGGATAATCAGCCATCTAGATACTTTGAAAAGTTTGCGCCAGGTGAGATTGAGATAACTCAAACTGCAAGAGCAATTACCCCACCTGCATTAGTTGCAGATTTGCGCAGATTAGCTACTCGTACAAGTAATAAGGAGGAGGTGATATTTGCCCAAAGAATACTTAAAACATTGGCGGTAAATGGTGTGCAACGAGCAGAGCCAAAAAATTGGATTGGTCACTCACCAATTTCAACTGATCTACCAGTAATTAAAAGTGATGAGGTACTACGAATCTCACCAAGCTCCCTTGAATCATTTACTGAGTGCTCACTTAAATGGTTATTAGAACAAAGCGGTGGCAAAGATGCTGATTCAACTGCTCAAGTATTAGGAACTGCTATCCATGTGATTGCTGCGCAATTACTTGAGCAACCATCTCTTTCCCTTGATCAATTAGAGGATAAATTAAAAGGGGCATGGTCATTAATTGATATGAAAAAGGGTTGGATTAAAGATTATGAGTATCGCAGGGCAGCTGCCATGCTTGAAAAGTTTTATAGTTGGAATTTAAAAAATAAGAACACTCTTGTTGGAGTTGAGGAAAAGTTTGAGTTCAAATTAGGAAATGCGGTGGTCTCAGGCTCAATTGATCGAATTGAATTAACTGCTGAGAACAAGTATTACATTGTTGATTTAAAGACTGGTGCAACAGCTATCTCATATGACAAAGCACTAGGTAATAAACAATTACAGAGTTATCAATTAGCAGTAGTAAATGATGGATTTAAGGAAAAGCTAGAACATCAGCAGGTTGCTGGCGCAGAGCTTGTTTTTGTTGGCGATCATAAAGCTAAAGATGCTAAGCCTCGCCCACAGGATGCGGTGAAGGTTGATGAAGTAACGGCGGAGTTAACTGAAATAGCGCAGGGGATGAGTGATAAGAGTTTTGTTGCAACTATTAATGATCGCTGCCGCACCTGCGCAGTTAAATCATCCTGCCCAATTCAAACTCAGGGTCAGGCGGTGATTGGTAAATGAGTATCAAATACTCCGCACTAGATATTGCTAAACGCATTAGCGCGGTTGATCCAACCTTTAGGGTCCCAACCGATGAGCAGATTCCAATTATTCAAGCCCCCCTTGCCCCCTCTGTTGTGATTGCCGGTGCTGGCTCTGGCAAAACTGAAACAATGAGCCAGCGAGTTTTATATTTAGTTGCCAACTCAATTATTACGCCTGATCAACTACTTGGCCTTACCTTTACTAGAAAAGCAGCTGGTGATTTAGCAAAGCGAATTAAATTTAGGCTTAAGCAGCTAAAGAGTGCGAATTTATTACCAGATCACTTAGATGAATCTGAATTAACGGTATCTACCTATCACTCATACGCCGGACGAGTATTAGCAGACCATGCAATTCGTATTGGTATTGATGCTGATGCTGACCCAATTGGTGAGGCAGCAGCATGGCAAATTGCATTTGAAGAGGTGAGCAGGTTTGCTGGAAATGATCTACCAATAAATGGATCACCAAACTCAGTTGTCAAAGAGGTAATGGATCTATCTTCGCAATTAGCTGAAAATGATCGAAATGCGGATGAGATTATTGCTTACACTGAAAAGCTATTAGCAAAGCTTTCAGAGTTCTCAGATCGTCAAACAAATCCAGTGCTTGAATTTAAAGAGGAGTTATCACAACGACTTGCAATCTTGCCGATCGTGGCAGCCTTTGATAATCGTCGTAAACAACATGGCTTATTAACCTTTAATGATCATATGTCTATTGCGGCTAAGTTAGTTGAGGAGAGTAAGCAAAACCATAATGATGATATTGGGGTAATTGAGCGAAATAAATTTAAGGTTGTCTTACTTGATGAGTATCAAGATACATCTTTTAATCAGATTAAGTTCTTATCTAATCTCTTTGGCGATAATCACCCAGTTACTGCGGTAGGAGATCCAAATCAAGCAATTTATGGCTGGCGTAGTGCCAGCTCTGAGACCTTAGATACCTTCTCACAATCATTTAAAAGTAAGGCAACACGGTACACATTACTTACTACCTGGCGAAATGATTCTGCTGTTTTAGATTTAGCAAATGTAATGATTGATGAGATTTCAACTACTAAGCAAATTGATAAATTAGCCGCTCGGCCAAAGGCAAAAACTGGTGAGGTAATTTGTGGAATTTATGAGACGCAAATTCAAGAGGGTCAGGAGATCGCAAAATACTTTGCAAAATACTGGTTTGATAAAGATCGAGAAAAGCTTGCTGCAAATGAAAAATCAACATTTGCGGTATTAGTAAGAAGCAGATCACAAATTGATTCAATTCAATCAGCATTTACCGAGTTAGATATCCCGACTGATGTAGTTGGTGTTGGCGGCCTAATTCACACACCAGAGATTTCAGACATTATTGCCTTACTTCGCACGCTAACTATGCCAGATTCTGGAACAGCATTAATGCGGCTATTGACCGGGCCACACATAAATCTTGGAGCAAGGGATTTAATGGCGCTGGGTATATTTACCAAAAACTTTGCTAGATCAAATGATTACTCAAGGGGTAAGGAGTTAAAGCAAGCACTTGAGCAGAACATAGAGGTTATTTCAACCGCTGATGAGTTTGCCGCCGGTTCGATAATTGAATCCTTAGAGTTGTTATTGTCCTTAAAGCAGGGTGAGTTTGTAAAGTATCAAGGTAGCCCGGCATTTAGTGAAGAGGGATTAGCAAGGCTGCGAAAATTTGCACTCTCACTTCGCGGCCTTCGCCGTAATTTAAATGGCTCAATTACTGAGGCAATTATTGAGGTGGAACAATTCTTATCACTTGATACTGAAGTATTAGTAAGAGATGGTTGGCAATCTGGTCGCAGGAATCTAGATAGATTCTTAGATGAGGCAGCTAGATTTGAAAAAAATGGCGGCACATTACTTGGCTTTTTGCAGTGGCTAAAGATTGCTGAAGATACTGAAGGTGGTTTAAAGCCGGCTGAGGTGGATGTTAGAAGTGATGCGGTGCAAATTTTAACTATCCATTCAGCAAAGGGTGCTGAATGGGATTATGTTGCAATTCCCGGTCTTGCTGAGAAAACCTTTCCAAGTGTTGGTAAGAAGTCAGATAACTGGGTTAAAAATGCTGGCTCAATTCCAGTAAGTATGCGGGGAGATTATGAGCAACTGCCTTCAATTAATTTTGATTCTTTTTCTACAAATAAAAATCTAAAAGATGGCTTAGAGCGATTTGAAGATCAGTGGAAAGTGCGCAAATCTATGGAGGAGATGCGCCTTGCCTATGTGGCAATTACTCGAGCAAAGAAGGGGTTAATCTGCACAACCTCACACTTTAGAAATGGTGAAAAATTAGTAGATCCAAGTACTCTGTTTAATACCTTTGCTAATGCGCTAATCAAAATAAAAGGCGGAACAGTTCTTACTGATACGCCAGTTCCAGAGGGTCGTAATCCAATTAAAGAAAATCCCACAACCGGTATCTGGCCAACAAGAAGCAGCAAATTAGATAAGTTAGAGGAGGTTGCAAAAGGAGTTGAAGCTGCAGCACCATTTACACCTAATGAGGTAAATAAGTTAATTAATGAAGCAACAACAGATACTCAAAGAGTTTCCTTACTCTCTGACATGCAGGTTATTCTTTCTGAAATCTCTAACCGAAATAAAAAGGTAGTTATTACTCTGCCAAGCAGATTATCTGTTTCAACCCTGCTTTATTTAGCAAAGGATCCAAAGGAGTTAGCACTCAGATTGCGCAGGCCGATGCCAAATCACATCGATAAATACGCCCGGCGCGGAACTGATTTTCACCTCTGGCTTGAAAATTATTTTAAGCACCCATCACTAATCTCTATGGATGATTTATTTAATCAAAGCAGCTCCGCACTTGCTGAAGAGTTTGCCGATGCTCCATTTGATAAATTAAAGAGCGCTTGGCTACTCAGTGAGTGGGCTACTAAACAACCAGTTGGAGTTGAGGTTGGGTTTGAAACAATGATTGATAACACATTGATTCGAGGAAGAATCGATGCGGTTTATCAAAGTGGTGATCGATATGAGGTCATTGATTGGAAGACCGGTAAGGTCAAAGATGGTGAGGACTTAGCAACAGCAGCAATTCAACTTGCGATGTATCGCCTGGCTTACTCAAAATTAAAGAATATACCAATTGAAAATGTTAGCGCTGCTTTTCACTATGTGGCAGATAATCAAACAGTGCGGGTAGCAGATGTATTAGATGAGGCTGGCTTGATTGCATTAATTACTAATATACCTATTGAAGTTTAATCTCTACCCCAATTGGTAAGTGATCTGAAATATCACTCTTTACTGTTGGTATTGGCGTAACCTCTAAAACTTTAGATTTAGGCGACATAATGTAATCAAATTGAATCTTTGGATTCCAACTTGGATAGGTGTCCTGGCTAAGTAGTGATTTAAAGCGACTAACTTTGGTTGGAATATTGCCAGGCAGATTTAAATCACCAGTTAATATCTGCTCCCCAGGTAAAGTTTTAAGGTATGAAATAAGCCTATTTAATTGGAAGATATTTACTCCTGGCACAAATGAAAGATGTGTTGTTGTAATAGTAAAGCCATTTGCAAGTTCAGCGATTAGCGCAACTCGTGGTTCATCTTGAACATAAATAAATCTAACTCCCTTACCATTATCTTTTGGAATTAAAAGTGGCATACCAATTACTGATCGGCCTAATTGCTTAACATATATTTTTTTAATCTCTTGATTTGTAGCAAAGCCGATTCCATATGTCATCTGATTAGTAGTAGGTGAGTCCTGGGTAATAATTGATTGCGTTAGATTATCTATCTTCTGCCAACTTTCACCCGGTGTGCCAGATATTGTTGGTAGATACGCCCAATATTTAAGCCCCATACTTTGTGCAATTAGTTCGGTTTGATTTAAAACGCCAGATCTAGGTTGCATACAATCAACCTCCTGCAAAGAAACAAAATCTGCTTTGTAATTACCTCCCACCTGCCCAGCTGCAGTAATTAAATCTGCTCGCCAATTTTGTGACCCAACTGGTGGAATTACCTGGCCATGCAAAAGATTCCAGGAGATTATTCGTATGCTTTTAGCGGAGGCGACAACCATGATGACAGGCTAGTAGGGTCGGCTGGTGATGGCGCCCATTAAACCGCTCAAACTTCCACTAGCAGCATCCCAAGTTGATCGATCTGCCCATTTGCGAAGTGATGAGGGTTACTTAAAATCAACTTGGTCAAGTGCGCTAGTAATTACTTTTATGGATGAGAAGTTTGCAACTTCAGGTGATCAACTCAGCCTTGTTACTGGTGCAACTTTGGGTGAGTATCAATCCCAATCTGATTACTTCTTAGGTATTAAAGATGAGCAGGTTTTTTTTGTTCGCCATCTGCCACCTGATAAAGGTAGCAAGTTAGAGCTTAAAACATTACGTGAGATCGGTGTGCATTTATCACCCCGAGATATTGGATTATCTGTTCATGCCCAAGGATTAGCTAATTGGCACACAAAACATCCAAGATGTGCGCAGTGCGGCGCTGCTACCACTGTGATATCAGGTGGTTCTGTGCGACGCTGCTTAATAGATCAAAGTGAGCATTACCCAAGAACAGATGGTGCGGTAATTGTGTTAGTTAAAGATGATCAAGATCGAGTATTGCTTGGACGGCAGAAAGTTTGGCCAAAGTATCGCTTCTCAACATTTGCCGGCTTTGTTGAACCAGGTGAATCATTTGAGCATTGTGTTGTCAGAGAGGTTAGGGAGGAAGCGGGTGTTGAGCTATCGCAAATTAATTATCTTGGATCCCAGCCTTGGCCATTTCCAGCATCACTGATGATTGCATTTGAAGCAGTTACAAATACTCCGCAGTTAGCCCGCCCTGATGGGGAGGAGATTGAAGAGATTCGTTGGTTTTCTAGAGCAGAGATGAAGGCAGCAATTTTAGATAAATCTTTAATACTGCCACTTGAAATTAGTGTGGCTAGGCAGATGATAAAAGCTTGGTATGGGCAAGGGGCTGAGGTTGATTTAATTGGAAGTGAATCATGGCGGTAGATAACGCACAGATTCTTGCCGATCTTGATCCAGATCAACTTGCAGTTGTTACCGCAATCCGTGGCCCAGTTTGTGTTATTGCAGGTGCTGGAACTGGAAAAACAAGAGTTATTACAAATCGAATTGCCTATGCAATTAATGCTGGTGTAACAGATCCCACCAAGGTTTTAGCACTTACCTTTACCGCTCGCGCTGCTGGTGAGATGAGAGCCCGGCTTAGAGTTTTAGGAATTGCAAATGTAGCGGCTAGAACCTTTCACTCTGCCGCCTTAAAACAACTTTTATATTTTTGGCCATATGCCTTTGGTGGACAATTTCCTAAATTATTAACTACTAAATCTGGATTTATTGGCCAAGCAATTACTCGAGCAGAGCTAGCAATCCCAGCACAGGTTAACTCCCTGCGAGAGATTGCCGGTGAGATTGAGTGGGCGAAGGTGCTTGAGATTTCACCAGATAATTACCAGGAGCAGGCGATTGCAAATAGTCGATCAGTTAGATTGCCAAACAATAAAAGTCAGAATGAGAACCTAGCGATGATCTCCCAGGTTTATGAAGCGTATGAATCATTAAAGCGACAGGAGAGATGCTTAGATTTTGAGGATGCCCTCCTACTTACAGTTGGCATGCTGGAGGAGGATCGGGCGGTAAGGGAGCGGGTTAGAGATCAATATCGCTACTTCACCGTTGATGAGTATCAGGATGTCTCACCGCTGCAGCAGCGATTGCTAAATCTATGGCTAGGAAATCGAGAGGAGATCTGCGTAGTAGGTGATGCTGCTCAGACCATTTACTCCTTCGCTGGTGCCTCTTCAAACTTCCTACTTAACTTTAAAAATCGTTTTCCAAATGCGCAAAGCTTTAGGCTCTCCAGAGGTTATCGCTCCACCCCAGAGATTATTAATACCGCTAATCAAATTCTACGAACTGCAAATCTAGTAAGTGATCATGGCTCTGAATTGCAATCTGCTAATACTCATGGTGATAAGCCATTGGTTAATGGCTTTAACTCAACCGCGGATGAGATCTCCTATGTTGTCAGCCAAGTTAGCAAGCAAATAAGTAGTGGCAGTGACTCATCGGAGATTGCTATTTTGGCTAGAACTAATGCCCAGTTAGATCAGGTTAAATCAGCGCTAAATAATGCCAAGATCCTAAGTCAGATTAGATCAGGTGAGAGATTTTTTGAACGGGTTGATGTGCGCGATGCGATGCGGGTAATTAGAAGCGCATCAGTTCTGCCTTCAGATATTGGTGATTGGTATGCCGATCTAGTTTCAGTACTTCGCCCATTTGGGGATGCTGATTATGTAGTTGGGTTTTTAAGACTTGCTAAATCGATTCAAGAAAATGGTGGGGCAAATATGCGTGCCTTTTTGCGTGAGATTGAGGATCGGGCTGAGCAAAATAATCCACCAACTCTGCCTGGGGTAACACTTGCTACTTTGCATGGCGCCAAAGGACTTGAATGGGATCACCTATTTTTAATTGGAGTATCAGATGGGGTACTACCAATGGGTAATGATTTAAATGAGGAGCGCCGGCTTTTTTATGTGGGAGTTACTAGGGCAAAGCAAAAGATTCAAATCACCTACTCCGGCAAAGCCAGCGTATTTCTGGATCAATTTAATTAAGTTGCATCAAAGCCTGCCTATGCTTTATCCTGCTGCTATGGCAAAGCTAATTAATTCAAAGACAGTTGCTGCACCTGCAGCTGCTGTTAATTGGCCTGCCATCTCATCCGCTGCAGCGAAATCTTCATATCGCTCAGATTGGACAAATAAGCGCTCTAATAAGGGTTTTTATACCTTTACATCAGATCGCACCCCTGGGAGCTATATCGGCTAAGGTCGAGATAGAAGCCAAGGGGCCCGCGAATCTAATGATTCGTAGGGCCTTTTTCTTTTATCTAATTACCTTCCAAATAATAAAAAGCCAAAGTGGCAAAGAAAAAAGAAATAAACCAATGAAAGATAACCGAAAGGAAAGGTGAGAACGATGACCGTTCTCTTCAGCGAACTACTTATCCCTGGTTGGGCCGAGGGCCCAACTGCAAAAATCGGATTAGGTGATATCACCTGGGCATATGAGGACGCCCCAGTGATCTCCTATACCGATTACGCCACTAACTCATCTGCCACATCAACTGCAGCCTATGCAGTTAATAAAAATGGCAAGGCAACGGATAATTACAAGCGCGCTGATAATCCTTTTGTACCTACTATTAAAGAGCCAGCAACAGTTTTAAGCCTGCCTTGCCACTCTGCCGATCCAGAGCTCTTCTTTAATGACACTCCACAAGTAGTTGCTCAAGCCAAAGCATTATGCGGCAGCTGCCCAATGAAAGCAAAGTGCTTAGAGGGTGCACTCTCTCGGGCTGAGCCATGCGGGGTATGGGGAGGTGAGTTATTTGATGAGGGTCAGATAATTCAAAACAAGCGTCTACCTGGCAGACCAGCCAAGATTGCTGTGGCTAGTTAATTTTAAAAATCTAATAACAACTGTTAACTAGGAGGGGTTAACAAAAAAGCGGCGGGGCTGGTAATTAAATCAGCGACCGCCGCTTCTTACATTTGGTTACTTGCTTATTTATTAAGCCTTACCAAGAATACGATTTACCTTTGTGCCGCAAACTGGGCAGATTCCTTGTGCCATTCGGCGACCTGAATCAGAGACCTTTACATGTCCTTCAAAGGAGCGCTTCTCTTTGCACTTAACACAGTAAGCCTCACCCTTGTACTCTTCAGCCATTTTCATCCTCCATCTGCCGCACCCTTGGGATCATTTAGGTAGTTCCTATATGAGAGTACGAATAACAACACAATACTCTTACCGCACGCTCAACTCGGGTTTTCCACGCGTAAAATCACAAAAATTCCGCTGGAAATCATAAAAAGTGGGTAAAACTAGATATTTACCGCAGGTATTACGCCAGATCCACCACTTTGGCAACCAACTTCAAATCCTTCTAAAAATGCCTCTGCTCGCATTTGATCGGTATAACGAATTAGATAATTATTAAATTTATCATCATGACCTGGGATCTCTAGATGAATTAACTCATGATAGATAATGTAATTTAAAACGTAGGAAGGTGTGCCAACTAAGCGATCTGAGATCCGAATAGTGCGATCTACGGTGGTGCAAGAGCCCCACCGCTCATTCATATTGCGCCAATTAATACTTGCTGGTGTAACTGCAAACTCTGGTAGGTACTCTTTTAATAATTGCAGACCAATCTCCATTAGCTGCTCATCAGTTTTGCGCTCTCTGGCCTCTCGCCGCAGCACAATTGAGATCATCTCTGGGATTACCTCAATCTCCTGCCGCCTACTCATCTTGGCTGGAATATGAATTTCAATCACCCCGCCTTGGCGATATGCGGTAACACTTCTTCTACGCCGCTCCTTGCGAATTACCCGATAGGCTGGCAGATTTGCTGGCAGATTATCTTCAATCCTTCTCTTTCGCTGCGCTATTTGGGCCACAGGCGGCAAGATATCGGTGAAGAGAATCTGTTGCTCAAAGTTATCCACCATTACCTCTTCTTATCCACCAAAAATACAGTGATCTCCACAGCTTCATCCACAGAGCACCCGCTAAATTTTACGCGCACGCCAGCAACTACCACCTTTGACATACCGAGTCCTTAGTAATGATTTTCTACGCCTACCAATTTAGGCTAAAGCAGGAAAATACTTTTAAAAAATTATTTTCAAAACACCACTTTAAGTTGATTCTCACCTTTTATTCCCATATGTTTGCCACACGAAGTCCCCGGATAACCGTTTCATATCTGCAAGGGGAAGGCAGATACGAGATCGTGCGCCCGGGGATTTCGCTTTTGGTTAAAGCTTTAAATCAACCCAGAGAGATCATCTGGCGCGGTCACACTATCTAGAAAAGCCTTTACATCATTTAAATCACCGGGCATTGGCAAAAAGGCTGGATCTTCCCAGCACTTATCTCTGCCATCACCACCTCTTAGATTTTTAACCTCACCCCAAAACATAGCGGCCTCTCGCATCTTTCTCGGTGAGACCTCAAGAGCTAATAGATTTGCAAATAACTGTTGCATTGGTGAAGCAGTAGCTCGCTTTCGGCGAGAGTTTTCAATTAATGCAGCAAAGGATGGAATCCGCTCTTGGGCAACCTGTGAAATAACATGATCGATCCAACCTTCAATTAATGCAAGTGCCATCTCAAGTTTTGTTAATGCTAACTCTTGGGCAGGTGTTTGTTGTGGTGTGAAGAGTCCAGCATTTAATGCGACGTTTATCGAGGCTGGATTATTAATATCAATCTCACCACCTGCCATCGCCTCCTCGGCTTGGCGGGTAATTGACTCAACATCAATTGATATTCCTTTGCCATAAGCGGTTATGGCATCTTTAATATATGTAGATAGCCAATTGGTATTAGCAAAGAGCCGGGCTGCTGCTGCCTCTCTAAGCGCTAAATAGATTCCCACCTGTTCACCATCAATGCCAAGCCCATCAGACCATTGAGCAATATTTTGAGCAATTAAGTGGGAGCCAGATTCAGCTTTTAATATTGGAATAGCCACATCATTTGCGCCGGTAATTGAGTTGGCAAGAGAGCCCACTCCTTGACCAAGTTGGGTAGCGATTAATGTGCCCATAAAGCCTCGTAGCAGGCGAGCAAGCATCACCTTCATAGCCTCTTGTTGCTGTGGGCTTTGGTTATCACTGCCAGCAAACTCAATTGGCAGCTGTGAGCTGGAGTTAGTAATCACATTTGAGAGCGCATCTGCCATACCAAGGGCAAGGGGCTCAAATAAAAGCTGCCATGTAGTAACTGTGGCATCTAACCAATCTCGTTTTGACCAGGCACTTTGATTTGGCAGCGCCGATGCTGGGAAAAGAATCTCACTATCTAGCCAAGTATTGGCAATCATTAAATATTGTGAAAGCTTTTCTTGGTCTATTGTGCCAACTGGTTGATCACCCTTGGCGGTAATAATGTTCTTTGCGATATCACGCAATGCTGCTGTGGTAATTAAACTTTGCTCACCGGTATTGCCACCAGATTGCATACTCTCTAAAAATGATTTAGCACCAGCAAGAGCATTAGGGTCAATTCCCATTTCTGAGAATTGCTTTAGGAGTGCTTCAAAATCAGGTTGCCCCTCATTTGGCAAAAAGCCAAAACTCATATCATTCCCCGCTCTTTATTCATATTAAAAAAGATAACTGCTTTTCATAGAACAAGGTTGCCAGCAATTTTCTTCCCGATCAATATAATAATACCTATGAACTCAACCTCCTTTTCGGCGCTCATTTGGTGGTTGATTCCAGTAGTGGCAGTCGTTAGTGCCATTGGTTATACGATCTGGGTATCTAAATACAAGGCAAAGTTTGATAATGAGACAAATCGCTCTATGAATGAATTTGCAAAGTTTCAAAATTCATTTAAGCCTAAAAAATAATATTAGTAATCTATAAATGAGATCCCTTCTGCCGGTCAAAGCTAACCTGCCTGGTCCTAGCAAAATTTTGATTGGCCTATTAATTCTCACCGCTTTTTTTCTACCATCCCCATATGTCCTGCTATCTCCAGGAAATCCGCAAAATATTTTAGGATCTGCAATCAAAATCTCTGGAGCTACGGTTTACCCAACAACTGGAAAGCTCTCAGTCACCTCTGTGATGGTTACCGATCCAGATTCCTACATAACTGGCTTTGATGTTTTATATGGCTGGGTAGTTGGAGATAGAGCGATTGTGCCAAGAGATGAGATATATCCAAAGGGTGAAAGTGCTCAGCAATCAAAACAAAATGGCACAGATGAGATGAATGGCTCGCAGGCCAATGCCACCGCAGCAGCCCTTTCATATTTAGGGTATAAAAGTACTTCAAAATTAATTATTGGTGAGGTAAATATAAAAAGTAACTCATTTAAGGTTTTGCAGGCAGCAGATCAGATTATTTCACTTGATAATAAAGAGTATGTATCACCATCGGAAATATTAGATTATTTAGATCAGAAACAACCAGGGGATTTAGTGAGTATAAAAGTGCTGCGCGGTGAAAATGAGATACTAACAAAGCAAATTAAATTATCTGCCCGAGATGATGGCTCTGCAATTATTGGAATCAGTATTGAGAATAAATTTACCTTCCCCTTTACAGTTAAGATCAATTTAGCTGAAACTGGTGGGCCAAGTGGTGGATTAATCTTTGCCTTGGGTGTTATTGATAAATTAACCCCGGAAGATTTAGTTAATTCTCGCAATATTGCTGGCACTGGAACAATTACTGCAACTGGGCAGGTTGGGCCAATTGGTGGAATTACTGAAAAGATTATTGGTGCACGCAGGGCTTCAGTTGAGATATTTTTAACCCCAATTGCCAATTGCTCAGATATTAAGAATGTGGATCAGTTAACCAAAGGCAGTGGCAAAAATGTGATTAAGATTGTGCCGGTCGCCACACTCACCGAGGCGGTTGCGGTGCTAAAGCTACCCGCTAACGCTACATATCCAAGTTGTCCAAAGGCCGCCTAAGAGTAGATAGGGTTTGCATATGAGTAACTCAGGTTTTGGCGGCGGTTTTGACCGTAATAGCAATCCATTTGGTGGATCAGGTTTTGGTGGTGGTATTCCAAATCCATTTGCTAACCGTGGTGGTGGTCGCAGGCGAGTAAGCCCACTAACTATTACCGCAGTAATTCTTTTTATATTAGCTTCAGTTTTAGTTTCATCAAGTGGCTTCTACGCCGACCTACTTTGGTATCGCTCAGTTGGCTTTGTAAATGTTTGGCAAACAACTTTATTCACAAAGATCTATCTATTTATCGGATTTGGATTTGTTACCGCATCATTTATTCTGGCAAATATATATTTTGCTTTTCGTAAGCGTCCAATTTATGTACCGGTTGCAGTTGAAGCAGATAATCTTGAGCGCTACCGCGCCCAAATAGAACCGATCCGCAGATTAGTAGCAGTTGGAATATTTGCCACACTTTTCTACTTTGCTGGCAGCTCTGGCTCCAAACTTTGGCAGGAGTGGTTGTTATTTAAGAATGCAACAAATTTTGGCACAGTAGATCCACAATTTGGTAAGGATATTTCGTTCTTCGCCTTTAAATTGCCGATGTGGCAAGCCTTAATTGGCTGGGGAATTTCTACAATTATTTTGGCATTAATTGCATCATCGGTAGTTCATTACATCTATAGCGGAATTCGCACTCAAGTTAAAGAGGATCGCACAACAGTTGCTGCCAGGGTTCAACTTTCAATTCTGCTTGGCCTTTTGGTCTTGCTTAAAGCAGTTGCCTATTGGTTTGATCGGTATGCGCTAACTTTAAAAGAAGGAAGATTAATTACTGGACTTACCTACACCGATGTGAATGCAGTATTGCCGGCCAAGTCAATCCTCTCCGCAATTGCAGTAATTTGTTCGCTATTATTTTTTGCAAATATTGTTCGTAAGTCATGGCTCCTGCCAACTGCCGGCGTTGCTTTAATGGTGATCGCATCAGTATTAATTGCTGGTATTTATCCAGCGACAATTCAACAGTTTCAAGTAAAGCCATCTGAGTCAACAAAAGAGGCACCATTTATTCAAAAGAATATCGATGCAACTCGGGCTGCCTATGACATATCTAATGTTGAAGTTTCAGATTACCAAGCAACTGTTACTACCTCAGCTGGCCAACTAGCAAATGATGCTGCAACTATTGCCAATATTCGATTAATGGATCCCAATGTTTTATCAGCCACCTTTAGACAATTACAGCAAATAAAGCCCTATTACACCTTTGCTGATTCACTAGATATTGATCGTTACACAATCAATGGCAAAGAGCGCGATGTAGTAGTAGCCATTAGAGAGTTAAATGTTGATGGAAACCCTTCTCGAAATTGGATTAATGATCACTTGGTATATACCCATGGCTTTGGCATGGTTGGTGCATTTGGAAATACGGTAGATGCTGATGGAAAGCCAACATTTACTGTTGGAAATATTCCACCCACAAAAGGTTTAGGAGAGTTTGAACCACGTGTTTACTTTGGTGAGAATGTTCCAGATTATTCAATTATTGGTGGTCCGGCCGCAAGTAATCCTGTGGAGCTTGATTATCCAGATGATAAATCTGCTAATGGTCAAACAAATTACACCTACACCGGCAAGGGTGGCGTGCCAATGGGCTCAATCTTCTCTCGCCTGTTATTTGCAATTAAGTATCAAGAGCAACGTATTGTTTTATCTAATCTAATTAACTCTGAGTCAAAGATTTTATTTGAGAGAAATCCGCGGGAGCGAGTGGCAAAGGTAGCGCCCTGGTTGACCTTAGATGGTGATCCATACCCTGCAATTATTGAGGGCAAAATCCTATGGATTATTGATGGCTACACAACAAGTGCTGGTTATCCAAACTCTCGTAAAGTAAATCTAGCAAATACTGGAGATGCGCTAACAGCTAGGTCAAACGCAGTATCTTCGCTAGGTGATAAGAATATTAATTACATTCGTAACTCAGTAAAGGCAACAGTTGATGCATATGACGGCACAGTCTCGTTATATCAATGGGATGATAAAGATCCAGTTCTAGCAACTTGGAGTAAGGCATTTCCCGGAAGTGTTAAGGCAAAAAGTGAGATCTCACCAGAGTTGCTATCTCATATTCGATATCCAGAGGATATGTTCCGTGTGCAACGCGATATTTTAAGCGCCTACCATGTGACAACTGCTGATGCATTTTATGGCGGTCAAGATTTCTGGCGAGTACCACTAGATCCATCAACCTTTGGAGCCAATGCTGGAAATCAGCCTCCTTATTATTTAACTATGCAGATTCCCGGGCAAACCAAACCAACTTTCTCACTCTCTACCCCTTTTGTTCCTCGTGGTGGCCGAGAAAACCTTTCAGCCCTTGCAGTTGTTAACTCAGATGCTGGCGATGATTACGGCAAGATAACTGTGCTGCAGTTACCCCGATCAACTAACGTGGCAGGTCCTTCACAGGTTGCCTCAAACTTTGAAGCAAAACCAACTGTGGCAACAGCGCTCTCACTACTTAGGCAAGGCGGCTCTGATGTCGTGCTAGGAAATCTACTAACACTGCCAGTTGGAAAAGGTTTGTTATATGTGCAACCAGTTTATGTAAGAGCTACTGGAAATACTGCTGCTTATCCATTGCTACAAAAGGTTTTAGTTTCATTTGGTGATCAAATTGGTTTTGATGACACGTTGCAAGGTGCACTTGATCAAGTATTTGGTGGTAACTCAGGAACAACTATTGGTAGTAATCAACCAAGCACTGGTACTACCGGTGGTACTGGAAGTAGTCAGGCAATAAAGTCTGCAATCTCATCTTTGCAATCTGCCTATGCAGATTTAGAGGCTGCACAAAAAAGGTTAGACGGTGCTGCTGAAGATAAAGCCAGAGCTAGAGTTAAAGCAGCAATTGCTGCGTTAATTGCTGCGCAAAATAGATAATTTAATTCAATATTTGGGACAATTGCCTCGGCTGCTCTAAGATTGCATTACCGACGCGGGGTGGAGCAGCTCGGTAGCTCGCTGGGCTCATAACCCAGAGGTCGTAGGTTCAAATCCTGCCCCCGCTACCAATCTTTATTTAATACGTAAGCTATTTAAAACTACAAATAGCGATGATAAAGACATCGCAGCAGCAGCATAGATCGGTGATAAATTGCCACTTACTGCAACTGGAATACAAATTAAGTTATAGAAAAACGCCCAACCAAGATTAGATTTAATAATTCGTACTGTTTTCTCACAAATTGCTATGGCATCAAGGGTGGCAATTAATGATGGTCTAATTAAAGTTATATCTGCTGCCGCAATTGCGGTATCTGTGCCAGATCCCATTGCGATACTTAGATCTGCTTGCGCAATAGCAGCGGCATCATTTATGCCATCGCCAATCATTAATACCTTTCCCTTTTCCTGCAGGAAGCTAACAAAATTAACCTTATCCTCTGGTGTTGCTGCTGCATAAATATGATCAATTGGAATACCAGCTTGTGAGCCCATTGATATCGCAGCAACCTCACTGTCACCAGTAATTAGCCAGGTATTAATTCCAGTTGATTGTAAGGTTTCAATAGCCTGCCTACCATCTGGCTTAATCTCATCACCAACCTCAAAAACACCATATGCCAAACCATCAATAGCGAGTACTGCAACTGTGTTTGCGCGCCCTTGTCCGGCTTTGATAGCTGCAACTAATTTTGGTGCAAATTCAGTAGTGCTACGAGCAATTGAAATTGGCGAGCCTATTAATACCGCTTTGCTGCTAGCTGGCGATAGCACTCGCCCTGCTACGCCAACTCCAGAGGTTTGTTCAAACTCACTCACTGGAAAAATTGTTACTCCTTGTTTTGCTAGTGAGGAGGCGATTGCTGTTGCAATTGGGTGAGAGTCCATAGATTCAATACTTAGTGCATAGCTCATTAAATCTGAAGCAGAGATTGCTGTGCTATCAGTAGTTAGTGGGTTATCAATTAATACCATTTCCAATAATGACATTTGGCCAGTTGTAATGGTGCCGGTCTTATCAAATACCACATCAGTTATACCAACTGCTTTTTCAATTGATCTTGGTGATCTAATAACAATACCTTTTTTTGCGGCTTTTCCAGATGCAACTAGTAATGCGATAGGTGTGGCCAATCCCAGCGCACATGGGCAGGCAATAACTAATACAGAAACTGCGGTAGCAATTGATTTAGATAATTGATTATCTACCAAATACCAAGCCAAAAATGTTGCGATTGCAAGTAGTAAAACAACTGGAACAAAAATTCTACTTACCTTATCTGCCAACTGTTGAGCTGGTGCTTTTTCAGATTGTGCAGCAAGTACCATTCTTGTTATCCGTGCTAATTCAGTATCGGCTCCGACTCGAGTTGCTTTAACAAGTAAATTTCCATTGTTGTTTATAGATCCGGCATATACCAAATCATTTACCGCAACCTCAATCGGCATTGCCTCGCCAGTTAAGAATGCGTTATTGATTGTGCTAAACCCAGAGACAACTTGGCCATCAGTTGCAATTTTATCTCCTGGCTTTACTACAAATAAATCATCGACAAGTAGCCGGTCAATTGAAACTATTTCAGTTCCATAAACTCGCTTTACCCCAACCTCATTTACCGATAACTTAAATAACTCTGCAAGGGCAGAACCAGCTTTCCGCTTTGCTCGATGCTCTAAATATCTTCCTAGCATTACAAAAAATATTACCGAGGCAGATACTTCGGGATAGACCGAAGGCATTAATTTATCCTTTACAACATAGGTTGCAGCTGAATAAATACTCCAACTAAGTGAGATAAGTGAGCCGAGGCAAACTAAGGTATCCATTGTTGGGTTTAATAAGTTTTTAATTGCTGCACGGTGAATTGGCCAAGCCAGTACTAAAACAACTATTACCGATAGTGCGATTGAAAGCCAGATCGTAGCTGGAGCTACTACTTTATCTAATAGTGAGGGTGGCAAAATATCTACTAATAATTTATCAACTCTCTTATTTATGCCACCAACCATTGAAATAAGAATTATCGGCGCAGTTAGCAATAGAGTTAGTAATAATCTGATCCCTAATCTATTTGATTTTTCAAATGATTCCCGCTCACCCTTAAAGATAGTTGCTTGATATCCAGCATCAGTTACCGCTGCAATCAACTCCTCCTCTGAAATATTTACCGCTGCAATTATGTGAGCAGATTCCATTGCCAGATTTACCGCAGCTCTTACACCTGGTAGTTTGTTAAGTGATCTCTCAATAGTGCTTACACAGGAGGAGCAGGTCATACCAGTTAGGCGCAGATCTACTTGTCTAGTTTTCAATTGGCCCGACTCCATAGTTTTACTCACGGCAGAAAGATTACTCTCTCTTTTCTTACTCGGCTGCGAGAACCCTCCGCAGGCTTTCTAACCTAGCCAGATTTTGATTAGTTAATCCGGGCCACTTATTTAGCGCACAACTTTGCTCATTATGAGTGCAATTTTTTGGGCAATGCTTAATTGCATCTGCAAATTCTGGAAAAGCTGAAATCACTCTTGAAGGTTGAACATGGGCAATACCAAAGGAGCGAACACCTGGTGTGTCAATGATCCAACCAAAGTTTTCACCATCAAATGATGATGACAATGGCAATGCAATCGCACTTGAAGAGGTGTGTCTACCTCTGCCAGTTACTTCATTTACATCACCAATAGCACGGTATGTAGATTCACTATCGTGACCAACGGTTCGATTTTTCGAGCTTTCAAGTAAGTTATTTACTAAGGTTGATTTACCAACTCCGGAGTGACCAAGCAAAACTGTTATTTTCTTTGCTAATCCTTCTTGTAATTTAGTTAAATCAGAGGAGCGATCAATCTTATAAACAGCAATATCTAGATCCTTATAGGTCTCTAAAAACTCATCACCACTTCCTAAGTCATGCTTTGTCATAATTATTATTGGTCTAATGCCTTGGTCATAGGCAACAACTAAGGCACGATCAACAAAACCTTCCCGGGGCTCTGGATTTGCCGTAGCAATTACAATTGCTATCTGATCAACATTCGCCACAATCACACGCTCATCATTTACATGATCATCAATAGTTCTAGTTAATGAGTTCTTCCGAGGCAAAACTGCAACTACTCGAGCCAGCGAGCCAGCTGTGCCAGATATGTCTCCCACAACTGATACCAGATCACCAACCACAACAGATTTTTTCCCTAATTCGCGTGCTTTCATAGCGGTAATAATTGATTTACTACTACCGCTCTGAATTAAACATTGCACCCGACCTCGATCAACCTCAATAATCGTTGCAGTCTGAGCCTTTGAATAATCTGGCCGATCTTTTGTGCGCGGGCGGGCTTTGTTACTTGCCCCAAATTGCCGAGATTTATTTACCTTTACATCGTCTTCATCCCAATTTTTATTTGATCTAACCATCAAGCATTCCTTGCCACATGCTGGGAAAATCCGATAAGGTTTTTTTAGTTGTTTCAATATTTTCAACAACTACACCTTCAACTGCCAATCCAATAATGGCACCAGCAGTTGCCATCCGATGATCCTCATAACTTCTAAATATCTGGGAAGCTTTAAGTTGAGTTGGTTTAATTAGTAACTCACCTGGACCTTCGGTAACTGAACCACCAAGATTGTTTATCTCAGTAGCAAGTGCGGCAAGGCGATCTGTCTCATGCAGGCGAAGATGAGCAATCCCGCGAAGTGTTGATGGTGAATCTGCTAAAGCTGCAACCGCAGCAATTGATGGGGTTAATTCACCAACATCATGCAGATCAATATCAATACCGAGAATCTTTCCGCTACCTGAAATTTTTAAGCCATAACCACCTTGTTCGATCTTTGCTCCCATTTTTGTAAAGATGCTTCGCAACTGATCACCTGGTTGAGCAGTTGATTTGGGCCAGTCTTTTATCTCAACGACACCACCGCAAATCATGGCAGCTGCCATAAATGGTGCAGCATTTGATAGATCAGGTTCAATTGTTAAATCCTGTCCAGTTAATTTACCAGGCTTAACACTCCAACTATTATTACCAATCTCAACCTGGGCGCCAAAGGTGCGCAACATTTGAATTGTCATTTCAATATGGGGCATAGAAGGAAGTGAAGTTCCGATATGTTTAACAGTAATTCCTTGCTCAGTTGCCGGTCCTAGCAATAACAGCGCTGAAATAAATTGACTAGATGCGCTGGCATCAATCTCAACCACGCCACCTTTTACCCTCCCAGCACCATTAATTGTTAATGGTAATTTGTATTTATTTCCATGTTCAATTGATACTCCAAGTTGTTCTAAAGCATTAATTACTGGTGCAAGTGGTCGCTCATGTGATCGTGCATCACCATCAAAATGAATTAAACCAGTAGCAAGAGATGCAATTGGAGGCAGAAAACGCATAACAGTTCCAGCATTACCAACCTCTATATGAGCAGGTCCTGATAATTGTTTTGGAGTAATTTTGTAATCAAAGCCATTAGGGGTTTTAATCTCTTCAATTTTGCACCCTAAGTTACACAATCCATTAACCATCAAATCAGTATCTCTAGAGGAGAGAGGCTTACGCAATATTGATGGCGTTGCTGCGATTGCTGCAAGTACTAATGCTCGGTTAGTTGCTGACTTTGATCCGGGAATATTTATAATTGCATTAATTGGTTTAGGAGCAGCACCAGTTAAACCGCCACGAAAAGGTGCACTCCAATTTGTCATATCCACCATTCTACCCACCCCTATCTTTTTGAGACTGGGCTTTTAAGCGTGGTTTAACCGATAGTAGGCGGGAATAAAGTACCGACGCTACAGGTTTTACTTCTATGAATGAGTTACGCCAAATTACTAGGCGAAATAAAAATTATATGTTGATTCCTAAAACCCCATTCGAGGTAGCCTTGGCTCAAATGAGTAATGAAGATTTACTACCAGCGGTAGTTGACCGAGAAAAAGAAACCTTAGCTCAGCGAAAAGCAAGGTTTGAAAGAGATGCTTTAGTTTTTACATCTCAACTTTATGGTGCTGCCCTTCGTTATACAAAAAATCCACATGATGCTCAGGATTTAGTACAAGATACATTTGCAAAAGCATTTACAAGTTTTCATCAATTTGAACCTGGTACAAATCTAAAAGCTTGGCTATATCGAATTCTTACCACCACATTTATTAATAATTACCGCAAAGACCAACGTCGGCCACAAATATCAGGTGGTGAAATAGAGGATTGGCAGATTGCTGATGCTTCATCTCATACAAGTGATTTAGGAAAATCTGCAGAGGATGAGGTATTAGAAAATATTGCAGATAAAGATGTGAAAGAGGCGTTAGCTGCTATGCCTGAGGAGTTTCGAATGGCAGTTTATTTATCGGATGTGGAAGGTTTTGCTTATAAAGAGATCGCTGAAATTATGGGTGTGCCAACCGGCACTGTTATGTCCCGTCTACATCGGGGGCGTAAATTATTAAGAGCATCTCTTGCTGAGTACGCAAAAGATCGTGGCTATGGAAAAAATAAAGCAGGTGATCAAGTATGAGTTGCGGAAATCATCACATGATGCCTTGTGATCAGGTACTACCAAATATTGTGCTTTATATTGATCATGAAATCTTTGATAACGATCAATTAAATTTAGTAGAGATTCACTTTGGTGAGTGTGCACCATGTCGAGTACAAATGGAGCAAGAGAACACCGCACTTGCTTTAATACGAAATCTTTTGTGTAATGCATTAAATGAAACAGCTCCACAGGAGCTAAACCATCGAATTAATCAACAAACCGCCGATCTCTATAATCAAATGATCCAGCAGGAGGGCTCGCAACTGTTAAGTGAAATTACCTATACCCAAACCACTTATACGGAAATTACCTCTGAAGGTGCGACTCAAATTGAAATAACTAGCGAAATCCACAGAGAGTTCCCGCAAGAATAATTAATTAATCACTAATCTTGTGATTATGAAACCAGAGCAAGTAATTGGCGCAATTGGTATGTCAGCCATGACAATCCGCCCGGGGGACACCTCTGTTGCTCAAGGTGTTAATGATCTACCAGTTGTCGGGACTAATCAGTTGTTATCTTTAATAGAGAGCGCGTGTAGCACAGCAATAATTGAATTTTTAGATTTTGGCGAAACTACAATTACTACAAATTCTCAAATAGAAATATCTGGTGCTATTGGAATTGGCTTTGAAATTCACGCCACCGCCAGATGCTTAGGACTAGCCGATAACTTACTTAAGTTTGAGGTTGAAGTTCATCAAAGCGCTAGATTAATTGCAACTGGATTAATAACTAGAAAATTTGTAGAACGAGTCTCCTTTATGGCCAGAGTTGCTGCCGAGTCGATGGTGGCAGAAAAAGGAATTCCTATTAAAGAAAACAAAATCGCTAGCAGCTTAAATTTCTAAGCCACTAGCGATTACTTGTTAATTATTTTTTAGTTGCCCAAAAAATCTCAGCAATCTCATCGATCTTGCCAATTAACTTTTCAGCAACAGTAACATCATTTGTTCCCTTGCTTCCACCAGCACCTGCAAGCTTGGTTGCTTCATTAAACAATGCATGAAGTTTTGGATAGGCTTCAAAATGGTTTGGCTTAAAGTAATCTGTCCATAAGACCCAAAGGTGATGCTTTACTAACTCTGATCTCTCCTCTTTGATTGCAACCGCACGTGATTTAAAATCAGCATCACTGCTAGCCGCATACTTCTCCATACAAGCTTTGACAGATAGGGCTTCAATCTTGGCTTGGGCTGGATCATAAACACCACATGGTAAATCACAGTGTGCGAACACTGTTTGCTTAGGTGCAAATCTTGCTATTAATGAATTTATCATTTCTCTCCTTAGTTGATTTAAATCTAATTTATAAGTGGCAGAATACTCCGCATGTTCGGTTTTAGCACGGTGGCAGTTTCTGGCATCTCTATGAGTCCGGCCTACCGCCAAGGAGATTGGCTACTTGTGCGCAAGCTAAGTGGCAAAAAGCACACCCTAAAAATTGGAGCGGTCTATCTAATCCAAGATCCAATTAGACCTGGTGTTGAGTTATTAAAACGGCTTAAAGAGAGTCGTATGGAGCATGGCGTTGTTAGGTATTGGGTAGAGGGTGATGATCCAAGTAGTGAAGACTCCAAGAAATGGGGATGGCTTGCAGGTGAGCAGTTTTTTGGAAAGGTTATTCTTAGATACCGAAAAGGCAGTTAGCGAGTAAAGGCCTCTGTCATTAACGCCTTTTCCTCCTCTTCATGTAAATGATGATTTCCAGTTGCTGGGCTTGCTGTTGCTCGACGAGAAACTCGTCGCAAAGTACGACCTGCTAACTCATCATGTGCCATAAATGCTTCTTGGGTTGCTAGTGCAATAAATGGCCACGGACCTTGATTAGCTGGCTCATCTTGCACCCAAAGCAAAGTAGCCTTTGGATGTTTCTTAGCTTCGGCAATAATTTCTGCAATTGGCAGTGGATATAACTGTTCAACTCGGGCAATTGCTGTTGAGTGCTCTCCTAACTTATCGCGCTCTGCAATTAAGTCGTAGTAAACCTTTCCAGAGGTAAAGATTAAGCGAGTTGCAGTAGTAACTTTGTCATCAGCAATAAATGGCTTAAATCTTCCAGTTGTGAAATCTGTTAAGCCACTTGCCGCAGCTTTCAAGCGCAACATTGATTTTGGCTCAAAGACAATTAATGGCCGGCGTGCTGGATTTTTCATGTGCCAACGAAGCAGGTGGAAATAAGAGGCTGGCGTAGATGGTTGGGCAACTGTCATATTTTGCTCAGCGCATAATGCTAGGAATCTTTCAATTCGCCCCGATGAGTGATCAGGTCCTTGGCCTTCATACCCATGTGGCAAAAGCAAAACTATTGAGGATCGCTCACCCCACTTTTGCAAAGCAGATGAGATAAATTCATCAACAACAGTTTGTGCACCATTAGCAAAATCACCAAATTGTGCTTCCCAAATAACTAGCGCATTATCTCGCTCAACTGAGTAGCCATATTCAAAACCCATCACCGCATACTCAGAGAGAAGTGAGTCATAGATATGAAATTGATTTGGATCTTTTACCAGTGAACGAAGTGGGTATATCTCTTTGCCACTTTCTTTATCTATTACTACTGCATGACGATTACTAAATGTGCCACGGCGAACATCCTGGCCACTCATTCTAATTGGGTGACCTTCTTGTAGTAATGAACCAAAAGCAAACATCTCACCAGCTGCCCAGTCAACAGTTGCCTCAGCTAACATCTCAGTGCGCTTTAATAACTGTGGTAATAATTTTGGATGAACAGTGAAATCAGCTGGGAATGATGCTTGTGTAGCTGAAATTTTTCTAAGATTATCTTCAGTAACAGTGGTATCAACTGATTCTGGCGTTAAAACAGCAGGTGGTATCCAATTTGCATCACGCTCTGGTTCAGTGTTGTGAACTGCAGTAAATACTCCCTCTAGCTGTTGCTGATAATTTCGTAGTACCTCTTCAGCCTCTTCCACAGTTATATCACCACGACCAATTAATGCTTCGGTATAAAGTTTTCGAGTAGATCTCTTAGCATCTACTAATTTATACATAAGTGGCTGAGTAAAGCTTGGCTCATCACCCTCATTGTGACCACGTCTGCGGTAGCAAATCATGTCGATTACTACATCCTTATTAAATTTTTGACGATACTCAAAAGCAAGCCGAGCAACTCGAACACATGCCTCTGGATCATCACTATTAACATGAAATACCGGAGCCTGAATCATTTTGGCAATATCTGTTGAGTAGGTAGAAGATCTTGCTGAATCTGGGGAGGTAGTAAAGCCAACCTGATTGTTAACCACAATATGGATACTTCCACCAGTGCGATAACCCTTAAGAAGTGAGAGTGAGAGAGTTTCAGAAACCACACCTTGACCGGCGAATGCAGCATCACCATGTAACAAAATTGGTAGCACTGGGTATGAACTTTGTTCCTCAACTGAAGTATCACCGGCTGCAGCCCGTAATTTATCTTGCTTAGCGCGAACAATTCCCTCTAATACTGGATTTACTGCTTCCAAATGTGATGGGTTTGCTGCTAAATAAATTTTAGTAGTAGCACCTGATTGGGCAGTAAATACTCCCTTAGTACCTAAGTGATACTTAACATCACCTGAGCCATGCACCTCATTGTCATGGTAATTTCCTTCAAACTCTTGAAAAATTTGGCCATAAGATTTTCCGGCAATATTTGCTAACACATTTAATCGACCACGATGGGGCATACCAATACAAACCTCATCTAAGCCAGAGTCGGCAGCGGATGAGATCACTGCATCTAACATTGGAATTACCGACTCACCACCTTCTAGCGAGAATCTTTTTTGTCCGACATACTTTGTTTGCAAAAATGATTCAAAAGCTTCTGCGCTATTTAACTTACGCAATATAAGTAGCTGTTCTTCGCGTGGAGTGGTTGGTGCACCAACCTCAATATTTTCTTGAATCCATTTACGCTCATCTGGATTTGCAATATACATATATTCAACACCGATAGTGCGACAGTAAGAGTCACGTAGTACTCCTAATATGCGGCGTAACTTCATAAAGGATTTGCCACCAAACCCACCAGTTGCAAACTCCCGATCTAAATCCCAAAGCGATAAGCCATGATTTACTACATCTAAATCAGGGTGTGATCGCTGCACATAAGCTAGCGGCTCAACATCTGCCATCAAATGGCCAGTGGTTCGGTAGGCATCAATTAACTTTTGTACTCGCGCTGTCTTACTAACATCATCGTCTTTTCCAAAGCGCATATCAACAACCCAGCGAATTGGTACATATGGAATCCGCAGCGCCTCAAAAATTTCATCATAGAAATTCTCTTCGCCAAGTAATATTTCATGAATTCGCCGTAGGAAATCACCAGATTGCGCACCTTGAATAACTCGGTGATCATATGTACTAGTAAGTGTTACTACTTTGCTAATTGCAAGATCGGCAAGTGCTTGTTCATTTGTGCCATGAAACTCTGCTGGATAATCAAGTGCACCAACGCCAAGAATTAATCCTTGACCTTGCACTAATCTTGGTACTGAGTGAACTGTGCCAATTGTTCCTGGGTTAGTAAGAGAGATTGTGGTGTCAGCAAAATCCTCAACTGCTAGCGCACCCCCTCGTGCCTTGCGCACCATATCCTCATATGCTGACCAAAATTGTGCGAAATCTAACTTCTCACAACCCTTAATTGAAGGCACTAATAATTGGCGAGAGCCATCTGGTTTTGCTAAATCAATTGCGATACCTAAATTAATATGTTCTGGATGACCAACCGCTGGTTTTCCATCTAGTTGGGTGAAAAATGAATTCATCTCCGGTAGAGCACGAACAGCTTTAACCATTGCATAACCAATTAGGTGGGTAAATGAAACTTTGCCACCCCGGCCACGCTTTAGATGATTATTTATAACAGTGCGATTATCGATCATTAATTTTGCAGGAATCACCCGAACACTTGTTGCAGTTGGAACTGTTAGCGAGCCCTCCATTGATTGCACAACTCGGGCTGCCACACCTCGCAATGGCTCAATATTTGCTGCTGCTGGTGTGATTAAAGTTGGAATTGGTTTAACTATTGGATCTGCTGGTTTAACTGTAGTACTAGTTGAAGCAAGTACTTCTGATGCTAAAGACAGCTCTGCCAACTTTGCTAGTTGTGATTTAGGAATAGGCGGTGTACTTGGCTTTGTTGCTGCCCCATTTGTATTTGTGCTAGATGGCGCTGCAGTTGATCCACTTAATGATGGTGCGCCACCAAAATCTGCGAAAAAATCCCACCAAGCTTTATCTACCGATGTTGGATCACTTTGGTATCGCTCATACATCTCCTGTACTAACCACTCATTAGGACCAAAGGAGCCACCAAAGTGATTAGCGGGGGTGTTAGCCTCGATCTGGCTCAACTATCTCCCCCAATCTTTTAACTAATTTTAAGTGTGGCAACAGGTTAATCTTAACTCTCACGCAACTTTGCTAAGCCCTTATCGAGGCTTTAACCAAGTGAAAGTGGCCACCAGCACATATTTTAGGCTAGTAACTGCCCACAATTCACGGCAGGGTTGCGCCTATGAGTGGCGATAAGAAGTGGGCGATAGTAACGGGTGGCTCACGTGGACTGGGATTTGAAACTGCAAAAGGGTTAATTGCAGCCGGCATCTTTGTTTACATCATTGGTAAAGATTTAGAGCGAGCAAAACAGAGTGCGGCAATATTAGGTTGTGAGTATCGAGCAGTTGATGTGGCCGATAGTAAAAAATTTCGCGAGGTATTAAATGAGATTATCCAATCAGCTACTGGTAATGGCTTTGGTGTGTTAGATATTTTAATTTTATCTCATGGCGTGATGAGTGAGAAGATGTCTAAGACTTTACGCACAACTGATGAAGAGTGGCGGCGAACCTTATCGATTAATTTAGATTCAGTATTTGTAGCGGTAAATCAATTAGCACCTGCAATGACAGAAGCACGAACGGGAAGAGTTATTGTTTACTCCGCTTGTCTTGGCAGAATGTCTGGGCCAGGAACACATGGCGGCCTTGCACCTTATCGAATTAGCAAAGCAGGTGTTAATGCATTTGTAAAAAATCTTTCATATGAAACCGGGCTTGGTGCTCGGGGATTTTTAGTTGATGCAATCTGTCCTGGACATTGTCGAACCGATATGGGCGGAGCAGATGCACCACGAAGTGCACAAGAGGGAGCAGAAACAGCGGTGTGGTTGGCCACGAGAGAATTCGACGCTACAAAAGATAAAACTGGATTACTTTGGGAGGATCGAACAGTAGTTGATTGGTAGTTACTCCGAATAACCTAAAGCAGCTGAAACTAAAGTAGTAATTGCTAGTAACGATAGTGGAATACCAACTAGCAATAAATTACCCGAGATCATGTAGTAAGAAACACCAAGCGCTATCAGATTAGCTAACACTGCAGGTGCCCGGCCGTAAGATTTATTACTCTTAAATCCATTTGCACAAAACCACAGCCCAGCTGCACCGAGTAATCCAAAAACAATCTCAGCAGACAATGCCGCCGGAACTGATACATCTGAGATAAGTGGAGCTAGGATCAAATAAATAACGAGGGTAAGAAGTAACCCACTCTCTACCTTAAGCAGAAAAATTGCACGCCTTCGGCTGATCTCAGTGGCAAAAACACTTTTCAGATTCACAATTAATTCTATCGCTTATTATTTATTCGCTTCAAATTCTTCAGTTAATTTCATCAGTTCTTTAATTGATTTAACAGGGAATGTTAATTTACTCCAAGCCTCTGAATAGCCATCAAACTTACCTGCTATTTCTTTATTAGAAAGATCGGCGCCGTTAGCTTTAAGCATACGAAGCATTGCTGTTTCCCATTGTTGAGTTAGGTGCCCTTCCATTGGTCCGCGAATTTCAATTAATTCCCAACCTAGTGGTAAATGAAAATTTAGTCTTGTCTTAGGGTCATTTGTAATCCCTATCTGAAACATATTCCAAACTGGGTGCGAGAGAAAATATAGGAAACCTTTTTCGTAAGCGTCATAACCTGTAGGTGCGCAAGAGGGACAACCGCTACCACGTGTTCTTACAACTACATCCGTCTCCCAAACGTGATTAAGTTTGCAACGCCATTTTTTTCTTTTGTCCATCCCACGAGTGACCGTACTGGGATCCCATCCGTATGCTTCACTTGCAATCTCAGGGTGCGTAGTTTTTAGGTCATTGAAGCCGACTAATAATTTTCTATTAGTGCAATAGGGACAATCAGCTGGACGAGTTCTTGTTCGGCTAACAATCAGAGCTTTCCATTGGTGTGCTAAAGGACACTGCCAGGTCATCAGTTTTGAACTTCCTGCTTTAAATTTAGTTGGGTCCCACCCGTTTGCTTGTTTAGCAACTTCTGGATGAGTAGTTTGTAGATCATTAAGTCCAATAAGTATTTTGTCACCATAGCAAACAGGACAGCCCGTACCAGTCCTAGTTCTATTTGTAACTTTTGCAGTCCATTTATGTCCGAAAGGGCAAACCCATCGCATACTTTTTGCCGAACCACTTAGCATTTTACTTGGATCCCAGCCATCAGCGTCGTGAGCTATTTCTGGAAATAAAGTCTTTAAATCATTTTCGCCTGTAGCTAATTTTTTATTTGAGCATACTGGGCATCTACTACCTTTACTTCTGCGGATTACAGGGGCATTCCAAATGTGCTTATGTGAACACATCCAAATTTTTCTAGCATTAGAGCCAAAAGTAATACTCTCAGGATCCCAACCCAAAGCTTCTTTAGCCAATTTTGGATGAGTTTTAGAAAGTGGAAGCTTTGTTTTCTTTGTAGGCACACCTGAACTGTAGGACTGATAAATGACACTGAACATAGGGCCTTGCCGTTGCGTCAATCTACGGCTTAAACCAAGCGGGGTTTTAAGGTGAAAGGTTAGACTGCAGCCATGTCTAAGGTGCTTTCATCTCTGCCAGTTGGCCAAAAAGTTGGCATTGCATTTAGTGGTGGACTAGATACCTCAGTTGCAGTTGCATGGATGAAAAGTAAAGGTGCAACACCTTGTGCATACACTGCAGATCTTGGTCAATATGATGAGCCAAATATTGAGAGTGTGCCAAGTAGAGCAAAAGAGTATGGCGCAGAGATTGCAAGATTAGTTGATTGTAAAACTGCATTAGTTGAAGAGGGGTTAGCAGCACTTGCCTGCGGTGCTTTTCATATTACAACTGCTGGAAAAACTTACTTTAATACCACTCCATTAGGCAGAGCAGTTACCGGCACTTTATTAGTCCGTGCGATGATGGCAGATAATGTTTTAATCTGGGGAGATGGCTCAACCTATAAGGGCAATGATATTGAGCGTTTTTATCGTTATGGCTTACTAGCTAATCCAAAACTTAAGATCTATAAACCTTGGCTTGATAAAGATTTTGTAAATGAATTAGGTGGCCGAAAAGAGATGTCAAAGTGGTTAGCCGATCACAAACTGCCATACCGTGATTCAACTGAGAAGGCATATAGCACCGATGCAAACATATTAGGTGCAACCCATGAGGCTAAATCACTTGAAAACTTAGATTCTAATATTGAAATAGTTGAACCAATAATGGGTGTTAAGTTTTGGGATCAGTCAGTAAAAATTGAAAGTGAGGATGTAACAGTTGAGTTTTTACAAGGCAGACTCGTTTCAATTAATGGCAAAGTAATTAAAGATGCAGTTGCGCTAATTAAAGAAGCTAATGCCATTGGTGGCCGTCATGGTCTTGGTATGAGTGATCAAATTGAGAATCGAATTATTGAAGCTAAAAGCCGCGGCATATATGAAGCCCCTGGTATGGCTTTGTTATTTATTGCATATGAAAGATTAGTGAGCGCAATTCACAATGAGGACACCATTGCTACTTATCATGAGCAAGGGCGTAAATTAGGAAGATTGTTATATGAAGGTCGCTGGTTTGATCCACAAGCGCTAATGCTGCGTCAATCATTAACTAGCTGGGTCGCCTCTGCAATTACAGGATCAGTGACAATTAGATTACGCCGCGGTGATGATTACTCAATTATTAATACCAAGGGCGTGAATCTTTCATACTCACCAGAAAAATTATCGATGGAGCGAACTGAGGATGCCGCCTTTGGGCCGGCAGATCGAATTGGTCAATTAACAATGCGAAATCTTGATATTGCTGACACCAGAGCCAAATTAGAGTTATATGCATCACAAGGCCAATTAGGTAGCGCTGACTTTGATCTGATTAAAGAGATCGGTAGCGATAAAAAGTAAGTAATAAATAAAGTAAGATTGCAATGATGATTCCGGGGGTCGGTGTAATTCCGAACCGGCGGTCAAAGTCCGCGACCCAGATGAAATTCATTTGGTTGACTTGGTGAAACTCCAAGACCGACAGTTAAAGTCTGGATAAAGGAACATCTAGGAGATAACGCATGTCCATTTTAAAATGGTTGTTTGAAGCACAAATCCAATTCGGAAGTAAATCAATCGCATGGCGTGAAGTAATAGGTGGACTACTTGGTCTATCAAGCGCAGTGCTTGGTTTAAAACGAAAAGTAATTGCCTGGCCAGTTGGTATTGCAGGCGATGCACTTTTATTTACAGTATTTCTTGGTGCAGTATTTTCCTTTGGCGCCCAAGATCAACAAAAGAACTTTTACGGACAAGCAAGCCGTAACTTGTTATTAATAGTTGTCAGTATCTATGGGTGGATTCGCTGGAATCAACACCGCAAATCTGGCGCTCCGGGAACTCCTCCAGTAATTCCGCGCTGGACAACTACAAAAGAAAAGCTGGTATTAGTTCCAGCAATTGCAATCTTTTTCACAATTGCATATCAAATCTTTAAATCTCTCGGTGAATCAGGTCAATGGCTATTTGTTGATACCTGGATATTTACTGGAACCGCACTTGCAACTTTCGGCATGAGTCGAGGTTATGTTGAGTTCTGGCTAGTTTGGGTGCTCGTTGATCTAGTTGGTGTGCCATTTGCATTTAAGAATGGTTACTACCCAACTGGTACTTTGTATGCGATCTATCTACCATTTGTTATCTGGGGCTTTATTTCATGGCTTAAGATTTCAAAGCAGGAAAAAGCAGCGGTTTATTAGTTAGATAAGGCCAGAACCCAGTCACAACTAGGTTCTGGCCTTACAAAAAGAGGTTATGCCTCGATTAATCGCCCCCCTCCCGCTACGATTTACCTGTCGATAAAGGTGTGATTTACTTTTATCAACACTTAGGAGCGTGATGCAGATCCAAGAGGGCGATGAGGATAAGCCAAAGCCCGCTGCAATTTTAAATAATTCAGATCAATTTGCTGCTCAGATTGCACTACCTGAGGGGCATCAAATAACAATTGGCGAGTTAGATCCTGGCACATTGGTTGAGATTGCAACCTGGCATGGCACTGGACGTCCTGATGAGAGTGCAAATAGATTTCTGCTTAGCGCAGAGGGGATTGGTTTAACCCGCAGGCAAAGTGATCGAAGCCAGGTGCGAGCTGTGCCTAGGCCAACTCCTCGGCCAGAGGTTAGATTTAATGAGCAGCAAGTGGGCAAGCAAAGCTACCTACCACCTCAGAATAGCAACTCTGGATTATCTGATTTAACTGGTTTTCACCCAATTAATAACGATCCATTTATACAAGATCCAGAGCAATCTGAAAATCCATGGTCTGAGCGGATTAAGACGGTCGGCTTTACAGCTTTAGTATTTATCTTAATTGGTGTTATTTTCCAAGTTTATGGATTAGCGGTGACTGTTCCTGATCAAGGCCCTAGAACCTTTCTTGGCTCAACAACAACTAGTTTAGTGATCTACAAGAAAACTAAAGAGGTAATTAGCGGAAATGTGATGGTGGTAAAGGTAAAAACAGGTGAGCAAACTACAACCTACTTTGGTGCTGGTTCAATAAATGGTGATCAATTAACCCTAGGACTTGAAGGAAAAAATATTACACTTAGAACTCAAGATATAGCAGGTAAAGGCTTTTTCTTAGTGCCTATTGCTGGCGCAATAATTAAAAACATTGGCGCCTTAATTAATTAACGCATTAAATTAAGTTTTTTAAGCTCCATATAAATACCAGTTTTTGAACCCACAGCAGCACCAGATTTAGTTAACTTATCTTTGCCTCTAGAAATAAACTTACCCACTGAGTTGGGAGACAGTTCTAATTTATTTGCTACCTCTTTTAAAGTAAGACCGGATGCATAGAGAATTAAAGATTCTTTCTCCCGCGGACTTAAGGTTGACTTTGTCTTCACTGCTACTTTAGTTTTTTCTTTGATCTCATCACTTTGCCAACTGGTATTATTTTCAATAATCTCAAGGCAAGCAGTATAAAAAGTATCTAGTGTGCAATGGCTCTCAACTACTACACAAGGGCCTAACTTAAGTATTTCATTTAATGAAAAATCTAAATCCTTATCATGCATAAGTAAGATAGGAGTTTCAATCTCATAAAAGTGTGAAATTTGAGAATTAATTTCACTCTCAGTTTGATTTTGTGAGGTTAAAATGGCAAATACTTCACTTAGTGAAATCTTAGAGGTTGAATAATCAAACCAACTACCAGCAAAAACAATTTCAATTCCAACCAGGTTTACTTCAACATAGCTCTTAATTCCAGCAAGAAAGAGCGGTTGATCATTTATTATTACCACCTTTTTTAATTCTTTTTTGTTTACGGCAGCAGCGAGTGAGCTCTCACTAGCTTTGACACCTATTGACATGACAAAAGTGTGACAGCATTTAAAATTTTTATCGATTAATGCTGAAAATTAAGGGGTTAACCCATTATGCGAGAAATACTTATGTGAGGGGTTAACCCAGCATATCTATTAAACAGATGCCATCTTTGGCCAGGTGTGATCAATTTTTAGAAGACATAAACCATAAGAGTAATTAATTTTAATTAAAAGATGATTTACTTAATTATTGTTTTATTAACTTAAGTAACACAGTCAAATTGAATGGGAGATAAGTGAATAAGAGCTTATCTGTAGTGAAAAATTTTATTGCGAATAGATTTTCATTTATTGGCATCTCCTTTATTTTAACTAGCATTGCTTGTATTCCAAGATTTATTTTTAAAGAGTCATTTGATCGAAATGCTAATGCTCAATTTGTTGCTTTAGCTATCTCAGCAACTGGTGCTGGAGCATATTTAGTTATTAAAAATAAGATTCCAAAGCTAAGCAAAAAAATATGGATAGCACTGGTAGCTTTATTTTTATCAACTGCAATTTCAACTGTTGCCGGCGGAAATATTATTGGCTCAATGGTTGGAGATGTTGGTCGCTATACCGGCCTTATCTCACTATATAGCCTCCTGCTTATTGCAATTTACTTTGCCACAGTTGGCATGGACAGATTTAATCATTACCTGCCTTATTTTATAATGGGATTTTTTACTGTTAACTTTCTTGGCCTACTGCAGCAATTTAAATTAATTGTGCTACCAGGTGATGGCGGCTTTGGTTCCACCTTAGGAAATATAGATTTTCTATCTGCTTGGATTGGAACAACTCTGCCATTGATTATGTTGCTAGTTGGTAAGCGGCATATTGCTTATCGGGTGTTATTTATTATTATGCCACCCCTTTCTTTATTTTTAATATATAAGCTAGGTCCAAAACAAGGATATATTGATCTACTAATTTTTGCTGTATTTTTTATCATTTACCAATTCAGAGCAAAAATTAAAAGATTTCCACTCTCATTAAATAGATTCTCAATTAGCGCCAGCGCTTTAACACTTCTGTGGATTGAAGCAATGTTAGTAATTCCACTAGCTAAGATCCCACTAGTTTTTATTACCACTGAAGAGCAGGTAGTAGTTAGGTCCACCTTCTGGCTAAGTGGGGTTAAGATGTTTTTCTCCCGGCCATTTTTTGGGGTTGGGCCAGATAATTTCGGCTACTACTACGACCAACATCGCAGCCTCTACTCTTTTAAAAGCAATGAGTTTTTAGTGACCAATGATGCCCACTCCTCAGTGATCCAAAGCATGGCCACCTTAGGAATCTTTGCCATGTTCGCCTTTACCTTCTTGCTTTTGATCTTAATTAGATCTCTATATATAAATTACAATAAGTACCCAAATCATCGCCCCACCTTCTACTGGCTAGGTGTCTTCTTTCTGATTTTTATTTCAAACTCAAATATCAGCCCGATCACCATCCAGCATAAGTACCTCTTTTGGGCACTGGCCGGCTTCTCAATAGGTGCTGCATATAGCAATGGTGTTATTAGCAATGTGCGCAAGGTGATTCAGATACCGATACGGGCAGGCGTCGCATCTGTTGCCGCTTTAAGCATATTTATTGCCGGTAACTTTGTTTATGCACAGATTAAGTTTGATCTGGGGCTAGCAAAGACTGCAAAGCAGATTATTCCTACCTACCAAATCTCCCCTTATCTGCCCTGCTTAATCTACTTTGGCCCCCAAAATGGGCTTATGACATATAAAAAAGATGACAAGGTGGCGCTGGCTATTACTAAAAAGAACGCGAAAAAGGCGCTGGCCTTAAATCCAAGATGCCTTGAGGCTAAAATTGATCTAACTAGGGTTGCTTTTAAGGAAACAGATATACCTAATGCTAAAAAGCTAGTTTATGAATTGCTAGAACAAGCCCCTGCTCGGCGTGATGTTATATCTCTCGCATCCATATATGCACTGACTCAAAATGACTTTGATCTTCAGAAAAAACTAATCTCACAAGGCCGTAAGCTAGATCTGCTTGATAAGAAGCAGTAGTAGCTTTTAAAGAATCTGCACCGCAGTACCAGCAAGAGATGCCATATATATTGGATTTGTGATCAAACCAAGAGTTGTGCATGGCCACTGAGAAACAGATGAGGTAGCAAAGCTTGCGGTAGCAAAGGTAAAGGTTGCGAGTGAGTAATTAACACTTGCTGCAATTGTGGCCGGCAGCGCACAGGTTAGCGATTGTGAGGTTGAGTTATTTAAATATAAAACTAAGGTTAAAGTCTTACCAGCGCAGGTTGAATCAACATTTGAAAGATCAACTCTTTGTAATGTGAAATCGGTATAGGTGGTAGACCAGCTACTTATAGTGTCGGTACTTACTCCGCTTTGGGTATCACATGCCACAGTTGGTGCATGTCCAACAGCTAAGCTGACCTCACCTGCTGAACCACTATTTCCTCTAACGGTAATTGCCACCGCAGCAGCTACTCCAGTAAAACTTAAGATTGCCCAAATCAATACTAAAACAATAGGATTCCGCGCTGAAATCCTAGATCGCTTTGGCGCACGGTTATAGCCATATTCAGCAATTTCATGGTCGGCAAAGTTGTCGAAAAAGTAATTCATCGCTGAATCATTTTGTGCAACATCTTTGCGACGGGGAAGTCTCCGTTGCATAGTAAAGTGAATATTAACTTAAGGTAGAGAGTTAGTCTAATGTTGTTTGTAACCTGATTAGGTGACAAAAGTGATTTATTTAAATATCTGGAGTTTCTTTTTTCAAACTCTCATGGTTTGATTGAGAGTGGTCTGAAGTGCTTATTTTAAAAGGAGTTTCCCCGTGCCAATTAAGTTAAAGCTAAGTAGAAAACTTAGTTTTGCACTTATCGCAACCCTAGCGCTATTAGGTCTTGGCGGAGTTACAGCAGCACAGGTTATAACTGTTAATAACAATGTCTCACTAAATATGGGCTCAGGAGCTACTAATACCGCTACTTGCGATAATTTAATTCGTATTGATGGATACAAGTACACCGCCGCTCCTTATGCCGATCCATATAACCGGTATGGAACCTTTGTGATTTCAGAAATTGATTTACGGGCCGCACCCCTTGGCTGCGGCGGACAGATATTACGCTTGGTGGTAATTGATGACGTTAACATAACTCAGACAGCTTCTTGGACGCTGCCTACTAGATCAGATTATTCAACCATTTCTTTTACCTTTGGCACCAGCAACCTAAGGACATATGTGCTAAGTGGAAGCTCTGGCACCTACAACGCCTCAATTGCACTTGCATCAGTGGGCATTATGGATATGAAACAGGTTGCGATTGGAATTTCAGGTAGTTAATTTTTGTCATCTAATTAGGTGACAAATTTCTGTTTTGACTTAATCTGGGACTTTTAAATCCCTAACCCTCATGCTTTACTTTACCTATCTGTTATTCCCGACGAATAGCAAATTCCCCTAAAGGAGCAATTTAAAATGGAAAAAAGAACCAATAAGAACAAGAAGAGATTATTAATTCTTGTTGCATTAGTTGGTGTTATGGGTATTGGTGGCGTAGTTGCTGCAACATCTATCTCAATTAACTCAGGATCTCCACTATCACTTGGTGCCGGTTATGCAACAGCTACTACTTGTGATACTGATGTGGCTATCTCAGCAACTCAGGCGTATGACACAACTACAAATCTTTACAATATAACTGGATTTGAAGTAACTGGTGTTGATTTGTCCTCAACATTGAATAACACTGGACTTGGTTGCGGTGCTACTACTAGAAAAGTTATGCAACTGGCAGTTGTAACATCAGCTGGTGTTTACAACGCTTCATGGACCCTTGGTTCAATAGCAGCAAGTACTAGTAATGGATATATTTATAGCTTTGGTGCAACTAATAGCGGTAGAAATATTGGGAGTTACTACTACTCATCAATTGCTCTAACCTCATTTAGTATTTCAAATCTAACGACTGTAGCGCTCTCTATCGCATAATTTTTAACATAGCGGTAGTAAAATATCGCTATGTTATTAAGAAAAAACCGCAGGAGTTATAAAGGCCTAACCGCCGTTATAACACTTGCTCTGCTAGGGATTTGCTTTTTAGTGTCGGGTGTACTTGCAGTAACGAATATAACGATTAATACCGGAAGTGGCTTGTCAGTCGGCTCAGGGGCGACGACAGCCACTTCTTGTGATTCTGATGTAAGTATTACAACTCAAAACTCAATTGATGCAACCGTTGGAATGTATAAGCTCTCAACTATTTCAATCACAGGGGTAAATGGCTTAGCAAGTGCCTGTGGAAATAAGGTTATGCAACTTGCTGTAGTCATTGGTGGGGTTGCCTACCAAGCCTCCTGGAGTATCGCCTCCAGCACCCTAGATAACAGTTATGTATTTGCCGCCGCCACAAACTCAGCTAATAGCGGCACCACCTACTACGCCACCACCGCCTTCACCGCCCGTGATCCAGCAACACTTGGCACCTTCGCTATCTCTATCAACTAAGTAAAACCTATACTTGCAAAGTGGCGCCACTAGATCAACCAACTGGTAAATGGGGAGTAAGCGCTCGTCCTGAGTTAGGTCTTGATATCTGGGTTGATAACTCAGCCGCTGCTAAAGCATCAGGTGATTCAAGGAAGAAGCAATCAGTATTAATTAGAACCATCTCAAATAATCAACGAGTTCGCAGCGCCTTATTTCACCTCTCAGATGAGGTCACCTTAATTCCCACCTTCACTCAAGGTCCTGATTTTGCCTCAATTGCCCAAGAGGAGTTTGAAGAGGATCAGATCGTTTATAACCGCCCATATCAAATACCAATGCCAGTTGCGGCAGCTGTTGCTAACAGAACTGTTAAGCAGCAACGGCGCAAATTAACTCTGCCTAAAAGCCGGCAGAGTATAGATAACTCACAATCGCAAAGTTATCAAGAGCAGCCAAGTAACCTATGGCAGCAAGAGGATTTAATTCCCGCTAGATCAAGTGGTAGATCAGCTGGTAGATCAAAGGCGGCCTTTAAGGCGATTGAAAGTGTGGCAATGGGGCTACTGGCGGTCTTTGTATTACTTATCGCTTTCCAAGTACTTCAGCTACGAGTTGTTCTCTCTGGCTCAATGCTTCCAGTACTAAAAATTGGTGATGTGGTTTTAGTTGAAAATACTAAGTATCGAAAGCCACAGATTAATGACATTGTCCTCTATACCGCCCGAGCCCTAGATGGCACACCCGTGACCACCTACGCCCACAGAATTATTGGTGGTAGCGCGCAGGGTGGTTGGACCATTAAAGGAGATAACAACAACCAACCAGATTATGGTCTTAAGGCAAACAAAGATGTGAAGGGGGTGGTAATACTTACAATTCCTAAGTTGGGCAGATTACTTAGCCCAATACCAATTGCACTGATGCTGGGTGGAATCTGGCTGATCTCACTATCAATTGGGCAGCTACGAAAGATGTTTTCTCCGACAAGAGATCGGTATTAATCTGCTGATTTAACAAATTAACTTTGATATCTGACACCTATTTAGGTGACATAACAGAATTTGAACCCTAAAGGTTGAGTTAAGATATGGGAATGTCGGAACATCTAGCAAGTGAAGCGAGCACCAGTAAAAGGAAAAAGAAATTACCATTTTTTGTTGTAATGGTAATCGCCTTCTCTGGCTTCATGCTCGCTCGCGGTGTTGTTGCAGCTCCAGAGAACACAATCACTGTAAATGGTGCAACTGCGCTTTGGGGTGGTGAGGATCTTGCTGCTACCGCATGTGATGAAAGTATTACGATTCGCCGAGCTGCTGTCTGGGATAACTCAAGTAATAGATTTAAGATATCTCAAATAGAGATCTCTGGCATTAACCAGACCGATCCAGGTAATGGATTTCTTGAAGGTTGTGGAAATCAAATCTTAAATATGGCCGTCTACCTAGGTAGTGGCACAGCGATGCAAGCCTCATGGACAATCCCATCCACTGCAACTCCTACTACCTTTTATTTCCACTCCGCAACTACAAATTTAACTGCAGGTGCCAGCGCCTACTACGCCAATACAACATTAACCGCATTTGATGCCGAACAAAGCGGAACTCCTAGATACGTACTAAGCGTCAGACGTAACTAAAATGTTAGCAGGACCTTTATCTAAAGTCCTTACTGTTTTAAGATCCTTCACCATTGATTTATTTTCAAAAAAAGATTTTCTAATAATTGCCTTCTTTACACTCTTAGGAGCAGGTGGAGTATTTGCAGCCACCCTAATTACTATCACCACCCCAGATTCACAAGGTGCGGCCTATCTTGCTGCAACCGCCTGTGATGAGAATGTGACTGTCACAGCACTTACCGCATCAGATGCTGCAACTGGGCAGTTATATGTGGCAACAATTGCGTTAAGTGATGTTGACCAAACTCCAGTAACGGGCTGTGGATATAGAAATGCTGAGGTTGCGCTAAAGATTAATGGGCAGATGACCTA